>JAGFJG010000045.1 GCA_024102915.1 Caldilineales bacterium
ATGGCGCGCCCGATGCCGTTGTACTGTCTCTGGGCGGTACCATCGTTGACACTGTCAGCTACGAAGGTGACACCGTTGCACCCTACACCGAAGGCTCCGGCGCCGGGCTGGTGGATGATGGCGTCCAGGCCAGTGAGAGCATTTCCCGTTGTGCCGATGGCACAGACACCGACCAGAACAATGTCGATTTCATGTTGCGAGCCAGCACGCCCGGCACGGCCAACGACTGCCCGGTCCCTGTAGAGCTGGTCGTACTCAATGAGATCGACTACGATCAACCCTCCACCGATACAGCCGAGTTCGTCGAACTCTTCAATACCGGAAACTCAGTCGTCGACCTCAGCCAATACAGCTTGCAGTTGGTGAATGGTAGTGGCGGCGGCGCCGCGCTCTATCAGACGATTAATCTTCCGGCCGTGTCTCTGTCCGCCGGCGACTATTTCGTCGTGTGCGGCGATGCCGCAACCGTCATCAACTGCGACCTCGATGTCTCGCCCGACAGCAACCTCATCCAAAACGGATCGCCCGATGCCGTGGCTTTACTCCACCAGGGGATCCAGGTCGATGCCGTAAGCTATGAGGGCAATACCGGAGCATCCTACACCGAGGGTTCCGGCGTGGGGCTGGAAGACCCGAGCAGTGGCAGCTACCAGGGCATTTCCCGTTTTCCCAATGGCATAGACACGAATCAGAACAACTCGGATTGGAGCGTCCGCTGTATCACCCCGGGTACGGCCAACACGAGCGACGACGCCGACTGCGCCATGCCGACCCTGCCACAATTGGTGATCAACGAAATCGACTACGACCAGCCTTCCACCGACACAGCCGAATTCATCGAGATCAAGAATGCAGGTTTGGGACCGGTCGACCTGACCGGGTACAGCCTGGAACTGGTGAACGGTAACGGCACGTCTGTTTATGACACGATTGCCCTCCCCGCCATATCCCTGGCTGCCGGCGATTACTTCGTCGTATGCGCCAATGCCATTACCGTGGCCAACTGCGACCTGGATGATGGCCCTGATACCAACTTCATCCAGAATGGATCACCCGATGCCGTTGCCCTCACCTATGCCGGCTTGGTGATAGACACCGTCAGCTACGAAGGTGACACGGGTGCTCCCTACACTGAAGGCTCTGGCGCTGGTCTGGAGGATAGCGGGGACGGCAGCATTTCCCGCTGTGCTGATGGCGTCGACACCAATCAAAATAACGTCGATTTCGCACTGCATGCCAGTACGCCCGGCCTGGCCAACGACTGCCCACCACCGCCGCCGCCTGCCGGGTTCTGCGGTGATCCAGCCACCCCGATTTTCGATATCCAGGGCAATGGAGCTGGCAGTCCACTCAACGGCACGGTCGGCGCCGTGATTGAGGGCGTCGTCGTCGCTGACTTTCAGAATGGCGATCAATTGCGCGGCTTCTTCGTTCAGGAAGAACCTGCGCAAACGGATGCCGATCCCTCCACCTCTGACGGCATCTTCGTCTTTGACAACAGCTTTGGCGTGGATGTGGCTGTGGGCGATATCGTACGCGTGCAGGGAACCGTCACCGAGTTTTTCGACCTGACCGAACTCAACAATGTCAGCAGCATCGCCGTTTGTGGCGTTGGCGCTGCGCCCGCACCAGCGGCGATCACGCTGCCCGTCACTGCCCCTGCAGACCTGGAAGCCTTCGAGGGCATGCTGGTCACCTTCCCCCAGACGCTATTCGTCACCGGAAACTTCACCCAGGGCCGCTATGGCGAAGTTGACCTCTCGGTAAACGGCCGCCTATTCAATCCCACCCACGTGGCCGCGCCGGGTGCTGCTGCCCTGGCCGTGCAGGATCTAAACAACCACAGCCGCATCCAGCTCGATGATGCCAGCACCATTGAAAACCCCCTGCCGTTGCCGCCCTATCTGGGGGTAGATAACACCCTGCGCAGCGGCGACAGCACCACTAATCTGACAGGCGTGCTTGGTTACAGCTTCAACTCCTACGAATTGCATCCCACCAGTCCCGTTAGTTTCACACGCGCAAATCCTCGACAGCCATCCCCTCCCGCTGTGGGCGGAAACCTACGCGTTGCCAGTATGAATTTGTTAAACTACTTCACCACCTTAGACAATGGCAGCCCGATTTGTGGGCCGGTTGGAGTACAGGATTGTCGGGGGGCCAACACCCCCGCTGAGTTTTCACGCCAGCGTGCCAAGATCATCTCCGCCATTGCCGGTACGAATGCTGACATCGTAGGTCTGATGGAGTTGGAGAACAACCCAAACACCTCCATTGCGGACCTGGTGAACGGACTCAATACCCTACTTGGCCCTGGCGTATACGACTATGTCAACACCGGCACAATCGGTTCCGACGCCATCCGCGTGGCATTGATCTATAAACCCGCTGCCGTCACTCCGGCGGGCAACTTCGCCATCCTCGACTCCTCCGTTGATCCCAACTTCCTCGACACCAAGAACCGACCTGCTCTGGCTCAGACTTTCAGGTCCAACGCCAATGGCGGAAAACTGACGGTGGCGGTCAACCATCTCAAGAGCAAAGGATCGACCTGTGATGATGTGGGTGACAGCGATGTGGGCGATGGCCAGGGCAACTGCAATGGCACGCGCACGGCAGCGGCCACGGCACTGGTGAACTGGCTGGCCACGGACCCCACCGCCAGCGGCGACCCAGACTACCTCATCGTGGGTGATCTCAACTCCTACGCCATGGAAGATCCCATCACTGCCATCAAATCGGCCGGCTACACCGATCTGGCAGCGGCCTACCTGGGTGACGGCGCCTATTCCTACATCTTTGAAGGACAGAGCGGCTATCTTGACTACGCTCTGTCCAGCCCCAATCTGACGACGCAGGTGACAGGGGTGGCCGAATGGCATATCAACGCTGACGAGCCAGCCGCCCTTGATTATAACGACTACAATCAGCCGGCACTGTATCAACCTGACGCTTATCGTTCCTCAGACCACGATCCGGTTATCGTCGGCCTGCAACTCAACGGGCCGCCGGTGTGTTCCGCGGCAGCGCCGAGCATCAGCTCGCTGTGGCCCGTCAACCATCAATTCATACCGATCGACGTGTTGGGCGTGACAGACCCAGATGGAGACCCGATCAGTATTCGCGTTGATGCTATCTATCAGGACGAACCGGTTAACTCCACTGGCGATGGCAGTTCCGCCCCGGATGGGCAGGGTCTGGGAACTCCCACCGCGGAGGTGCGAGCCGAGCGCGACGGCGGTGGCAATGGTCGCGTCTACCATATCTACTTCGCGGCTATCAGCAGTCCTGGCGACGTCTGCACAGGCGAGGTGCTAGTGGGCGTGCCCAAGAGCCAGGGTAAAAATGGCGCCGCCGTGGATGATGGGCCGCTGTACGATTCGACCATCCCCTGACCGAAATGTAGACCTGATCTGCTCACTGAACGACGCCCCAGCCAAGTTGGTTGGGGCGTCGTCTTCTGGGGTTTCAGCGTCAACAGCGCCGCCGCGGTGACGGGGAACCCGCGTTCGCAATTGAGCGTCTTTGGTCAAAGACAAGCCGGTCCTTGCATCTCGACATAGGAGTGGATGCCATGAAATTCCGCCTTTCGTTCTGCCTCGTGTTGCTGGTTCTGCTGTTGGCAGGCTGCAGCAAGTCCGGCGCCACATTTTCAATGACATGCGGAGACTTCAATGCACAGTCACAGGGCGGAGGCGCCACCACCATTTCGGTCGGCGAGACCCTCACCCTCACTCTGTGCGCTAACCCCACCACCGGATTTCAGTGGGAGCCAGTGGCGATATCCGACGAATCCGTGCTGAAACTGAATTCACAACGCTACGAAGAGGTCGGGGCGACAAATAATGGTGTAGGCGCGGCCGGTCAGGAGGTCTGGGTATTCGAGGGCCTGAAACCCGGCCAAAGCACGATCAACCTGGCATACAGCCGACCGTGGGAAGGCGGCGAAAAGGCTGTATGGACGTGCGAGCTGGAGGTGACGGTGAAATAAATCTCACCCCAGCCATTTCACGAGTTTGTGCAGCGATTCGTTGGGCCGCCAGCCCGCTGCCAGCAAGGCTTCTCGCAGCGCAGCTCTGTCCTCCGAAAGGGTGACGCGCGCGCCTGCCATGCCGAGATAATTCGCGTCGTTGATGGCACAATCTAGCGCTGCTGGTAACAGAGCAGCGTCTTCATCGCGAAACAAAGGTTGATCGAAATCGAGCTTGCTGGCCTGTTGCCAGGCACCAGCGCTCAATGCGCCCAGCAGTTTGCCATCCAATTCAAACAGCCATTGCCAGTTCAAGGCGCCGCCGGTTCGGTTGAGCAATCGGGTGGGAAGTGAGGGGAAGAGGCGATCGACCGCAGTCGGTTCAACCCTATGGGCTGTGGGGTTGGTGACCTGCTGGTCAAGCGCTGCCACGAATGCGCGATCGGAGGGTTGAATGGTGCGGATTTGTAGAGCTGGACTGGCTACTATGGGTTCATCGTCGCCGATGGTCTTCTCGAAATAGGTATAGGTTTCGTAGACTTCGAATCCATTCTTGTAGAGATTACCCAGTGAGGCAGCGTTGGTTGTGAGAGCACTGACGGTGACATGAGGGAAGCCCGCAGCCCGTACACGGCTCAGGCGTTCCTCGGTCAGCGCTCGGCCGATGCCCTGGCGGCGAAAGTCAGGATGGACCATCAACGTGCTCAGGTTCATGCTCTTACGCCCGCTAACCATGCCGAACCCGACCATTTTGCCTTCCACTTCGGCCATCGGTAATTCAAAATGATGGCCAGATAGCCACGCGAAGAACTTGAAAGGAATCATGCGCAAGCGCGTCATCATGCGCACTTGCTGGGCGAAGCCCTCTTCGCTCAAGCCGATCAGGCGAAACTCATCGGCAAAGCTGATATTCGCCAGATCGATGACGGCGTTCAGATCGGTGTAGCGAAAATCGCGAATCACAGGGTTTGAGTTCATGGTGTGGTGATAGGGTGGCGGAGATGGGGGTGGCGGGAGGCTACGACCCGTCTGGAGAATGGTAGCGAACCAACCATCCCACTGGCAAATGCGGGGTTGAACGCCAGTGTATAGTTGTTTTCTACTACGTCAAAACGAAAAAGATAGTCGTTTTTTGTCATGACGAGGGGGGTTGCCGCTGGATATACTCTTGATGAGAAGTGAATCTTGTGTCCAAACGGACGCAGATAGCTCTCTTGTTTTCCTCAACTCAACGCTTCCCGAATCAAGGAGATGCACAATGCCTCAAACCCTCAAGCAATATCTGCTAGACGAGTCCGGTGACATGGTCGAACGCGGACTGATTCTCGTCGCCATTGTGGTCGCCGCCGTGGGCATCTGGTACGCCCTCGGCGACAAACTGGCCGCCAACCTCTCAACGGTGGCGGGATCCTTCTAAGTTTGGCAGGCATACGGGGAAGCGGAGTTGCCTTCTCCCACATCTGCTCACCACCGCTTCTCCGTATGCCGTCATTCCCATGGTGCGTGCAACATGCATTCTTTTGCTTCCTGGCTAATAAATCGCCGCGGCGACATGGTCGAGGGCGCGCTGACGTTGCCCCTGATGGCATTGGTCGCCCTGGCTTTGGTCAATCTGGCTCTGGCCGGTTACGCCTCTGTCACCGCCAATAACGCCGCCAACGTCGCAGCCCGTATTGCCGCTATGGCGCAGAGCGACCCGGTCGGTCAGGGGCTTTCCGCCGCCGACCAGTCCCTGCAGGCGGGGGTGGGCGAATACAACGTGGCTTTGTCCGCCGACCCTAACCCCGGCGGCGATGTCGTCGCCCACGTACAGTGGCGCGTCCCCAACTTCTTCGCCGGCCTCTTGCGCCTTTTCGGCGGATCTGGCGCTGCCGAGATCAGCGGCGAAGCTGTTTCACGCTTCCGCAAAGAGGGTTGGTAGCACTCGGAGCTCTGTCATGTCCTTGATGTCCTGCCTGCATCGAGTGAGAGTTGGCTTTTTCAGCCCTGGTATCGCTCAATTCGGCCATTGGCTGCAAGATCGCCGCGGCGACCTGGTGTGGAGCACGCTGGTGTTGGTGACGGTCTTAATTCCGCTGGGTGGTCTCAGCATCGATGTTCCTCGCTACTTTCGCCTGCGTTCCACCCTGGCCACGGGCGTGGATGCAGCGGCGGCCGCCGCGGCCGCGCAATGCGGGGATATCCACCACTTTCAGAACAGCGGCGATGTGCGGCTAATGCCTGACTGCGCTCAATCCGCCGCCCGTGATGCCTTTGCTGGCAGCGTGGCGGGATTGCATCAGCCCACGTACAGGCCTCGTCTTGACGCCATCGCCATTGACGAAGGCGCCGATGAAGTGTCGGCAACAGCCTCCGGTGATCTCACCCTGATGTTTGGCCTGACCCCCGCTTTCACCATCGAGGTGGAGGCGCGCAGCCGATATCGCATGATTGTCAGGTAATTGTCGCCATGTTTCCCCAAAAAGAGCCTGCATCCCTGGAAGTCAATCTGGATTGGAAGCGCGGTCTCGGCCTGTTGCTGGCCCTCTTCCTCCTCTTTGGCGTGCTGGGGGCAGTCGTCACGCCGGATGCCGCCAGCGATGGTCATTCGCTCCAACCCCCCGTCGTGCTGACACCAGACCGCTGGACCTCCCTGCGCCTTGCCCGTGATGTGCGCACCGAAACGGAAACGCTGCTGCAGGACGCAGCCCGTTTACAGCAGCTGTTGGACAGTGAGAGACCTGATCCAATCGCCGCCATGTTGA
>JAGFJG010000111.1 GCA_024102915.1 Caldilineales bacterium
CGCGCTATTTCCGATTTCGAATATGAATACCAGATCGCACTCACCAACAAAAAGCTGGCCCCGGAGATCGAATTTTGCGCCCTGATGACCAGCCAGGAACACAGTTTTCTCTCGGCCAGCATCCTGAAGGAAGTCGCCATGCTGGGCGGCGATATCTCCAATATGTGCCCGGCCCATGTGGCCTCCGCCCTGCATCGACGAGCGCAGGAACGAAAGGCGCAAGCGTAAAACGTGACACTCGATACCTGCCTCATGTACAACACACTGATTACAACTTCCGAACTCGCCGAACTGCTCGACCGGAATGCCTGCGTCCTTGTCGATTGCCGCTTCTCGCTCAAAGACGCGACCGTGGGCCAGAAAAACTACCTGGCATCGCACATCCCCGGCGCGGTCTTCGCCCACCTGGACGATGATCTCTGCGGCCCCATCATCCCCGGCGTCACTGGCCGCCATCCCCTGCCGGATGTGGATGATTTCGTGCGCAAGTTGAGCGGCCGGGGCATCGACGAAACCACACAGGTCGTTTGCTATGACGATGCCGGCGGCGGGTTCGCCGTGAGATTGTGGTGGATGTTGCGCTGGCTGGGTCATGATGGCGTCGCCATTTTGGATGGAGGCTGGCAGGCCTGGATCAACGAGGGCCGGGCGACGCAGTCCGGTTGGGAAACCCGCGCTCCGTCGGATTTCAAGCCGCATCCTCGCCTCGACCTCGTATTCGACGCCGATCAGGTGGAAGCCGTCCGCCTCGACCCGAACTGGCGCGTGATCGACGCCCGCGAAGCGATTCGCTATCAGGGGCTGGCGGAACCCATCGATCCTGTCGCTGGTCGCATCCCCGGCGCGGTGAACGCCCCCTGGAAAGACAATCTGACGGACGGACGGTTTCTCGACGCCGACGCTCTGCGTGAAATCTATCAGCCGTTGATAGCGGACATGCCGCCGGAGCAAGTCGTCGTCTATTGCGGTTCGGGGGTGACTGCCTGCCACGACATCTTTGCCATCGCCCACGCCGGATTGGGTGATGTGCGCCTGTATGCCGGTTCGTGGAGCGATTGGATCACCGATCCGAACAGGCCGATCGCCAGCGACGCCTGACGCTCATTCGCGTGAGAATGCCTTAAGATGGCCGAAATCACCGCCCCCTTCGCTCAGCCTCGCGTCGTCACCGACCTGGCGGAGTGCGACTTCTATCACACGATGGACATCCCCGGATTTGGACCCGTCACCGGCGCCTGGGACTTGCGCGACGACCCGGACGCCTATTTGGGGAATGTCGATTTTGACGGCAAGCGCGTGCTGGAAATCGGCACGGCCAGCGGTTATCTTTGTTTCCACATGGAAAGCAGAGGCGCTGAAGTCGTCGCCTATGATCTGAACGAAAACTACGATTGGGACGTGGTGCCATTCGCCGGGCAGGACAGCGACGCATTTCAGGCTGAACGCAAAACCCATATCCGCCGCCTGAACAACGGCTTCTGGCTGAACCATCGCGCCCACAACTCTCAGGCCAAAATGGTTTACGGCACCGTCTACGACATCCCCTCCGGCATCGGCATGGTCGACATCAGCACACTGTGCTCGATGCTGCTGCACTTGCGAGACCCCTTTCTCGCCCTGCAAAACGCCGCCCGCTTGACGCGTGAAACGATCATCGTGGCCGAATTGATGTGGCAGCACCCCCTGGTCGTGCGGCTGCTCAGCCGTTTGCGCAGCCCCTACATGGCCTTCCTGCCCGATTTCCGCAGCGGCCAGCCGAATGAGACCTGGTGGTTGTTTTCGCCGGAGGTCATGCAGCAATACCTGGGCGTTTTGGGGTTCGAGAAAAGCCGGATCGTCTATCACCACCAGATTTATCAGGGGAAAAAGCAGGCGCTTTATACGATCGTGGCCACTCGCACGAAGGGCTGATGGACGAGTCGGCTGCGTTTCTCACCGCGCACGGGATCGAGAAAAGCTTTGACGAAACCCTCGTGCTGCAGGGCATCGACCTGACGCTGGCCGCCGGGGAGGCGGTCTGCCTGCTGGGGCCGAGCGGCTGCGGCAAAACTACACTGCTGCGGATCATCGCCGGATTGGAGCAGCCTGACCGGGGTCAGATCATCTGCGAAGGGAACGACATCACCAGCCTGCCGCCGCATCGGCGCGGGTTCGGGCTGATGTTTCAGGATTACGCCCTGTTTCCTCATCTCAGCGTGGCCGACAATATCGCGTTCGGGCTGCGCATGCAGTACTGGCCGCAGGCGGAGATCGCCGCCAGGGTGACCGAGCTTCTGGATGTCGTGGAATTGGAGGGGTTTGGCGAGCGCAAGGTGTTTGAGTTGAGCGGGGGACAACAGCAACGGGTGGCGCTGGCCCGCAGTCTGGCTCCTCGCCCCCGCCTGCTCATGCTCGATGAGCCGCTTGGCTCGCTCGACCGCCTGTTGCGCGACCAGCTTTTGGCCGAACTCCGGCATCTTTTGCAGACCCTGCGCCAGACCACGCTCTACGTCACGCATGATCAGATGGAAGCCTTCGCCATCGCCGACCGGGTGGTGTTGATGAATCAGGGGCGCATCGAGCAAGAAGCCACTCCGGCGGATATGTATTTGCAACCGGCCACGGTGTTCGCCGCCCGCTTTCTCGGCTTCAAGAATATCCTCCCGGCCAGCGTGTCTGCCCTCGCCCCCCCCAGCCTGGACACGCCTTTGGGGCCCCTCTTCTCGCAATCATTGCCCGCAGGCCTGCACACCGGCGACAACATCATGGCGCTGATCCGGCCGGAAGACGCTCGCCCGGCGGCTGATGAAACCCCGGCTGCGAACCGTGTCTCGCTCACGCTGACCATGAGCTCTTTTCGCGGGGCGCACACACTGGTGCGTCTCAAAGCTGCCGACGCCGATCTGCCAGAGATGGAATTCGAAATCCCAGGCGTCCTTGCCGGCTATCATCCCGGTGATCGTTTGGCATTAGACATCACCCCCGAAGCGATAGTGATCCTGCGAGGTTAGAGGCGACTCACCTTACCCTCTGCATATCGCTTGCAAATCCAACCCGATAATTGGTAGGATGTGTCGCAGTTCGCAACGCCGCGCTCATTCAGGGAGAATGCTGTGTGCATAAGCGGCCTCACCGGCTGATCCCGCACGTATCAAACGGCACATCGCTCCGCAACGATTTGGGGCTTCAGGTACTGGCCCTGTACTTGCTCTTTATCGGGCCAGTGTTGTTGGGCGCGCTGATTTTCGACAACCTGACTCGCGCCAACCTGCAGGAAGATGCGCAGGCGGCTGACCTGGCGCTGGCTCGCGCCATTGCCCTGGAGACGAATGCAACGTTGGGCAATGCCGTGCACACGGTGCAAAGTCTGGCCGGGCAACAGGCCGTGATGAACACCGATGTCGATGGCATGGCGCCGCTGTTCCGAGACGTGGCATTGGCGCGCAACGACGTGAATCTGGTCTATCGGCTCGGCCCTGATGGCATCATGATCTACCACTATCCGGAAGGGCCGTCGAGCACGGTGGGCGTCAATTTCTCGTTCCGCGAGTATTTCCAGGCCGCATTGCAAAGCGATGGCCCCATCTTTTCCAACGGGCGCATCTCGCCCACAACAGGCCAGCCAGTCGCCACCGCCGTCATGCCACTTTACGACGCGAGCGGCGCGTTCACCGGGATCGTGGCGACCAATCTCGCCCTGGAAAATCTCAGTGACACGCTCAAGGCTGTGGCCGAGGATATCGAAGACCGGGGGTTGATTATCAGCGTCGTGGATGCAGGCGGCCAGGTGGTCGCCCACCCCGGCTTGCCCGACGCCACCATTCCGGCGGAAGCGATGCTCAGCGTCCGCCACAGCGAAGACCTGGGTTTGCCCGAATATCTCTTGCCTGACTGGGACGCCTGGAATGATGGCGTGGTGGAGCGGGTGCTCAGCGGCGCCAGCGGCACGACGATCTCGACCGCGCCCGATGAAAGCGAATGGGTGCGATCCTATGTTCCGGTTCCGGCGGCAGGATGGGGTGTGATCGTACAGCGTCCGACCGACATCGCCTTCGCCACAATCCGCCGCTATCATCGCCTGTTGCTGGCGGCGATCGCCATCTATCTGGCGGGCGGAATCGTATTCTGGTGGGCGCTCTCCCGCCGGGTGATGGCGCCGCTCGAACGTCTGGCCGAGTACAGCCAGCGGGTGGGGCGGCGCACTGCCGCGGACGAATTGGCCGAGGTTGGGTTGGAGCCTTTATCCAAACGCCAGGATCAGGTCGGCCACCTAGCCCGTTCATTGACCGCCATGGCCAGCGCCATCGATCAGCGTTTTCGCGAGTTGTCCACGTTGTTGGAGACCAGCCGTTCGGTCGTGAGTTCGCTCGATTCTTCGCAGGTCATCGACAACATCGTCGCCGAGGTGCAACGCCTGCTCGATGTGGATCGGGCGGCGGTCGTCGTGCATGACCGGCGGCTGGATGTCTTTCGCATCCGCGCCAGCCGCGGGCTGTCTCCCGGCTATGTGGAGCAATTGCGGATCGAGCCGTCGGAACCACACTCCGCAGCGATGGAAGCCCTGCGCAGTCAGGCCGTGGTCGAGATCACTGACGTGGACATGAACCCGATCTATTCGGACGAGATGCGCACCCGCGCCCATGTCGAAGGATTTCGCTCTTTGCTGGCTGTGCCGCTGATCACACAACATGCCGCGCCTGCGGCTCTGGTGCTTTATCGGAACGAACCCCACCAGTATTCGACCGCCGATCTGGAGCTTGTCGCCAGTTTTGCCAACCATGCGGCGATGGCGATGGAGCACGCGGCCCTGTTTGCCCAATCCGACGCCAGCCTGCAAGAACAAACCCGGCGTCTCGAGGCCATCGTCGAAAGCCTGAACGACGGGCTGATCCTCGCCAGCCTCACCGACGACGTCCTATTTTGTAATCAGCGCGCCGCCGATATGTTGGGCATGCGCCGCGCCATCGCCCGGCAGAGACATGCCACAGAATTGACGCACGCGCTTTTGTCCAGCAGCCAGGATCCGGCGCAGGCGCTGCAATCATTCCAGGCAGCTATCGGCGGCGGCGGTGCGATGAGCATCGACATCACGCGGCCCGGTCGAGAGGGCAGGCCGCAGGACGTGCGCCTGCATATCTTCGAAGTCACGGATGCCGGGGGCGAGTTGATCGGCTGGGGCCAATACTGGCAGGACATCACCCACGACAAAGACCTGGATCGGATGAAATCGGCTTTGCTTTCGACTGTGTCGCACGAATTGCGAACGCCGCTCGCCTCCATCAAAGGCTTTGCCAGCACATTATTGGCCAAGGACGTGGAATGGGACGCCACCGCACAGCGGGAATTCATCCAAACTATCAGCGACGAAAGCGACCGATTGACGACCCTCGTCAACAACTTGCTCGACCTGTCCAGGTTGGAGGGCGGCGCGTTGCGGATTCAGCGCGAGTTGTATTCCATGGGCGATCTGCTCGAACAGGCCGCGGCACGGGATGGACGACGGTTGGATGGGCGACTGCGGATTCAGGTGCAATCCAATTTGCCGGAACTCTGGATTGACCCCCCGCGCATGGAAACGGTCGTGCGGAATCTGTTGGAGAACGCCGCCAAGTATTCGCCGCCCGATTCCGATATCGAGCTCACCGCCGAACGGCAGGATGGGCATATCGTCGTACAGGTGCGTGATTACGGGACAGGTGTGCCGCTCGACCAGCAGGAGCGAATCTTTGACCGCTTTTACCGGGGCGAAGTCGAAAGGGAGAGGCGGATTGGCGGGGCGGGTTTGGGTCTGGCGATCTGTAAGGGTTTTGTAGAAGCGCATGGCGGCCGCATCTGGGTGCAGGATGCGCATCCCGGCGCGCTCTTCGCCTTCTCCATCCCCACGATCCCGCCACCGGAGGTTGCATGGCGGTCAATCGAGATGAGGTCGCAAACATGAGCAACGGCGCTCGCATCCTGGTCGTCGATGATGAGCAACCCCTGCGCGAGTTCATCAGCCGGAATCTGGCTGCGCGCGGCTACGCGGTGACGAAGGCCGCCAATGGTCTGGAGGCGATGGCGATTTTCCAGAGCGAGGCGCTCGATCTTATCATCCTGGATTTGATGATGCCGCACATGGATGGTCTGGAGACGACCCAGCGCATCCGGCGAGTCTCTACTCTGCCGATTATCGTCCTCAGCGCCCTGGACGAAGAACGAGACAAGGTGATGGCGTTGAACATGGGGGCCGACGATTATCTGACCAAGCCTTTTGGTGTGGAAGAACTGTTGGCGCGCGTGCGGGTGGCGCTGCGTCGTATGCGTTGGACAGCACAGCCGGCCGAGGAAGGCGTCTTGCACGCCGGGGATATCACGCTTGATCCGGAAAAGGGGCGGGTGATGCGCGATGGCAAAGAGGTAAAACTCACCCGTACCGAGTTCGACCTGCTGCATTATCTGATGCAGAACCCGGACAGGGCGCTGTCACATCGCCGGATATTGCAGAATGTGTGGGGACCGGAGTATGGCAACGAAAGTGAGTATCTGCGCGTTTACATTGGGCGCTTGCGCAAAAAACTGGAGAAGGACGCCGCCAATCCGGCTCATCTCATTACGGAGCACGGTCTGGGATATCGTTTTGCGTCATAGGGCGTGCGGGGCAAGTGAGAATGTGAGTTCTCTGTATCTCAATGATGGCTCTAGAGAAAAGGGGCTCAACCACGGAGGACGCGGAGATTTCATGTGATTTCGAGGCTCGAAACAGGGTATCTTTCCCTGTGATCTCTGCGCCCTCCGCGGTTATTTCAGGAAAGCCAATCTTCGATCATCAATCTTCACTTATGCCGAACTTTTAACAAACTATTTACAAACTGAATATATCTGTTTACGAGATGTTGACCTCCGCCCTGTAAGGTAGAAGCATCGTCGAGTTTTCGTCGTAGCCCTAGCGTACTGCGTATTGGTATTCCCCCGCTCAACATGCTATGCGCAGTACGCACCCTTTCATTCGTTCGTTTGTTTCGCACCAAGCATCAAGGAGGATGCACCATGTCTCGCAAATCGTTGTTACTGGTATTGATTGTCTTGATAGCGGCGCTGGCGTTTTCAGCGTGCGCCAGCGCGCCTGCCGCCGCCCCTGCCGCACCAGCCGAACAACCCGCGGCCGAACAGCCGGCCGCGGAGCAGCCTGCCGCCGAAGAGATGGTTACCATCGGCTTCACGGCCTCGCAAACCGGGAAATACAACGTTGAATCCGAACGTCAGACCAACGGTTTCAACATGTGGATGCAGGGGGTGAATGATGCCGGCGGCATCGAACTCGCCGATGGCACGGTCCTCAAATTCGACGCCAAATCCTATGATGACGAATCCAACACCGACCGGGTGCAGGAACTCTACACTCGCCTTGCCACCGAAGACGGTGCTGATTTTCTGATAAGCCCGTATTCATCTGGTCTGACCTCGGCCGCTTCGGTCATCGCCGAGCAGTACGAGAAGGTGATGGTGACAACCGGCGCCGCGTCCGACAGCAACTACGAGCAGGGTTTCACCGGCGTCTATCAGGTCTACACCCCGGCCAGCAAGTATCTGACCGGCGCTGTCGATTTCCTGGCCTCTGATGCGCCCGACGTCAAGAGGATCGCCATCGTACACGAGAATGACAACTTCTCGACTGGCGTGGCCGAAGCGGTCAACGCCTATGCGGAAGAAAAAGGCTACGAAGTCGTGCTGTTCGAAGGCTATGATTCCGCCACAACCGACTTCGCACCATTCATCAATAAAATCCAACAGGCCGAGCCGGATGCCATTCTCGGCGGCGGCCATTTCCAGGATGGCAGCACGTTCGCCCGCCAGTTGGCTGAGAAGAATGTGGATGTCCCCTATGTCGCTCTCCTCGTCGCTCCGCCCGAACCAACCTTCGCCGAATTGGGCGACTCCGCCGTGGGCGTGATCGGTCCCAGCCAATGGGAGCCGCAGGCCAAGTTCACCGCCGAGGCGGCAGCGGCAGCCGGGATCGACTGGGCCGGCCCGACCGGGGCTGAATTCACCGATGCCTACATGGCCGCATACGGCGAAGAGCCATCGTACCACGCCGCTGGCGGCTATATCGCCGGCCTGGTTCTGGGCGAGGCGATCAAAAAGGCGGGGTCGTTGGATAGCGCCGCCATCAAGACGGCACTCGACGACATGGACCTGATGACCTTCTACGGAGAGCTGGATTTCGAATCCAATCCCGACCAGCACGGCTTGCAGGTTGGCCATAGCATGGTGTTCGTGCAGTGGCAACGCGATGATAGCGGCAACCTGGTCAAAGAAGTGATCTGGCCGGCGGAAGGACGAACCGCAGACCCCATCACCCGCTAAACCCATCCAGCAACAACGCCCGCCCGTTCTTAGATAGAAGGGCGGGCGTTCCATACCACAGCTTGGAGGCTGTTTCATGTTTGAACAATTGCTGGCATCCATGACCGACGGCATGTTGGTGGGTGTGGTTTACGGCCTGGCCGCAATGGGTCTGACCCTGATTTTCGGCGTGATGAATGTCATCAACCTGGCTCATGGCCCCATCATCGCCCTGGGTATGTTCGGCGTCTATCTCAGCTACACCCTTCTTGGCCTGAACCCCTTCATCGGCTTGATTCTGGTGGCGATCATGGGCCTCATCCTGGGCGTCATCATCTACATCGCTGCCGTCCACCGTGTCATCGATGCGCCACACCTCTCCAGCCTGCTCTCCACCTTCTCGGTGAATATGATCATCATCGGGATCGGCACGGCGGTTTTCTCGACTTCCTTCCGCAACGTGGATTATAGCCTGGGCATCATCGTCATAGGCCCAATCACCGTTCCGGGCACCCGCCTGACCTCAGCCATCCTGGCCCTGCTGGTAACGGCGCTGCTTTATCTCTTTCTCAACAGGACGCGTCCGGGCAAGTACATCCGGGCCGTCGCCGACAACCGAGCTTCGGCCGGATTGATGGGCATCCCCTCCACCCGCGTGCTGGCCATGAGTTTTGGCATTGGCACGGCGCTGGCAGCCGTGGCCGGCGGACTCATTGCCATGGCCCTGCCTTTCACCATCCTTTCCGGCGGCACCTATGAGTTGAAGAGTTTCGTCATCGTCGTCCTGGGCGGCCTCGGCAATCCTTTGGGTGCGCTGCTAGGAGGCATTATCCTCGGACTGATCGAAGGTCTGGTGCCGGTGTTCATGAAGGTGACATGGGTGCCTGTGCTCGAATTCGTGCTCTTCATCCTCATCCTGTTGGTTCGTCCCCAAGGCCTTTTCGGAGCGAGAAAATGAGAGTCCTACGTAATCCCGGTTTCTGGATCGACGTGGGCCTGGTGCTCCTGTTTATCATCTGGGGCGCATCGGGCGGGGCCAGCCGCCGCGAAACATGGTTCACCGTCCTGCTCTTTGTCGGCCTGGCATCGAGCCTGAACATCCTGCTGGGTTACACCGGCTATGTCAGCTTCGGTCACATCGTCTTCTTCGGATTCGGAGGTTATATCGGCTTCTTCCTGATCTCGGAAATGGGCTGGAACCTGGGCCTGGCAGCTCTGGTCGGCGGCCTCGTCTCCGGGGTTCTCGCCCTATTGCTGGGTCTGGCCATTCTGCGACTGCGAGGCGCTTACTTCGCCCTGGCTACTATCGGCATTAACGAAGCCATGAAGGCGCTCGTCGTCAACATCCCTCTGCTCGGCGGCCCCAACGGCATGCGTCTCAACTTCAGCGTCTATCGCGACTATGGAGGCGCGGCGAACGCCTTGTGGATTATCTACGTGAGTGTCGCGGCAATTACCCTGATCACCGTCATCACCAGTTTCGTCGTCAAGAAGTCGAAGTTCGGCCTAGGATTGATGGCCATCCGCGAGGACGAAGATGCCGCCGAGGTGATGGGCGTTATCGCCCCTCGATCGAAGACCTGGGCTTATGTGCTTTCGGCCATTTTCCCCGGCATCCTCGGCGTGTTGTTCTTCTTCAAACAAGGCATCATCGAACCGGGCAGCGCTTTTCGCCTGCACATGTCGATCGAACTGCTGGTCATGGTCATGTTGGGTGGACAGGGCACGGTGCTTGGGCCTATCCTTGGCGCAGCCGTTTATCAGGGACTTCGCGGCACGCTGCTTACCAGTGACCTGACCCTGGCGGGATTGAAGATCAAAGACATTCAGTTGGCGGTGGCGGGCGTGCTGCTGCTGCTGATCGTGTTGTTCATCCCCAGTGGCGCCGTCGGCTGGCTGCGTTCGAGATCAAGCTTCTTGCGGAGGGTGCTGGAATGATCCTGCAAGTCAACAATGTCACCAAACGCTTCGGCGGATTGACCGCAGTCAACCATGTCACGTTCGACCTGCCCGAAGGCCAAATCTTGGGGCTGATCGGCCCCAACGGCGCTGGCAAGACCACGCTTTTCAACTGCATCAACGGCGTCTATCCGCCCACCGAAGGCGCTGTTACGTTTCGCGGTACCGTGCTTACGGGGCTGCCGACCTACAAGGTCGCCGATCTGGGCCTATCTCGCACGCATCAGATCGTGCGCCCGCTCAATGACCTGACCGTGCTGGAGAATGTGATGGTCGGGGCCTGCTATGGGCAGGAGAATCACCGGTTGGGTGAAGCCGAATCCATCGCCCACGAGGTGCTCGAATTCGTGGGCCTGACGTCTCGAACCGGCCAACTGGCAGGCAGCCTGAATGTGGCTCAGAAAAAGCGCCTGGAACTGGCCCGCGCTTTGGCGGCTCGTCCCTACCTGTTGTTGTTGGATGAGGTTTTGGCCGGGCTGAACACAACCGAGGTCAGCAAGATGGTCGATACGATCCGCCAGATCCGTGACCAGGGCGTGACCATCATCATGATCGAGCACATCATGCACGCAATCATGAATGTCTCGGACCGGGTGATCGTACTGAACTACGGCGAGCTTATCGCCGAGGGTTCGCCCGCCGAAGTCTCAGAGAATCCGCAGGTGATCGAAGCCTATCTGGGCGATCCTGAATTGGCCGAACGCCTGCTGGAAGAGGAGAGAGGTTAGCATGGCATTACTTGAAGTGCGAAACGTCACATCCGGTTACGGAGAATTACAGATACTCTGGGGCGTCGATATGGCGCTGGAAGAAGGCGTGCTGACAACCCTGGTCGGCTCCAACGGCTCCGGCAAAACCACCTTGTTGCGCAGCATCGTCGGGCAGCTTAAGCCCTGGCAAGGACAGGTGTTTTTCAAGGGCGAAGAGATCACCAAATTGCCGCCGCATGCCAAAGCGGAGTTGGGGTTGATCATGGTGCCTGAAGGCAGACAGTTGTTCACGACCATGACCGTGCGCGAAAATTTGGAGATGGGAGCCACCCCCAAACACAGTCGGGCGCAAATGGCTGAAAATCTGGACCGGGTGTTCGAGATTTTCCCCCGCATGAAAGAGCGTGCGGATCAGAAGGCCGGCACTCTCAGCGGCGGCGAGCAACAGATGCTGGCTGTCGGTCGCGGCATCATGTCGGAACCAACCATTCTCATGATCGATGAGCTTTCACTCGGCCTGGCACCGGTGCTCACCCTCGATCTGTTCCAGTCTCTCCGCAGACTAAAACGCGAGGGCATCACCATTCTGCTGGTCGAGCAGAACGTGCGCATGGCGCTCAAAGTCGCGGACTACGGCTATGTGCTGAGCGAAGGCAAGGTCGATCTTCATGGTCTGTGCACCGAGGTGGAGAACAACGAAGAAGTGCGTCGTTCTTATCTGGGCATCTGACCCAACCACCTTGTGCGTATCGGTAACGCCACCGGCGACGGCCCTCTGCCGGTGGCGGCCGATATTGTAGAAGCATCGAATCCACAGATTTCGCCGATGACGCAGATTGTTCTTCTTCCAACCATCTGCAATTTAAAAAAACGACCACCGTTTGATGCGATGGTCGTTTCGTTTACAGATTCAGTTGCCGGTTCGTCAGGACTAGAAGGGGATTTCCTCTTCTTCCAAGCCGCCACGGTCGCGAAGGGTATTGTCGTCATCATAGCTGGCTGACTGGCTGCCCCTGGGCATGAACTGTACATTGCGGGCGTTCAGTTCCAGGCTCGCCCGTGGCTGGCCGTCCTGGCCCGTGAAAGCGCTGGCATCCACATCGCCTTCAACTAAAACCAGGCTACCCTTGTTAAGATACTGATTACATATCTCGGCCAGTTTGCCCCAGGCGGAAACGCGGAACCAGGTGGTCTTCTCTTGCTGCTGGCCGTCCTGGCCGGTCCATCGGCGTGAGGTTGCCACACTAAAACTAGTCACTGCTTGCCCACTGGGCGTGTAACGCATCTCGGGGTCTCGGCCCAAATGTCCTATTACGATTGTCTTCTGATACATCTCAATACCTTCCTGTTGTGAGTTCTTGCCTGTGGCAATCCGATTTTACGATGCTGGTAGTATACTCTTAATGCGCGGTTTTTGTCAAGAACAAATGTTCGGCAAAAGTGTTTTCCAATCCGTTTTGATAAGGGTTGCCAGCCGTCCTCAATCTACCGCGTCGCAGCCGACTCGTTGAAAACGGTCGCCAGTAAATTATCCACCGGCACATAGTCGTCAGTCAGTTGGATGGGGGGAACCGCAACCAGGATTTCTTCGAGTTCGGATGGCTCCAATAGCCAGCGGTCGAGTTCATGACTCTGGTTGTTTCCGCGCAACGCCCGCAATTCTTCTAAATCGAGTGGAGAAGGCGACGCCATGACCACGTAGGTTGTGCGCGAGACGTCTCTCCAACCTTCACCGGTGGGAGCGACGTAAACATGAGGAAATGTCTGACGCAATGTGCGGACATAGGCGGCCAGGAATCGGTGCTCCGTGCCATCGATTAGATTGACCAGATAGACGCCCTCGTCGGAGAGATGTGCGCGCACCAGTTGATTGAATTCGTGCGTGGTCAGATGATAGGGCACGGAATAGTCGTTGAAGGCGTCGCCGAGCACCAGATCATAATGAACGTCCGGGTTCAGATTGATGAAGAACTGGCGGGCGTCTTCGTTGATACTACGAATGCTGGTATCCGGCTGCAAGCCGAGCACGCTGTAAGCGGTTTGGGTTACCGCCGGATCGATCTCGACGACGTCGATCACGGTCTGGGGATAGACGGCCTCCAGATATTTGGGGAAGGTGTATCCGCCGCCGCCAATAAAAAGCGCTTTCGGCCTGCTTATTCGCTGCATCAGATATTCGCTGGCTTCGGCATACATTTGCTCATAGCCGTAGACGAGTTTGGTGGGGTCATCCAGAGAGGTATAGCTATGCACCAGGCGGTCGAGGGCCAGCACCCGCACCAGGCTGCCGTCGTCCTGCTCTTTGTCGTAGACTTTGATGCAGAAGTAGTTCGTTTCCCGCCAGCATGGCCCCTGGCGCAAAGCCTGAACCGGCGGAACAACCACGAATATCACGACCAGCACAATCGCAATGATCTGCCAGCGCCAGCCTTTTCGCCATTGCCCCAATAGGATCCCCAGAATGATCAGCACGGCTCCGACCACGAGCAGAATGGTGCTTGTGCCAAACCAGGAGATCAGAAAGAAGCCGGTGAGGAATGTGCCGGCGATGCTGCCGGCGGCGGATGAGGCGTAGATTTTGCCCACGACATCCCCGGTGTTGTGCAGGTCCCGCAGCGTCAGTTTGACGACGATTGGGGAGATGCAGCCCAGGATGACGCTGGGCAATAGGAATACGGCCGCCACGAAAAACAACACACTCACGATCAGCGGCCAACTGGGCGGCGTGCCCCAATCGCCGACGAGATTGACCGTGAACAAGATGCTGAAGGTCGCCAGCCCGGACGCGATGAACAGCGCCCCCAGAAGCTGACGTGAAGCCCGGCTATCGGCCAGTTTACCGCCGATGTAGTTTCCCAGGCTGATGCCCGCCAGGATCACGCCGATGACGCCCGTCCAGGTGTAGAGCGACACGCCGATGTAGGGGGCGACCATCCGCCCGGCCACCAGCTCGATGATCATGATGCAGGCGTTGCTGATGAAGACGATCAGGTTGGGTCGCCACAGCAGGTCGGGTCTTTCGATCTGGGCGGATTCAAGTTCAGCCATGCGCTTTTCCCTCCCGGCCCAGGATGCCATCCCGCACGCCGCGCAACCTCGCCCGCGCCGCCTCGCCCCGCCAGGCGCGCAAAGCGTCCCACACGATCCGGATATGGGCAGGCAGGGCTTTAAGCCACTGGCCTGCTGACAGATAGCGCCGGTGTAAGAGCACGGTATTTCGCCCTACGTAATAGCTGGCGATCACGCCGCCGCCGGTGGCGCTGAGGTGATGGTAAACCCTTGCCTCCGGCGCAAACAGGGTCTTCCAACCGGCCTGATGGGCGCGCCAGGCCAGATCGACATCTTCCAGATACATGTACAGGCTTTCGTCGAACCCGCCCAATTCCTCCCACAGCGCCCGGCGGTAGGCCGCAGCCCCGCCGCAAGGCCCAAAGACCCAAACGTCGGCATCGTATTGACCATGGTCGATTTCCCAGACGCCGCGGTTGCGGGGCATGAAGTCCGGGCCGAGCATATCGCCGGCCGAGTGCAGTATGTTACGCCGGTCGAAGAGCAGCATCTTGCTGGCCGCCGCCCCAGCCTGCGGATTTTCTTCCAAGGCCTGACACAATGCTGCCAGCCAGCCCGGTTCGGCTTCCGTGTCGTTATTCAGCATCACCACCACATCAGCCGCAGCCATCTGCGCGCCCCGGTTGCTGGCGATGACGAAGCCGTAGTTGTCGTCAAAAGCCAGCACCTTCACCTCCGGAAACTCCTCACGCAGCATGGACCTCGACTCGTCGGTCGAGCCATTGTCCACGACGATGACCTCGAAATCGGGGTGCGTTTGGCGGCGCAGGCTATCCAGACACACGCGCAGGTGTCTGGCGCCATTCCAGTTGGGGATGATGACAGCGGCGGAGAGCATAGAAAATGAGAGGATGAGATAGGGGAATATTTCTGACGATTGTGGTTCAGTCGTCGTGTTCTGGCAAATCTGGTTTTGGAATCACGGCCCTGTACCCTTTATCGCAAGTATGCTAGACTGCTGCCATTCCCGCCCGAACGTTCGTCTCAGGGCGTATGCTGAGCCAGTTCCTTGTCCACCTCATTTCGCCGCTCCAATCTGTTGATCTACGCCCTGACCGTCATTGTGGGCGCGCTGGTGTTATTGCCCACTTTGCGCTGGCTGGCGAATGAATGGTGGAGCAACGATTATTATTCGCATGGGGTGCTGGTTCCGTTGGTCTCCGCCTTTTTCGCCTGGCGATTGCTGCCGCGCGGCGAACGCCGCCCCAGCAACCTCGGCCTGTTCCTGCTCGTGGCGGCGCTGGCAGTCTATCTCATCGCCCTATTCCAGCGAGCCTATTTCCTGGCGTCCTTCGGCATGATCGGCCTCTTCGCCGGCATCGTCTGGTATCTGTGGGGCGGGGCGGCATTACGACGGCTGGCTTTCCCCCTGGCTTTCCTCATCTTCATGGTGCCGCTGCCCTTTGTCGAAGCCAGCAGCCTGCCCATGGCGATGTTCACCGGCAATCTCTCATCAAAAGCGGTGCAGGCGCTAGGCATGGATGTCATCGTCAACGGCACGGCCGTCACCCTGCCAAACGCCAATCTGGTCGTGGGCGCGCAATGTTCGGGCTTACGCTCCATCGTCGCCCTGTTCACGCTCGTCGCTGTGTTTGCCTATGTGATCGACGGCCCCTGGTACAGCAAACTGCTGATCGTGCTGGCGGCCATCCCCATCGCCATTCTGGGCAATATGTTTCGGGTGAGTTCTCTGCTTTGGGTGGCGGATAATTGGGGCGTCGATGCCGCGTTCACCTATTACCACGATTACTCCGGCATCATCTTCTTTCTCATCGCTTTCCTATGTCTGATATTGCTGGCGTGGCTCCTGCGCAGCCGCAATCTACGCGCCGACCTCTTGTAATCCTGGCGTTGTTGATGCTAGCTTTGCTCGCGGTCGGCGCGATTTATGCGCGCGATTGGTCGAGGACACGCGCAGCCGGCGGCGAACACACCTTCGTGGCCGATATCGATCGCTGGCGGCGCACGCAACGAGAGACGACGATCCAGGCTAACTACGACTTCAGTCTGAACTCCGACCTGCAGGCGCTGCCTTTGCAAGTGGGCGAATGGCAGGGCGCTGACATCCCGCAGACGAACGTGGAAGTGCTCATCCTCTTGGAGCCGGAGCAATATGTCTATCGCCGCTATGCCCGCCCCGATGGCAAATACGTGTGGCTGAGTGTGATCGGCAGTCGCCAGGCAAAATCCTTTCACTCGCCGCAGATCTGCTACAACGCCGATGGCTGGGGCACCGAAATGGCCTCGGAGCAGATAGAACTGGCGGATGGCTCGGTGTATGCCTTGCGGCTGTTGGCCCAGAAAGAGCAATGGCAGCATGTGGTTCTGTATTTCTTCCTTTATCCGAATTACACTCGTGATACCGAGGGCGGCACTGTGCTATTCAAGGTGACGGCCCCTCTGGAAGATTCGTTGGAAGAGACCGTGGAATTACAGAAATCTTTTGTGCGTGAATTCTTCCACAGCGCTGGCTTGTAGCCCGGTGATGCTGTTGGTATGATTGGCGCATGGACGCCGCCCACGATGAACTGAAATTGCTGCCCGATTTGCGATGGAAAAGCTGGTGGGTGATCCTGGCGGGCGTGTTGCTGGTGGCGGCATTGGGGGGACTGGCGGCCTTTGTGATCTTTCAGCCGATCAAAGTCCTGCCTCGCATCCGCCTGGCCCCCGGCTTCGCTCTGACTGAAACCAACGGCGAGCGGCTTACCAACGAAGACCTGCGCGGGCATTTCGTGGTCTACAATTTCACACACACCGACTGTCACGCGCCTGACTGCGTGCAATACGATCAGATCATGCGGCAGGTGCAGGACCGCCTGGGCGAGGCGAATACGGACGGGGTCCCGATTGACCTGGTCACGATCGCTTTCGATGCCGACCGCGCCACGCCGGAGAAGCTGAATGCTTATGCCTCATCTCTGGGCGCGCAGCCGGATGTGTGGCGATTTGTGTCGGGCGATGCCAAAAACCTCAAGAACGTGATCGGCGGCGGGTTTCAGGTTTACTACGCTCAGACCGAAAGCGGCGACTATGAATTCAGCCCCGCCATGGTGCTGGTCGATGGCTGGGGGATCGTGCGCGCCATCTACAACACCCGCTCCACGCCTCCCAATGCGGACAATATTCTCAGACATTTTGGCGTCCTGGCCGAGGAAGTGCGAAACAGCAAGGGCGTCGCCCGCGTGGGGTATGAGGCCGCCCATCTCTTCCTCTGTTACGCCTCATAAATCATGAACAAAAAATTCGTCCTACCCCTTGCGCTTGGCGTTGTGATCATCATACTGCTGGCAGGATTTTTCTTTCTGCTGCCGCGGCTGCGCCCACACACCTTCCACGGAACCATATTGCAACCGTCGGAACCGATCGATTTCACATTGACCGGCATGGATGGGCAACCCGTCAGTCTCAGCGATTTTCGCGGCAAATATGTGGTGCTCTATTTTGGCTACACCTTCTGCCCGGATGTCTGCCCGCTCACCCTGGCCGAGTTAGGGAAAGCGGTGCGGATTCTGGAAGACAAGGGAGAGAAGGTGCAGGTTTTGATGGTCACCGTCGATCCGCAGCGAGACACGCCTGAGCGTCTGGCCCAATATGTGCCCGCCTTTCATCCCTCGTTTATCGGTCTCACCGGCTCGGAAGATGATATCGCGCAGGTGGCCGCGCCGATGGGGATTTTCTACGCCAGAAATGAGGTGGGCGGGGCAAGCGGATACCTAATGGACCATACCGCATCCATCACCTTGCTGGACGACCAGGGGCGGATGAGGTTGGTGTGGCCGTACGGCGTATCCGGGGATTTGATCGCCGACGATCTCGACTATCTCATCCGTTAGGAAGCGTCCAAGCTGAAATCATAACGAGAACAGTAGGTTTTTCCTCGACGATGAACGACTGACGATTGAACGCGTTTTGGCGACGTATTCGCCATCGTCAATCGTCAGTGGTCTATCGTCAACCGTGAGGTAAAAGTAGCGCTCTCAAACGTGGCGTCAGAACGGCATGCCTATCGTTCGACCACAAATCCGACCCCGGATTTCTGCGTGAGATCGACGACGACGATCTTGCCGCCCCAACCGGATACCAGATCGTGCGCCCGCACGATTACGTGATCCACACCGTCCGGGATCACGATGCCGCCTTGAGATCGCACGACCGGCTGCTCGTTTTCATGGGGATGCAGAAGCAGGCGAGTGAAGGGGCTGGTGGGGTCGGGTTTGACCACCATTTCATCGGGCAGCACCACATCCCATCCATCGGCATAATCCTCCCAGCCGGTGTCGGGATGCCGGATGGTGACCTCGAACGTCCACGAACCGCTGTCATTTTGCCGCGCCCGCACAAATTCCACATCGGCATTGGCTGGCGGTTTCTCGCCTTCGGGCACGGGTAGCGGGCTGGTGGCCGCAGCGTTCACGGCATCGCCAGAATCGGTCTGTTGCAAGGGCAGGTTTTGGCGATACTCCGTCTCAGGCGTAGCCAGCGGGCTGATCTCAGCGGAAGAGCCGCCGCCACCAGATTGCGATTGTTGTAACGGCAGGTTTTGGCGATGTTCGCCCGTGACCGTGGCCGGGGGTGCGGGCTGACAGGCCGCCAACATAAGGGCCAGCGCGCCGACAACAAAAAGAAATACCGATTTGCTTTGCACGAATAGGTCGAATCGAATACGAAATTGTCTCATTTCACTACCTCAATGTCAGGCCCGGCTGTAACTTCACCCACACGCCGCAAATCCAACCCCTCAGCTTTGGCCGCGGCAATGGCGGCTGCGGAATTTTCCGCCGGCAAGGCGATGAGCAATCCGCCCGATGTCTCGGGGCTGAAGCACAAGACCTGCTGCCATTCCTCGAATGAGGGGTCAAAACGGACATGCGGGCTGAAATAGCTGCGGTTATCGTACGCGCCGCCGGGATACGTCCAGCTTGCGCCCAACCGCTTGGCTCCGGGCAAATAAGGCAGATCGTCGAAATGGAAGCGGAAGCCAACCTCCCCGGATTTCGCCATCTCCCAACTGTGCCCCAACAAACCAAAGCCCGTGATATCCGTCACCGCGCTGGCCGCAAACTCATGGGCGATGCGCGCCGCTCTGTCGTTCAGCCGCATCATGCTGGCGGTGGCGATGGCGACCTCTTCATCCGTGGCCTTATCCTGCTTCAGTCCGGTGGTAACGACGCCCGCGCCCAGAGGCTTGCTCAATAGCAGATGTTGCCCCGGCTCAGCGCCGCCCTTGCGGGTGAGCGCTTCGGGGTGAATGGCGCCGAGCGCCACCAATCCGTATTTGGGTTCGTCATCCTGCACGGTATGCCCGCCCGCCACCGGGATGCCGGCCTCACGCGCCTTTTCAGCGCCGCCACGGATGATTTCGGCGGCGATGTCGAGCGGAAGTTTTTTGGGCATGGCCGCCACATTCAGGGCCAGCAAAGGCCGCGCGCCCATGGCGTAGATATCGCTGAGGCTATTCGCTGCGGCGATAGCGCCATACGCGTAGGGGTTGTCCACGATGGGCGTGAAGAAATCCAGGGTGACGACGATCGCCAGGTCATCGCTGACGCGATAGACAGCGGCGTCGTCGGCCACGTCGAGACCAACCAGAAGGTCGTCGTAGCGTTGCCCGGCGTAGGTTTCTCGGATGGGACGCAACACGTGCGTCAGGGCCTCGGGGGCCAGTTTACTCGCTCAGCCAGCGCAGGCGGCCAGGCTGGTGAGACGAATTCGTGCCTGTTTTGTCATGGGCGAATGATAGCATAAGCTCTTTGCCTGCCAAAGGCTTATTCGATAGTCTCCCGTTTGCCCTCATCCCCCGGCCTCTTCTCCCGCTCTGGGAGAAAGGGAGCACTGCGCCAGTAGAAAGAGACCCAGCTTTTGGCAAATTCCCCTACCGCCAGCGGACGCACTTTGTGGTAGGATTAGCGCTCAGCGCATCTCTAGCGGTAATTCGTCAATGTCTGTCCCCGATCTTCCCGCGGCCCTCGAAGCCAAGCTCAAAATCCTGCCCACCCAACCCGGCTGCTATCTCATGCGCAACGAACGGCAGCGGGTCATTTACGTGGGCAAGGCGGTGAATCTACGTGCCCGCGTGCGTTCGTATTTCCAGAAACAATCCCAACACACGGCCAAAACCCGCCGCCTCGTCGCCGACATCGTCGACCTGGAATGGGTGGTGACCGATACCGAGCTGGAAGCGCTGATCCTCGAGAATGAACTGATCAAGCGCTACCGCCCGCAATACAACGTCCGCCTGAAAGATGACAAGCAGTACCCGTACATCAAGGTGCATTGGCAGGACGACTTCCCCAAGATTACGGTGACGCGGCGCATGTTGCCGGACGGCGCTCGCTATTACGGGCCGTTCACCAGCGGCTTCGCCGTACGCCAGACGTTGGAAGCCCTGCGCCGGGTGTTTCCCTATCTCGATTGCAATCGCGAGATCACCGGCCAGGACGCCCGACCCTGCCTGTATTTTCACATCAAGCGCTGTGTAGGCCCATGCATCGGCGCAGCCAACCGGGAGGAATATCGCGGCGTGGTCGATGGCCTGTGCCAGTTTTTGGAGGGCAAGACGGAAGAGGCGCTGGCTGAATTGAACGGGCGCATGATCTTGGCCGCCGAACGAATGCAGTTCGAGCGAGCGGCCATGTATCGGGATCAGATTCGCTCGGCTGAACGCATCGTCGAGCGCCAGAAAGTGGTTTCGGGCAAGCAAGAGGACGAGGACGTGATCGCTTTCGCTTCGGACAAGGGCAATGCCTGCGTGCAGGTTTTCTTCATTCGCCGCGGGCGTCTGATCGGGCGGGAATCTTTCCTGATGGAGGGCGTGGAAGAGGATGAGAACGGTGACTTGCTGGCCTCTTTCCTCAAGCAATTCTATGACGAGGCCGCCTATCTGCCCCCGGAAATCCTGCTGCCCAAAGACCTGGACGAGCACGCCATCATCGAGCAGTGGTTGCGGGCAAAGCGCGGGGCGAATGTGGCGCTGCGCATTCCCAAGCGCGGTTCCAAAAAGGCGCTGGTGAATCTGGCGACGGAAAACGCCGTCAGCGCCCTGACCGCCATGCAGGCGGAATGGGAGGCGGACGCCCATCGCCACACCGAAGCTGTGGCCAACTTGCAGACTGCCCTCGACCTGCCGAATCCACCCACCCGCATCGAGTGCTTCGATATTTCCACTTTGCAGGGCACGAACACGGTGGGGAGTATGATTGTGTTCGTGCGCGGCGCTCCTCGTAAAAGCGATTATCGTCGTTTCAAGGTGCGTTCGGTCACGCAATCGGGGCAGCCCGACGATTACGCCAGCATGCGCGAGGTGCTGCGGCGGCGCTTCCGCAGGGCGGTCGAGGAACAGGACGAGGGGCCGGGGTCTCGTGTGGACCCGACCTGGAAAATCCTGCCCGACCTGTTGATCGTGGATGGCGGCAAAGGGCAATTGGGCGTGGCCGTGGAAGTGTTGCAGGAACTCGATCTGTTTGAAGTCGTGCCCGTGGCCGGGCTGGCAAAACAGGAGGAGTTGCTATTCCGGCCGGGCAACCCAGATCCCGTTCGCCTGGAGCGCAACAGCCCTGAACTCTACCTGGTGCAACGGGCGCGAGACGAAGCCCACCGTTTTGCCGTCACCTACCAGCGCAATTTGCGCGGGGCGGGGATGACGCAATCCCGGTTGGAAGAGGTGCCCGGCGTGGGCATGAAACGCCGCCAGGCGCTGCTCAAGCATTTTCAGAGCATCGATGCGATTCGTAACGCCAGTGTGGACGAGATCGCAGCCGTGCCGGGCATGACTCGCCAGGTGGCGGCGCGGGTGAAGGAGATGCTATAAAGCATTCATATCTAGCTTTCAAGCATTTCACTTTCTCATCTGACTCTTTCCCTTCAGGATCAGGTTGGAGGATGGTGCGAAGGCCGGACGGGTGTATGAATTAGCGGTCGACGTTTCCGAGAAGGTGATGTTGCGGTAATAGTAGGGAATGCCAAAGGCATCGTCGCCATTGTAGACCATTGGGTTCCAACCATAGGCTGTACCGAAACTGACACCTGACGGCAGGTCTTTGAGCACGAAGCTGTCTACATGCCCAATATCGCCCGTGGTCCAATTGTCGAATGTCGTCAGATCGAACAGACGAAAGCCGTATGTGTCGGCGGGGTAACTGCGCCAATCCCAGATGAACGTAAGCGGGAGGGCGCTTGTCGCATTGTTCGATGGTAGCACCGGACGGACATCCTCGATGTCGAAGTCGCTGCCGTGAGTCGATTCGCCGGCAGTATAGGTCGAAACGTATGGGCCAAACCATATCATCAGATATCTTGAATTGCTTTGGTTTGGCCCGAAACGAACGAAGTATCGTTGTCCAGGCTGCAACGTTGGGGTATCGTTGAAGAGATATTCACCATCATCATTTGTGGTAGCCGTCGCTATCACTGTCTCATCGCCTTCTTCTTCACGGACTAACGACACGATAACATTTGAGACAGGCGTGCTCTTGTACGTAACAACGCCGTATATGCCGCTATCGGATTCTTGTGTTGGCGTGGCTGTCGGCGTGTTCGTGACGGGCGAGGTCGGCGTGATGGTGGGGGTGTCGGTGGCAGACGGTGATGTCGGTGTGCGGGTTGGTGTGGGCGTGATGGTCGGGGTCGACATCGGAGTCGGCCGCTGCCATGCCTTGAGAATCAGAGGCAGATAGTGAGCGATACCAGCAGAGGTTTCGGTCGGGGTGGGTGTGGCGGTCGCAGAACCAGGAAGTGCGATTTTCCAAACGCCATTTGACGCGGTGCCTGCGTACAGGACCGATTTCCCAATTTCAAGTCGGGTGATGTCGAGATTGGACAATCCCGTGTTGAACGTCGACCAGGTGTTGCCGCTATCGTTCGAAATGAAAACCCCATGCGCGGCTGTGCCCGCATAGACGATGCCCGGATTCACAGAGAGGCCAATCGCTAAATCGGTGATGTCGGCGCTGGGCAGACCAGACAACTGCGTCCAATGCGAGCCGGTTTTTCGCCACAAACCGTCATTTGTGGCAGCGAAGATGTTGCCTGCCCAATCGATCTCCAAGTCTCGCACTTCCTCCACCCAGGCTCCACTCGGACTGACCAGACTCCAATTAGAACCTCCATTGGTCGAACGATTGACAGATCCGCTATCGTGCGTCCCTACATACACGTGCGAGGCGTCATTGGGGTCACCGGCCAGCGTCAACGATTTTCCAGCAAATGTTCGAGTCCAACTTCCCCACCCATACTGCTGGTTCAGGTATACGCCATAAGGCCGTGCCAGTAGGTCGGTTGTGGCAACCAAGACATGCTGCCTGTCGTCAGACTTGATCCAGAAATCGCTGGTGTCCGTACCTTCAGAAAGCTGTCGTCCCCAACTCTCGCCGCCATCGCTGCTCCTAAATGTTTGACTGTCGTTTCCCACATACATGCTGGTCGGCAGTACAGGATCGAATTGGACTGCCAACAGATTCGTGGGCGAGTTTTCCATATACATCCAGGTCGCCCCGCCATTGGTTGTCTTTGCGAGATGAACATCCCCCTCAATAGCGGCGATAACGAACGCATTGTCATCAGATGCAACTGAAATGTCGTTAACCCTGACGCCGTCCGGGCCAATATGCTCCCAACTGCTGTCATCTGGTCCCAACTGCTGTTCGACAACCCGACCAAGCGCGGAGGAACTGAGTGAAATGCTCAGAATAGCAAGCAACATGATCGTAACGACTGCAATTAGCGTAACAGACCTTTGCATCATATCGCCTCCTTTGCGCAATACAAGGTAACAAAACCGTACCATTCTCGCAGGAAATCAGGATATCCCGCATCTCGATTGTGTATGCCCTTCTCCCCACTCCCAAATACTGCTCCGAACCTCACCTTCAACGCCGATAACGCAATCCGGCAAGCAATGCGGGCAGCATGTTGCAGTCCTCAATCAATGTGGTGTGGCTCTCATTCTAGTCCTGTAACTACAGTGGTGTCAAGGTATTCTCAAAATCCGCTCCAATTTGAAACGCATCCTAGCGAGGAATTTATCTTCAGAATCAGTGGGTTGTGCGCCAATCGCTGTGCTATACTTCGAGATCAGTTTCAGATTACTAGGCATCAGAAATCCACCACCTTCATGTCGCCACGCGCTCGCATCGTTCTCGTTCTGATCGGTTTGGCCGTACTCGCTACGGTCATCAACCTTCTGCGGACGCGTCGATTGAAGGAAGAATACGCACTCTTATGGCTGGTGGCCGCCCTGACCCTTGTTGCCGCGCCTTTATTGATCGACCCTCTCGACCAGATCGCCTTTCTGCTCGGCGTCGATTATCCCCCAGCCCTGTTCCTGGGCCTCGGCATCGTGGGACTGCTTCTCATCCTTTTCCAGCTTTCTCTCAATATCTCCCGCTTTAGCGACAGCATCCGGGTGCTCACACAAGAAATCGCCATCCTGCGCCAACGAGTCGAACGCCTGGAAGAGGACGCCAGCCGGGATAAACCGATACCGATCGATGAACAAGATTAAGCCCTATCTGCCGCCTGTCATCGTTGTGGTGACGGCGCTGGTGATTCGCGTTATTTACAGTGGCTTCCCTCGCACCATTTGGGGGGATGAGCCATTCTATTTGTGGCTGGGGCGAAACTGGTTCCGGGGTGACGGCTACCGCCTGACCTTCACCGACCATTGGGACTACCATCACACGCCGGGCTATCCCCTGATCACCGCCATACTCGATCTACTCACCGGCGATCTGGCGCGGGCCAGCGAGTGGAGTTACATCCTGTTTGGCGCATTACTGGCGCTGGCTATTTACGGGCTGGCTGCACGTATCTATGGCTGGCGCACCGGCCTGGCCGCGGGACTGATCGTCGCCCTCGCTCCTGCCACCGCCCTCATGCCGTTGTTTTGGGGCACGATGACCGAGCCGCCCTATCTCGCTCTCGCCTTCACCGGCATCTATTTCGCCCACCGCACCTACACCCGATTTCGCTGGTTGGATATCGTGCTCGCTGCTGTGTTCCTGGCGTTGTCGTACTATGTGCGGCCCGAATCCATCGTCTTCCTGGGAGCGATGGGACTGATCCTGGGGCTGAAAGCGATCTCCAGTCCGCCGCGATTGCGCCGCTTGGCCTATCCTGCCCTGCTCGGCCTCGTCTTCATACTCATACTTTTTCCCTATCTTTTGCGGGTGCGACAGGCGACAGGAACGTGGACTGTCAGCCAGAAGGTTGGGGCGCATTTCGCTACCGCGTCGGGTCTGGCCACAGGTCGGTTCCAGCAGTTCGATCTGGAGACCTGGGGATTGGACAGCACCGGCGATAATGTGCGCTTTTTCAGCACTGAGACCGCCGACGCCTCCGCCCTGGCTTTCATCATGGCCGACCCCATCGGCTATGTGAAAGTGATCTACGGCAACACGCTCAAGTTGCTTGAGCTACTGATCTCTCCACGGCTGCTGCCTGCATTCGCCCTGCCTTTCATCGGTCTCGGCCTGTTTGCGCGCGCCTGGAACCGCCGCCGGGCCTGGGACGAACTGTTCCTGGTGGCGACCATGCTCACCGGCCTCAGTTTCGTTTTCTTCTTCGTGCAGGAGCGCTACATCGTGCCGCTCTTGCCCGCGCTCTTCATCTGGTTTGGGCATGGCCTCATGGCGGCGGGGGGATGGTTAGCCGACACCGTTATTTCCCTTCGCCAGAAAACCGGGCAGGCCGAGATCGACAATCCCCGACAGAATCGGGCGCTGCTGTGGCTGCCATTGACTTTACTGGCCTTGTTTATGCTAGGCTACACGCCCCGCCAGGTGACTGCAGCCACTAATCCCGGCTCGACCCGGCCCGCCCATGATTTGGCTTCGGCTCAATTGCGCGGGATTGTGCAGCCGGACGACATCGTGATGTCTCGATACGTCTCCATCCCCTTTGAAGCCGGGGCGGAATGGATCCCCACGCCCGCCGCCGATCTCGATGCCGTCATGCGTTACGCCCGGCTGCATGGGGCGGATTACTGGGCTATCGACGCCATCGAGGCTGAAGTCCTGCGCCCGCAATTCGCCCCACTGATCGACGATGCCGCACACCCGCCCGCCGGTCTCGAATTCGTCGCGGAGGTGGATGACGGCGCTGGCCCTGTCGTCGTCTATCGAATCCTGTCCGACTAAACTGACGTCGGTTTGAAATCGCTACTTTTGATTAACCGTTGACGACAGACCATTGACGATGGGCGATGGCGGGTGCGCTGACAAAACGAGTTCAATCGTCTACCGTCTGTCGTCCATCGTCGAGCAAAAAACTACTGTTCTCGTTGTGACTTCAGTTTAGATACCGCCATCCAATCCCCCAATCTCGAACATCTCACAGCTCCCGTGCTCCTCCTTCTCAACCCGCCATCTCCCGCCGACGCCATCGCCAATCGCGAGGGGACGGCCAGCTTCGGCATCCAATCCGACGCTTTCGCCTATCCTCCGCACACCCTGGCCGTGGTCGTTGCCGCCTGCCGCCGCGCCGACCTGCCGGTCACGGTGCTCGACGCCGTGGCGGAAAAGCTGAATCTGACCGAAACCAGCGAACGCATCGGTGAAATTGCGCCGGGACAGATCGCCGTCTATTGTAGCTGGGGGACGTTGGATGCCGATCGGGCGGCCTTGCAGGTGTTGCACTCCGCCTTTCCGGATATCCCCCTTATCGCCATTGGCGCAGGCGCGCGCTACAGTTGCGACGAACTGCTCGTTGCCGGCGCAACACACATTCTTTTGGGGGACCCCGAACTCGCTCTTGCCGCTCTCATCACCCGGGGTTTGCCGCCGCCGGGCATCGTCCGCGCCCGCGATATCTTGCCCGGCCCGCACAACCACGCCGGACTCATCCGGAACCCGACCGCCCTGCCCTACCCGGCCTGGGATGCCGTGCCCTGGCAATCATACGGATTCGTCACATTGTTCGGCTCGCGCGGCTGCGACGACAAGTGCAAATTCTGCGCTTATGCGACGGTGCAGGGCCGATCGCTGCGATTGCGCCCGGCCAAAGACGTGGTGTCGGAGATGTTGTGGCTGGCGGAAACTTTACAGCCGCCGCGCATCATCGTCCGCGACCCTGTTTTCGCCGCCGATCGCTCCCGCGCCATGACCATCGCCAGAGGGTTGGCCGATGCCGGATTCGCCACGCCCTGGGAATGCGAATCCCGCCCGGAGCACTTCGACAAAGCCCTGTTGGCGCAGATGGCCAAAGCCAAATGCACTGTGATCAAGCTGGGGCTAGAGACCGCCGATCCGGAATTATTGACCAGCATCGGGCGCATTGCCGCGCCGCAGGAAGCCGCGCATTATCTGGCTTATACGGCTCAGGTCGTGGCCGACGCGCACAAAGCAGGCATTCGCACGCGCGTATTCGCATTGGTTGGCATGCCCGGACAAACGCAGGCGCATGCCGAAGCGACCGCCGCGTATTTGCGCCAGATCCAACCGACATTCGTCCACGCCCGCGCGTACATCGACTACCCGCGTGTCCCTCTTGGCCTCGCCCAAACGCCAGGCCAGACTGCGGCGCTGCTGGCTCCATTGCAGGAAGTCGCCGCCGAACGTCAGTTAGTCGCTGGCAAACCGCCATCCGCCTGGTCACGGCTCCGCAGCCGATTGAGCCGGGTGATCCGCTGAGCTGTCTCATGCCCGTTTCGTTTGTGACCGGCGCCAATGGATTTCTTGGGGCCGCCCTGACCAGACAACTTCTGGCAAATGGCCACGAGGTGCGCGTGCTGCTCCGGACCGGTTCCGACGACCGGATGCTGGCCGACCTCGGCGTCACTCGCATCCCCGGTGACATCCTCGATGTCGCCAGCTATCGATCCGCTCTCAACGGCTGCGACATGCTTTTCCACCTGGCTGCCAGCTACACCCACGACCCGGCGCAAATCGCCGAGATGGAACGCGTCAATATCGAAGGCGTGCGTCGGGTGATGCAAACAGCGGTCGATGCGGGCGTCGATCGCATCGTGCACACCAGCACCATTGGCGTGATCGGCCAGCCCGACGATGGAACGCTTGCCAACGAAGAGACGCCCTTCAATCTGCCCGATCCCACGGCTTATGTGCGCAGCAAATTACAGGGAGAACGGGTGGCGACTGACCTGGCCGATGCCGGCGCGCCCATCGTGATCGTAAATCCCGTCGCCATGCTGGGAGCTGGCGATTGGCGGCCCACTGCCAGCGGACGGCGGGTGCTCGACTCCCTGAAAAACCGGTTGCAGCGCTATCCGCCCGGCGGCATCAATTGGTGTCCGGTCGAGGATGTGGCGCGGGGCATGATGCTGGCGGCGGAAAAGGGAGCGCCCGGTCGGCGTTACATCCTCGGTCACGGCCAGGGCAACCTCGACTCGCGGGGTTTTGCCAGCCTGGTCGAGGAGGCCAGCGGCCAGCCATTGCCAAAACCTCGTCGCCCTAGCTTCCGTCATCGCCTCCGCGCCTGGCTGACCCCGCCTGAATCTTCATCGACCAGCGGCTCAGCCCCCGACCGCCTGACCTGCAACCCCAGCCGCGCTATTGTCGAGCTGGGCATGCCACAATCCAGCCTGCTCGCAGCCGCCCAGGCGTCGATACAATGGTATCGCGAGAACGGTTATCTCTAATTTCGCCGTCATGCAAAACCGTCTGCTCAAAATCCTGCTCAATCTGTCTGCTCTGCCTTTGATTGGCGGGCTGTTTTTGCGTCTTGCCTGCCGCATCACCGGCCCCTACAAAGCCAGGCGCAGGCTCATTCACTTGAGCGGACGCAGTTTCATTTCCCCCGACGCCGACATTCGCTGCCCCGATTTGCGCCTCGGCCCGCGGGTGTTCATCGACGATGATGTGACCCTGTTCAGCCATCGTGACGGCGGCGGCATCCGCCTGGGCGCGGATAGCTCACTCCAGCGCCAGACGATCATCGAGACCATCCAGGGTGGCGAAGTGACGATTGGCGAACGCACCCACATCCAGGCGGGCTGCAATCTCACCGCGGCGCTGGCCAGCATTCATATCGGCAATGACGTGCAAATCGCGCCACGCTGCGCCCTCTATCCCTATCAGCACAGCTTCTCCGACCCGAACATCCCCATCGCCCGCCAACCCATCAGCAGCAAGGGTGACATCGTGATCGAAGATGACGCCTGGTTGGGGGTGGGCGTGATCGTGATGGACGGCGTCACGATCGGGCGAGGCGCGGTGATCGGCGCTGGCGCTATCGTGCTCAAAAGCATTCCCGCCAACGCTATCGCTGTGGGTGCGCCGGCGCGCGTCGTCGGTTTTCGCGGCCAGATTGAGTCGTGAGTGGCTCGTCTCTCACATCCATCCAAACTAAAGTGTACCCCGTTGTACATCCCATCACAGTGTCTGTGATAGAATAGTCAAAGGTCACAGGACTAACTATTCTCTTTTGCAATTGATGCTTGGCATTGGGTTCCGGATATACCTCAGTAGTGCAATATCCGTTGCCCAATATCCAGCTTCGGAGCTTCTATGTTTGAAGGATTTCAAATTACAGCCCTGGCTGTAATCCCGGTACTCGGATTTCTCATTTTCGTCCACGAACTCGGACACTTTCTGGCCGCCCGTTGGATGGGTGTGACCGTGCTGGAATTTGGTTTCGGTTATCCGCCGCGAGCAGCCAGGCTGTTCGAACGAAACGGCGTGGAATACACGTTGAACTGGCTGCCCTTTGGCGGGTTTGTGCGCATGGCCGGTGAGGATGGCAATTTCGACGCCGAAGGCAGTATGGCGATGGTCGCCCCGTGGCGCCGCATCGTCGTGCTGGCGGCAGGCCCCATCGCGAACGTGCTGACGGCTGTGGTGATCTTCGCCATGTTGCAGATGGCGGGCACGCCGCAGTTTACCGGCGACCGGTCCACGCTTCCGATCGAGATCATCGCCGTGGCAGCCGCCAGTCCGGCTGAAGCAGCGGGCATCCTTCCCGGCGATATTATCGACAGCATCAACGGCGCTAAAATCCTGGGCATCGACGCCGTGACCGAAGCTATCCGCTCCAGTGCTGGCAATGAATTAGCCATGGTTGTACTGCGCGACGGCGAGCCGGTTACATTGGCGTTCACCCCTCGCCTGCCGGACCAAATCCCTGCCGGTCAGGGGGCCTCCGGCATTCAGATCACCGAGCATCTGACCGATAGCGAACTGGTTTTGCTCAGATCCAATCCTGTGGAAGCAGTGCAGGGTGGGGTTACGCAGACCGGCGGATTGGTCGTGATGATGGTCGAGGGCCTGGGCACGTTAGGGCGCAGCCTGATCTCACCAAGCGAACCGACGCCGGAGGGCGGGGTGGGCGGTCTGGTCGCCATTGGCCGCATCACCGCAGAAGTGGCGCAGCAGGGCTGGCGACAGCTTGCGCAACTCACGGCCTTCCTCAGCATCAATCTGGCGATCCTGAATCTGTTGCCCATTCCGGCGTTGGATGGCGGGCGCATCGTCTTTGCCCTGGTGGAGATGCTCCGCCGCAAGCGCATTCCCCCTGAAAAAGAAGCCATCGTGCACTTTGCGGGTTATGCCCTGTTGCTGGCCTTGATGGTCTTCATCACGTTTGTGGATGTGAGCAACTGGATTGCGGGCAAACCGGCGCTGCCTGGGGGGTGATGCGGGCAGCAATTATTCCAGCGCGTAATGCGTGACCCGCACGAGGGCGAATTGCGCTTCGTCGGTCGCCTCGCCGTGTTCGTCCAGCCAGGCTTTGATCAAGCCATCCCGATCGTAGAAAGCCGCTTCACTTTCCACCAGCCACACGCCATCATACCCCGACACGATGCTGGCGAGACGACCGGGCAACTGCTCGATGTCTGAATCGCGATTGGCGTAAGGCGCTTCCGCCCAGGCATAGGGCGGGGGATCGTAGTACTGGTAATTGAAACGGATGTAGGGGATGAGAAAGAGCGTGAGGTCGTCGGCCTGGCGGCGGGGTTCCACGTAAGCGGCGGCGGCCCGGAAATCCGCCTTCCAGGCGCTGGTCGTTTGCTGCCAGCCCTGCCATAATTGAAACGAAAGCAACAGCACGATCAATACGACGGCGACCCAGCGGTTTTCCTGAGCGGCCAGCCATGCGCCCGCCGCCAGTAACAGCATCATTGCAGGCAGAGTAAAAATAAGATAGCGGTCAAGGAAGATCGGCGTTTGCAGGGAGATAAAGTAGATGCCCAACGCCGGTAGAAACCACCAGACCAGGGTTAGCTTGCGGGCGAGACGGAATCTGCGTGAGAGGAAAAGGGCGGCAAGGAGCAGAAAAATGGGCGCGGCATAGAGCAAGGCATGAGGTCGCGGCGGGATGCCCTGGATCTGCGATTGGGCGAGGCGTTGCAGGATTTCCGCCAATGGCGCAAAGCGATGCCCGGTGCTGAAGTTGGGATCGGTGAACAGCTTCCATTGCCACCACACCAGGGGGACATAGGGCAGAAACAGGAGCAGGACAGCCAGACCAAAACTGCGCCAGCGTGGCCGCCACCGCGGGTTCAGTAACAGCCATGTGATTTGCAGTGGTACGAGCAGCACTGTCATGACGTGGAGATAGAATGACAGGGACGTGATCAACAGCCACAACGCCCAGCGCAGCCATCCGCCCTTTTCGATTGCCCGCATAAAAACCCACAGGTCGAGCATGGCAGCCACGACCACGACCGCATACATTTTCGCTTCCTGGCTGTACCAGAGATGATAGGGATTCGCAGCCAGCAGCAGGGTGGCGAGCAGGGCGATGCTCAGCCCAAACAGCCGCCGCCCCCAAACAAAAAGCAGGGGAAGCGCCAGAAGCCCAAAGAACGCGCTGGGGAAGCGCAAAGCGTATTCGGTTTCTCCGCTGAGCGCCAGCCAGGGACGCAAAGCTAAAAAGAAAAGCGGCCCATTCTCGCCAGGCCGCGTGAAATTCCCTAATACCTGCGCCAGGGGGCGGGTGGCGAATCTCAGGCTATCGATTTCATCTCGCCAGAGCGATTGTGCGTCGAGGCTGGACAACCTCCAGGCCCAGGCCGCCAGTAAAAGCGCAATCAACAAAAACCGAGTGCGGGAAGATAGCCTGGCCATACAATTCCAATCTACGCCTGATAGCTATCTCCAGCATCCTCGAATTCTCCGGCATCCTCGATGATATCTCGCGAACGGCGATTGATGTACACCACGCCGGCCACAATCGCCCCAAAGATGATGACGCCGCAGCCCAGCAAGAAATAAGCGCTATAAAGCACGAATGTGTCGATCAGGCTGACCAGCGCTTCCGGGTTCGTCTCCGGCGGCAAATCCTCCGGGACGATGACGACGATCGGTCCCTCGATGGCGCCCGTGATGGGCGTGGTGACGGGACCGACCGAACCCGTCACCGGTGTGCTGACGCCAACAGCCGGGGTATCCGTCGGCGTGGTGATCAGGATAGCGGTCGGCGTGAGCGGTAGGGGGGTCAGGTCTGGCTCGGCGGTGGGCGGTATGGTGATGGCAGTTGCAGTCGGGACGATGGGGGCTGGGGTCGGTGTGAGAACAGGGGTGACGGGCGTATTGGTGGGGATGACGCCAGTGGCGG
>JAGFJG010000117.1 GCA_024102915.1 Caldilineales bacterium
ATTCGTTCGTAAAACGCTTTCCTTCTCGAAGTCGGATTACTTCCACGAACTTGTGTTGAGGCTTTTCATCTTCCGTTACAATATTCAAAGACTTGATGCTATCAGTCAATTCTGATCCACTACCCAATTTCGCACGTTGGCCGGTCGCCGCCTACGGGTTCGTGCTTTTCATGGCCGCCATTGCCTACTTCATCCTCGCCCGCGCCCTCGTCTCTCTCCACGGTAAGGACTCGACCCTAGCCGCTTCTCTGGGCGCCGATGTCAAGGGCAAAATTTCGGTAACGCTCTACGCACTTGCTATCCCCGTGGCATTGATTTATTCGTGGCTGGCTCTGGCGTTGTTCATCATCGTGGAGATCATGTGGTTCATACCTGACCGCCGGATCGAATCCACACTGCGCCGTCAGTGACGGCGTCGCAGCCGAAATTGCATTCCTATCAGCCGCCAGGCCCGGCGGAAATTCTTTTTGACAGCCCCCTGTCTGGCTGATATGATGCAGGGCCAGCGCAGCCACCCGGCATGAGCGAATCCAACCGCAGTCATGCTCTCAGCAAAAGGAAGAGAATACCATGTTAGTGCAACGCATGTTGGGCGTCTTGAAGCTAAAAACCGCCACTTACGAAGACATCCTGCGCGACGATGGCGCCACGATTCAGGCGGCGCTGATCGTGTTGATTGCGGGATTGTTTACCAGCCTGGGTGTTGCCAGTCTGCTCAGCGATTTTGGCACGGGCGTCGCCGGCCATGTTGTGGCCAATATTGTGGGCTGGCTGCTGATCACGGTTGTGTTATTTGTCGTTGGGGTCATTCTCTTCAAAGGCAAAGCCACGTTCATGCAGTTGCTACGCATCGTGGGCTTCTCGTTCACGCCGCACTTGTTGGGCATACTTGCTTATGCCGTGACCTTTATTCCTATCATCAGGGCATTCTCTGTCGCATTTTACCTCGCCGCCCTGGGCTGGTCGGCTTTGGTGCTGTTCTTTGCCGTACGCATCAGCCTGCGCTTTGAGGCGGGTCGAGCTTTGGGCGTTTTGATCATCAGCGTGTTCCCATATCTGATTGGCCTGGGGATCGTATTACAACTGGCGAAGTGACGAACCTGAGCGACATCCCTTTCCAGGTATTCAGGCGTCGATCCGGTTTACGGTTTCGGCGCTTTTTTTGCGAACATTCGCTGAAATCGTTGCTCGACCATCATGATCGATGTAAACTGACGCCACTCTAGCAACGCTAGCATTGTCTCACGGTTGACGATTGACCATTGACAATGGACGATGGCGACTTCGCTGGCGAAATACGTACAATCCTGTGTCTTCCACCGCCTCCATTTTGCAGCTTTTGCCGGATATCCCTTATTTTCGGGATCAATCCGAAGAGGTGTTGCTCGCCCTGGCGGCGACGGCGAGCCAACAGAAATATGGCGAAGGCGCAGTCATTTTTCTGGAAGGCGAGCCTGTTTCCGGGCTGTTCCTGATCGAGGCGGGCACGGTGAAAATCTCGCGGGTGTCGCGGGAAGGCCGCGAGTACATCCTGCACCTGATCGGGGCCGGGGACACTTTCAACGATGTGGCGGTATTGGACGGCGGCCCGAATCCGGCCACAGCCACGGCTTATACGGACGTGCGGGTCTGGTGCATCAAGCGGGACGATTTGAAGCGGATTGCCGGACTGTATCCGGAATTGAATTGGGCGTTTGTGGAAAGCATCGCCCGCCGCGCCCGCCACCTCATGGGCGTGGTCGAAGACCTGTCGATGCGCAGCGTGCGCGGGCGACTGGCGCATCTGTTGTTGGAGCAGGCCAAGGCGTTCGAGGGCGATGAAGTGCCCCGGATGCTGACGCAGGAAGAGATGGCGAGCCGCCTGGGCACCGTGCGCGAGATGGTTGGGCGGGCGCTGCGGGCGCTGGCCTCGGACGGCATCATTGAATTCGACCGGCATCGCATCGTCGTCGTCGATCCGGAACGATTGGCGGAAGAGGCGGAAGCTTAGACTGACGTCAATTTGAGACTGCTGCTTTTGTCTCACGGTCGACGATGGACAATTGACGATAGACGATGGCGACTACGCTGGCAAACGACCTTCAATCGTCCATCGTCCGCCGTCCATCGTCGAGTAAAAAACTACTGTTCTCGTTCTGGCTTCAATTTAGGATAAATTCGATTCTGCTCGGTGAGACTTTTGTCGCTGCCGGGATGGGCGGGGCGATCTAGGATGGTTCCAGGCGCGATGCGGGAATACGCATTGCCCTATCGGAACATCCCGCCATGCCATCGATAACCCGAACCTACATCAAGACCTCACTGCTTTACCTGATAGCGACGCTGATTGTCGCCATCCTGTTGTCGCTGTGCGCCATGTCGTCGTTACCGGCTGTCGTGGGGTACATGACGCCGGTCTACTATCACCTGCTCATGGTCGGTTGGATCACGCAGCTCATCTTCGGCGTCATCTTCTGGATGTTTCCCAAACAATCGAAGGAACGGCCGCGCGGCAGCGAGACGTTAGCCTGGGCGGTGTACGCGCTGCTCAATCTCGGCCTGATTTTGCGCGTGATCGCCGAACCGATGGTGACGACCCGCCCGTCGAGCTTCTGGGGCATCGTCCTGCTTGTTTCGGCTCTCAGCCTGTGGCTGGCCGGCGTTTTGTTTGTGGCGAATACCTGGCGACGGGTGAAGGAGCGCTGAAATGCCGCGGCTGAGCGTGGCGTTTGTGCGGGCGGCGATGCTCTACCTGCTGGCCGGATTCACCTTTGGGGCGCTGATGCTGGCGAACAAGGGGCTGGCGTTTTACCCGACCTTGTGGCGTCTGCGACCGCTGCACATCGAATTCCTGATTTTCGGCTGGACGCTGCAACTCATCATGGGCGTGGCGTTCTGGATTCTGCCGCGCTGGCAGGATCGGCGCGGCAATGAGCGAATCGCCTGGCTGTCCTGGCTGCTATTGAATCTGGGCATCCTCATGGCTGTCGTGGCGACGATTGCGCCTGACTTCGCCCCTGCGCTGCAATTGTCGGGCCGGATCTGCGAGACGGCCGGGGTTCTGGCCTTCGCCTTGCACGCCTGGCCGCGCATCAAACCGCTTGGGGCCTGAGAGATTTCTGCGATGTCAGCCTGGTTGAGACTTTTGTCGCAGTCGCGCGCACAAAAACTCGTTACACTCTTAACACCATCAATTGGACTCCACCCTCGGCCTTCGAGAACTTCCCATGAACGAACCACTGCCTGAAATCGACCCACGCCTGTGCACTGGCTGCGGCTGTTGCGTCAACCTATGCCCCACCTGGGCGCTCGAACTGGTGGACGAAAAAGCGGTATTGAGTCATCCCAACGCCTGCACTTATTGCACGGTATGCGAAGACATTTGCCCGGAAGACGCCATTTCCCTGCCCTTCCTCATCGTCTTCGCCCCCGCCGGACATCACGGACCTGTTTACCAATGAACCAATTCGGCCAACTCAACATCAACGCGTACAAGCCGCCGCACCTGTACGACGTGCAGCGGGTGCGCTTGCACGCGCACGAGGAATTGCTGTCAGAACTCATCCTGATTCCCGCCGGAGCCAGCCTTTGCGACCAGCATGAGGGGAATGCCAATCGCCTATTCGATGTGATCGAAGGTCGGGGCAGTTTCGTCGTGGGGGAAAGCAAGGTCTCGGGCGAGGCGGGTAAATGCGTGTTCGTGCCCGCGGGCGTAGCGCATTCGCTGACCAATCTGGGCGATGAACCCTGGGTGGTGAGACTCACCGCTCAAAATCGCATTTATCCCCGGCACATCGGCATGCTCGTCGGCCGGGCGATTCGCAACCGTCTCGGACTGTAAACAAATCAAGGATTGATGACTAAATATCAAAGCCCGATCCGCCTTTGCGGCGCACAAATCCATCTTTAATCATCAATCTTCAATCTCTCGATTCACGCTTAATCCCGCCCCGACTTTCTGTCCCATCCCCAACCACTGCTGATCCACTCAATGAGGAGGCAAGCAACATGAAAAAAACGATTGTGCTCACCCTGCTGCTAGCGCTGGCCCTGACGCTGGTCGCCTGCGGCAGACGATCCACCCCGACCCCCACTCCGCCGCCAGCCGACGCCGACAGCGGCCTGCCCGCCAACGCCCTGGCTGTGGCGCAGGAGCGGGGTCTCACGCCCGACGACATTTACGCGGCGATGAAGACGTATACGCCCAGCGGCATGATGGACGAATACTACATCTTCGCGTCGGGCGGTCATTCGGGCAACCTGATCGTGATCGGCATCCCATCCATGCGCATCCTCAAAAACATCGCCGTGTTTACGCCTGAAGCCTGGCAGGGCTATGGCGTGGGCGAACTGGGCACCGAGGCTGTGTTGGACGAAGGAAATGTCGATGGCGTCGACATCCGCTCAGGTGACACGCATCATCCCGCCCTCAGTGAAACCAACGGCGATTACGATGGGCAGTTTGTCTTCATCAACGATAAAGCCAACGCCCGCGTGGCCGTGCTCGACCTGCGCGATTTCGAGACCAAGCAGATCGTCAAGGACCCGAACATCATCAGCAACCACGGCTCCACCTTCGTCACGCCCAACACCGAGTACGTGATCCAGGGCACGCAGTATGCCACGCCCCTCGGCTGGGAATATGCGCCCATCTCTGATTATCAGGAGAAGTATCGGGGCGTGATCACGCTGTGGGCGTTCGATCGTGAAAAGGGCCGCATTGATATGGATAAATCCTTCAGCATCGAAGTGCCGCCCTATTGGCAAGACTTGTGCGACTCAGGCAAGCTGGCCAGCGATGGCTGGGCTTTCTGCAACAGTTTCAATGCCGAAATGGCGACCGGCGGCATCGAGGAAGGGAATCCACCCTTCGAGGCTGGCGTTAGCCAGGGCGACATGGACTATCTGCACATCTTCAACTGGAAGAAGGCGGCTGAGGTCTATGCGGCGGGCAAGACTGAGGAGATCAACGGCATGCCGGTCATCCGCATCCCCACCGCGGTGGAAGAGGGCATTCTCTATCTGGCTCCGGAGCCGAAAAGCCCGCACGGGGCTGATGTCACGCCCGATGGCAAGTACGTCGTGGTCAGCGGCAAGCTCGATCCGCACATCACCGTTTACGCCATCGACAAGATCGAAAAAGCCATTGCCGACCAGAACTGGGAACTCGATCCCTTCGGCATTCCCGTGCTGAACTTCGACGCCGTCAAACACGCGCAGGTTGAGCTTGGTCTTGGCCCGCTGCATTCCATCTTCGACAATCAGGGATTTGGCTATACCAGTCTGTTCCTCGATAGCGCCGTCGCCAAGTGGACGGTCGGGGGCGATGATCCCGCCGCCTGGCAACTGGTGGATAAAATCCCTGTGCAGTACAACATCGGCCACCTCACCGCCGCCGAGGGCGACACTGTCAGCCCGGATGGCAAGTACCTGCTGGTGCTGAATAAGTGGTCGGTGGATCGCTTCCTGCCCGTCGGCCCGCTGCTGCCGCAAAACTTGCAGCTCGTGGACATCAGCAACGGCAATTTCAAGGTGATCTACGATATGCCCATGGGCATCGGCGAGCCGCACAATGCCCAGATCATCAAGGCCGACAAAATCAATGCCTGGACCGCCTATCCCGAAGTAGGTTGGGACCCGATCGCCCAGGCGCCATCGCCTTACGCCACGCAGTTGGGCGAGGAGCGTATTGAGCGCAACGGCAACGAGGTCGAAATCTTCATGACCTCCATCCGCTCGCACCTGAACCCCGAGCATGTAGAAGTCAAGAAAGGCGATCACGTGACCTGGCATATCACCAATGTCGAGACCGCACACGATGCCACGCACGGCTTCCAGCTTGGCGGCCAGAGTATCAGCCTCAGCATCGAGCCGGGTGAGACGGCCAGCTTCGAATTCACCGCCGAGAATGACGGAACTTACGCCTTCTATTGCACCGAGTTCTGCTCGGCCCTGCACCTGGAGATGATGGGTTACATGTTCGTCGAGCCCTGATCCGACGGCATGAAAACGGGCTCTCCCTCCTGCCAACGAATTTGCATTGGCCGTGCAGCGCTCGTCAGACGGCGGGAGGGGAGCCCATCCCCATTCTATCTAGAGGAGTCCTTATGTCAGAAATCGCCGACAAAGTCTTGGGACCTCGTGTCTCAGACGCCGAACTAAAAGCCCATCGCTCTCGTTATCTGCTGCCCACGATCCTTTTTGCCGCTGTGGCTGTCTTGCTGATCATTTCGATTTTTCTGCCCTATTGGGAACTTACGTTGCACGCCCCGCAATACCCGGAAGGGCTGACGGTGACAGCATCTCTCAATAATCTGGAAGGCGATGTGCGCGAGATCGACGGCCTCAACCACTACATCGGCATGCGCCCGTTAGGCGAGGCCGCAGCCTTCGAGAGGTCGATCTCGATCATCGGGGTGATCGTGGTGGCTCTGCTCATCCTGGCAGCGGTGTTTGTACATAGCCGTTGGGTGACATTGCTGGTGCTGCCCGCGCTTTTCTTCCCTATCATCTTCATTCTTGACCTGCAATTCTGGCTGGCGAACTTCGGCCAAAACCTGGACCCCGCCGCCCCACTATCCTCCAGCGTCAAACCCTTCACCCCGCCGGCATTGGGCGTCGGCCACATCGCCCAGTTCAGCACCGAAGCCTATCCCGGCGCCGGTCTGTGGCTGGCGATCCTGGCCTCGATCTTGATTTTGGTCGGGTTATTCTTCCACCGCCGGGCGTACAAACCGCTGGTGGAGGCGGAAGCCGGGTGATGTCAGTCTGCTTCCCCGGCCAATTCGAGTGTCCGGCGCACCAGTTCGTCGCTCAGTCGGATCCCGCCATGCCGCAATTTCTCGACCAATGGGCCAATTTCACCAATCAGTCCTTCCCGTTTTGCCCTGATCAACACACCCAGAGTCCCGGTCATCGTCAGTCCAAGATGCCGAGCATAGCGCCGTCCCATGCGCTCATCGATAATGATAAGATCGGCGTTCAATTCTTGGGCCAGGGCAATTGTCTCTGCTTCGCCTCGATCCAGGTCGGTTAGCAAGTCTGCCCGCCGAGAATCTTGAAGCGCTCGCACTTTAATCCAGTCAGCCTGACGTACATCAACAGCGCCAACTTTGCCACCGCCTGCCGCGATCTCATCAAGAACTGCCGTAGGAAGAAGTATTTCTCCATAGAGCTTTGTCAGCAAATGCAGTTGTCCGATGAGGGACAAGGCAATGATCGGCGTCGTATTTGAAATGACAATCTGCGGACGCAACTGATAACGTTCAGGCATTCGTCAAGTCTTGATCCAACTCCGATGCATCCACACCTATCGGCGATAACCCAAACCGGTCAAGCGTAAACATGAACTCCACACGTCCCATACCCGCCAGTTGGGCGGCCATTCCGGTTGACACACGTCCCATCTCATACAATTTCACTGCCAATAAAAGGCGCGCCTCTGTCTCGAATGATGCTTCATCTTCCTTCAGAGAAAGCAATAATTCGTTGGGATAAGCTATCGTTAAAAAATTCATGCCTGTTGCCATAGTCGCCGCTATCAGAGCCTCGATTCAGTTTATCATGTTAGCCTTGCAGGTCGCAAGACGTTTTCTCGTCAATCGCAAAATGCTGGTTGCCATCATTGGCGTGTTGCTACTCGTGAGTAGCATTTGGACAATGGCAGCGGCCGCGCAAGACTCAGCCTTCGACCTAAACGCCGCCCTGGCCACCGCCCAACCCGGTGACGCCATCATCGTTCCGCCGGGCGTCTATCCCGGCCCGCTGACCATCACCCGGCCGGTGACGTTGCAGGGCGATGGCATGCCGGTGATCGAAGGCACGGGCAAGGGCGATGTGATCACAGTGGAAGCGCCGGATGTGACCCTGCGCGGCTTTGTCATCCGCAACAGCGGCGACTCGCTGGATCGGGAAAATGCCGGGGTGACGGGGCTGGCCGCCAATCTCACCGTCGAAGACAACCGTTTCGAGGATGTGCTCTTCGGCATTTATCTCAAGAATGCGCCGAATAGCGTCATCCGAAATAACGAAATCCGCTCCAAGGATTTGGAAGTGCAGCGACGGGGCGACGGCATCCGCCTGTGGTACAGCAGCGACGGCGTGGTCGAAGGCAATCATGTCGATGCTGCCCGTGATGTGATCATGTGGTTTTCGCCCAACGGCATCGTCCGCGACAACATCGTCGAAAACGGGCGCTATGGCCTGCACTTCATGTTCTCGGACAACCAGATCGTCGAGCGCAATATCCTGCGCAACAACTCGGTCGGCGCGTTCCTGATGTATGGCCGTGGGCTGACGCTCCGCCAGAATTTATTGACCGGCAACCACGGCCCCAGCGGCTATGGCGTCGGCCTCAAGGATGTGGATAACATCGTCGCCGATGGCAATCGCATCATTGGCAATCGTATCGGACTTTATGTCGACAACTCGCCGCGCGAACCAAGCGCCACCGTGCTCTTCGACAACAACCTGATCGCCTACAATCAGGTGGGGTTGGAATTGCAGCCGTTGACCGAACGCAATACTTATACAAACAATATCTTTCAGGAAAATGGTGAGCAGGTCGCGCTCACAACCGGCGGGCAGCTCAAGAACAACAACTGGAATCGCGACGGCCAGGGCAATTATTGGAGCGATTACGCCGGGTTCGATGCCGACGGCGACCGCATCGGCGACCTGCCCTACAAATCACAGAGCCTGTACGAAAATCTGATGGAAAGCTACCCCGAACTGCGCCTGTTCCAACTCAGCCCGGCCAGTGATGCCCTGGATATGGCCGCCAAAGCCTTCCCCGTTTTTCAGCCCAAGCCCAAAATGGCTGACGATCACCCGCTCATGACTCCGCCCGACCTGCCTGCTATCCCCGGGCTCGTGCCACCGCCCACCGCCGCCAACCTCGTCATCGCTGTTGCTATGCTGGCCCTGGCGCTAGTCATTCTCCTCGCCGGAAACGCGATGCGAAAAACGTAATGAAGTGATGGAGTAATAAGTGATGTTCCTACAAGCGTTCACTCCATCACTTATTACTCCATCACTCCGTCTAACTCCCTGACACTTGACACCCGACACATGATACATTTCACCCATCTCACCAAACGTTTCGGCAAATTCACCGCCGTCGATGACCTCAGCTTTGATGTCCACGCGCAAGAGGCGCTGGCGCTATGGGGGCCGAACGGCGCCGGCAAGACCACTGTGATCAAGTGTCTGTTGGGTTTGCTCGGCTACGAAGGCCGGATCGAAGTGGATGGGTTGGATGCCGCCCGGCAGGGAAAGGCTGTGCGCAGGTTGTTGGGCTATGTGCCGCAGGAATTGTCGTTTTATGACGACATGAGCACACTGGACATGGCCCGCTTCTACGCCCGTCTCAAGAGAGTGAACGGCGGTCGGGCGCAGGAGGCGATTGGGCAGGTGGGGCTGGCCGGGCACGAACGCAAGCCGGTGGGAGCGCTTT
>JAGFJG010000122.1 GCA_024102915.1 Caldilineales bacterium
GAGGAGGCCAGCCAGATCCGCCACAGGGCGCGCGGGCAGGAGACTGCCGAAACACTGACATTGCGGGATCATCATCAGGGTTTGGAGCAGGTGACCAGGCTGCTGCTCGATGGCCGGTCGGGCGTGATCGGCAGCCCGGATGAGATCGAAGCGATCGGCCATCGGGTCGTGCATGGCGGCGAGCGTTTCAGCCAGCCCACGATCATCGATGATGAAGTGCGGGCCACAATCCGGGCGCTTTTCCCCCTGGCTCCATTGCACAACCCGCCTAATCTTGCCGGGATCGAAGTGGCGACCGACCTGTTCCCGCGAGCGATCCAGGTGGCCGTGTTCGATACCGCCTTCCACCAGACCATGCCGCCGCACGCGTTCCGCTACGCCATCCCCTCCCGTTTTTACGAGGAGCACGGCGTCCGCGCTTACGGTTTCCACGGCACATCGCATCTCTATGTGAGCAAGCAGGCGATCACTCACCTGGGCAAGGCTGCTGCCGAGACAAATCTAATCACGGCGCATCTGGGGAATGGTTGCAGCATCACCGCCGTGCAAGGCGGTCGATCGGTGGACACTTCCATGGGTTTCAGCCCTTTGCCCGGCCTGATCATGGGGACCCGCAGCGGCGACATCGACCCCGCCGTCGTCTTTTTCCTGGCCCAAACGCTGGGGCTATCCCTCCCGGAAATCGACCGTATTCTCAACAAGCAGAGCGGACTGCTGGGCGTTGGCGGTCACAATGACCTGCGCGCACTGCAACGGCTGTGCGCGCAGGGCGACGAAGCCGCCAACCTGGCGATGGATATGTACACTTATCGCATCAAGAAATACATCGGCGCGTACATGGCTGCTCTGGGCCGGGTGGACGCGCTCGTATTTACCGCCGGTGTGGGTGAGAACAGCGCGTTCGTGCGAGAACGAGCCTGCGCCGGGCTGGAGGTGTTGGGCATTCAACTCGACCCCAACTTGAACGCTATGGGCGCGGCTGGCGCTGTTACCGAGATTCAGGCCGCAGCCAGCCGTGTGCGCGTGCTGATCGTGCCGACCAACGAAGAGTTGGAGATCGCCGATCAGACGCTGAAGTTGTTACGGAATTAATCAGTTGACTGTCACTTCGCAGGTGACAGTCAACTCTGTTCTTGCAGGATTACGACGGACAACGGTGCGACCGTCAGTGCATCCATTTGCTCGACGCCGTCGAGGTCACGATAGCGGCCTGCGGGCAAGGCGAATTGCGCGGGCGTATTACTGCTGTTGACGGCGATCAGCAAGGAGTCATTTCCAAACTGACGTCTTGCCAGCCACAGGCCACGGTCGTCGTCCAGCCAGATGGTCGAGGTCTCGCCGTGCGTGAGGGCAGTGTGGTTGCGGCGGGCGGCGATGAGGTTCTTGAAGAAGGCGAGGAGTTCCCGATCCTGTGCATCTCCCCACAGCATGAGATGCCGGGATTCTTCCATGTGCGGCGCTTTGGGCCGGGGCTGGCCCAGGCCCACCTCGGTGCCGTAGTAGAGGATGGGCGTGCCGCCAAAGGCAATCAGCAGCCCGGTCGCCAATTTCAGTCGCGCTTTGTTATGCCCTGCCACCCACAGGAAGCGGTTCATGTCGTGGTTTTCGATAAAGGTGGGGCGAGTGTATTCGGCGGGGAAAAAGCGCTGCGTGCGTTCGATGAAGGCGGCAAACTGGCTGATTGTGGTATCGCCGTCGGCGGAAATGCAGAGTTGTCGCACCTGTTTTGTAAACGTGAAATCCAAGCAGCCGTCGAGTCGCCCAGCATAGGTGCGCAGCCAATCGCTGCCCAATGTCACTTCGCCAAAGAGCCAGCAGTCAGGATTGGCATTTTTACATGCCGCCCCAAATGCGCTCCAGAATGCGTGGCTGGGGCCGGCGGCGTAATCCAATCGCAAGCCATCGACGCCAAATTCGCCGAGCCAATAGAGCGCCGCATCGATGAGATAGTCGCGGGCGCCTTCGTTGTCCAGGTTCAGTTGGGGCATGCGTTTGGCCGTGAAGAAGGTGCGATAGCCGTGGGCGTAGCTGGAATCGAAGCTGTACCATTGCCGGTAGGCGCTGTCCGGGTCTTCTTTGGCGGCGAGGAAGGGCGGGCACAGGTCGCTGGTGTGGTTGGCGACGAAGTCGAGGATGACGCGCAGGTCACGCTTGTGGGCTTCCGTCACCAATTCGAGCAGGTCCTCCTTCGTGCCAAAACGAGGGTCGATGTTGTAGAAGTCGATGGTGTCGTAGGCGTGATAGGTGTCGGTCAGGAAGATGGGGGTCAGCCAGATCGCAGTGACGCCCAATTCGGCGATGTAATCCAGTCGTCCGATGATGCCGCGCAGATTGCCGCCGTGGAAGTTCGTCATTTCCTCTGGCTCCAGCCAGCGGCTCTCGACCGGGGCGAATCGATCCACAAAAATCTGATAGACGACGGCGTCGAACGCCCATTCCGGCGGGCGAAAATCATCGACCGAGTAGGCATAGAGCGTCGGCAATTCCTGGGTGCGGTCGATATTCATTTCCCGGCTCCAATGCGATACCGCCGCATCTGCACTGTGCCAACCCTCAATGCGATAGCGCACCAACGTCCCAGCTTCCTGTGCAGGTATCTCGCCCTGCCAGACCTCGGCGTAATCCCAATACAACGGCTGCCAGAGGGTGTTCTGCCGCTGCAAAGTTACCGTAAAGCCGTTCTGGGCCTGACCATGTGCGCCTTGCGGGTCAGTTCCGTCCGTGGTGACATAAGCCGAAACACGGTCCACGACCACGCCCCTTCCCACCGTGACGGTGACGGAAACGGGCTGGCCGGGAAGCGGATCGGGCGGCGTGATGGCGTATTGGTGGCGGATGCCCGACCAGCGATTTCGCTCGACCGCCAGTGTGTTTTCGTCCGCTTCGAGTTGCCCGAAGACGAAATCTTGCATGACTTGTGTGTTGGATTGCTTCATAATTCGTTCCTAAAAGCGGAGAGCCAGGCTGCCCTGGCTCTCGAAGTGGTGATGTGGGGCGTTTGCGTTCAGCCTTTGACTGCGCCTGAAGTCAGGCCGCTCTGCAATGACTCTTGCACGATGTAGAACAGCACCAGGGTGGGGATTGCTCCCAGCAGGGCGCCTGCGGCGAATGGCCCCCAACGTTGGCTGAAGTCGCTGCCGATGAACAGGCTTAGCCCGACCGCCAGGGTGTACTGGTATTTGTCGGTCAGCATCACGCGGGCCAGCAGAAAGTCGCCGTAGGTGCCGATGAAGGTGAGGATGAAGATGACGACCAGGATGGGACGCACCAGCGGGAAAATCACTCGGCTGAATGTGTACCACGATGAAGCGCCGTCGATGTAGGCGGCTTCGTCCAATTCTCTCGGCACGGTGTCGAAAAAGCCTTTCATCAACCAGGTGTTGAAACCCATCGCCCCGCCCAGGTAGATCAATATCAGGCCGCCATGCGAGTTCAATCCAAATGAAGGGTAATAGACGCCGATCTGGCGGAGGATCAGGAAGAGGGCGACGATGGCCAGGATGTTGGGAAACACCTGTGCCAGCAGAATGCTTCTCAGGATGCCCTGCCGCCCACGGAACCGGAAGCGCGAGAACGAGTAGGCTGCCAACGAGGTCAAGCCTACGACCAGCACTGATGTAATCAATGAAACCTTCAGCGAGTTCCAAATCCACAAAAGGTACGGAAACTGCGAGTCGGTGAGGATACTCTTGTAGTTCACCAGGCTGGCGTTTTCTGGGATGAGGCTGGTCACCACCAGGCTGCTGGTGGGGTTGAGCGAAACCGAGAAAATGTAGACGACCGGGAGCAGGGCGAAGAGGATGGCGAGCACTGCCACGACAAGTCGCCAGAGGATATTGATCCGCTTTTGCGCTCGCATCGATCGAAATCTTGAGGTGGAAGTTGCGCTAGACATTCTCGGAAATCTCCTCCAGCATGCCGGTGTAGCGGAAATTGATTAGCGTGATGACGGCCACGATGATGAAGATGATGATCGAGATGGCCGCAGCCAAGCCATAATCAGCGCCACGACCGCCGCCGAATGCCAGACGATAGGTGAAGCTGATCAGGATGTCGGTATGTCCGGCGGGGGCGGGGGTATTTGCGATGGGCGGGCCGCCCCGGTTGTAAAGGTCGATGATCGTGAAATTGTTGAAATTGAAGGCGAAGGAACCGATCAAGAGCGGGCCGACGGCGATGAGAAGCAGGGGCAGAGTAATACGGCGAAATTGCAGGATGCCGCTTGCTCCATCCACCTTGGCCGCCTCGTAGATATCGCCGGGAATGCCTTGCAGAGCGCCGGTTGTGATCAGGAACATATAGGGAAAGCCGACCCAAAGCTGCACGAGCAGGATGCCGACTTTAGCCCAGAATGGGCTGGTGAACCAACCGATGTCTGGCGTGTTCGAGCCGATAACGCCCAGGATGGGATTGAACATGCCGCGCCAGATCAGGACGCTGATGAAAGCGGGAATAGCGTAAGGCACTACCATCAATACACGGATCAACCGTCGTCCCGGCAGAATCGGGTCGTTGAGGACGAGCGCCAGCAGCAATCCCAGTGAAAATGTAAGGAGCACGCTCATGAACGCATAGATGAATGTCCATGAGAAAATCAGAACCATCGGCCCTCGGATCGCCGGGCCCCGGAAAATGCGAATGAAGTTGTCCAAGCCGATGTTCACCGGAAAGCCTGGGATCAGGGTCTTGCCATCGGCGGATGTATAGGTGCCTCGAATGGCCGTGTATACCGCGCCGTCGGTCTGGTCTGTGAAGGTATCGTTGTCGGGATTGTAGATGTAACGTTGCTCAAGCTGGATGGCGTTTGAGCCAGAAGTCACCGTGACGCTGTGGCCTTCGTCGCCAAACGTTACATTTTGCAATTGCGAAAGCGTGGCCAGACGACGATTGCTGGGGATTTTCTGGTAGCCTTCGACCGAAAGCGGATTGCCGTCATCGCCCATTTCACCTAAAGCGACCTCGCCGCTGGGCGTGAAAGCCCCCGGAATCGCCCAATAATTTTGGCCGTCCGGCCCCACCAGCCACAAACCGATCTGGCCGTCTGGATTCTCATACGCCGACCAACTGAATTTGATGGCGGAATCGGGCGCGTAAGTCTGGCTTTCGATCTGGCGAATGGCGACCGGTTTTTCCACCAGATGCCCGTCGCTATAGTTGGTGAACGCCGTCGATACAGTGAAGAGGACTGGATAAATATGGAACATGACCATGAACGCCAGGCCAGGTATTACCCAGCGCAGCGGCATGGTGGCATTCCGTAAGAAAACGATGTTGATAGCCAAAACGACCAGTGCAATGGTGATGGCGAATCCAATCGATCCATCTCTGATGAATCGATAGACCAGCACCATAGTCCAGGCATCGAGCAGCATGATCAGCACAAGCCGCACGATGATGGCCAGAAGGTTGTCGCTCATCGCTGACAGCGGCGCAAACAAGCCGCTTCTGGTTTTGGTTGCTGATGCGCTAGCCACGGGTCACACTCCTGAGGTGTTCGGCGGGATCAGGTCTCATTAATGAAGAGAGGAGCGCCCATGGGCGCTCCTCTCAAAGTCACAGTTGCTTAACTGCCTTCGGCGATAGCCGTGCGAACCTGCTCGCCGGCGTTCTGGAAGGCTTCGACCGGATCCTGTTCCTGGTTGAAGATCAGGGTGATGGCGTCGCCAACTGCGCCCCACACCGCCGACATCTCGGGGATGGTGGGCATGGGCTGGGCGGCTTCACCGGCGGAGCCGAATGCGGCATAGTCGGGATCGGTGATCGCCTCACGCACCGGCAGGTAAGCTGAAGGGCGCGGGTCGGCGTCAAAGATCGCCTGCATCACTTCCTCAGAAGCGACCAGTTCGGTGAGGAAGGTCTGGGCCAGAAGTTGGTTCTCGCTGAATTTGTTGATGAAGAACCCCTGTCCGCCCAGGAAGGGGGCGCCAGCGCCAGCCGGGCCGGCCGGGATATCGGCAATGGCATAGGGGATGCCGGATTCCTTGATGCGACCAAGCGCCCAGGGGCCGGTCATCAGCATGGCGGCATCACCGCTCTCGAACAGCACGTGCATGGTGTCCCAGTCGGTACCGGCAACGAGATGACCATCTTTCACCATGGTATCCAGCCAGGTGGCGGCTTCCAAAGCGCCTTCGTTATCCAATCCCACATCTTCCGGATTCCACTGACCATCTTCCTGCCCGAAGATGTAGCCGCCGAAAGCGGTCATGATCGGGTAGTAATGGTAGGCGTCGTTGGGCTGCAAGACATAGCCCTGCTGCACGGCGCCATCAGCCTCAAGCTGGGCGGCCAGGGTCATGACCTCTTCCCAGGTTGTCGGGGCTTCGGGAACCAGCTCGGTGTTATAGAAGAAAGCCAGGTTCTCAGTGGCGTAGGGCATGCCGACCAGTTCGCCGTTGTAGGTGAAGAGATCGACGGCCGGGCCGAAGAATTCGCTCGCTTTATCGCCCAGGTCGATGGGGGCGAGCAGACCATTCAGGTAGAGTTCGCCAATCCAGTCGTGGGCGCCGATGAAGATGTCGGGGCCTTCGCCAGCCGGGCCGGCCAGTTTCATGTTGTCGCGGATATCGCCGAACGCCACTTCCTGAATGTTCAGTTTGACGCCATACTCGGCTTCCAGCGCGGGCGCCAGTTCGGCCAGGGCCGGGGCGCGGGTGTTGTCGGCCCACACAGTCAGGTTGACCATCTCTTCGGCTGGCGCTTCGGTCGGTTCGGGGACGGGCGTGGCGGTGGGTTCGGGGGCGGCGGTCGGCGCTTCGGTTGGCGCTTCCGTGGGTGCAGCCGCTGGCGCTTCGGTGGGCGCCGGAGCGGGCGTGGGTTCAGCAGCGCCGCCGCAGGCAGCCAGGACGAGCGCTGCAGTCAACACTACGAGCAGTACGATCCAAATTCGACGTGACATGTTTGCTTCCTCCTTTTGAGAAGCCAGAATAGAGATTGGGGTGAAGAAGGTTGTTCGATAGGGAGCCGGTCGGCGTTAGTTTGGCGCCGGGCCGGTAGTTTCACGAAGGATGAGTCGACAGTCTACTTGGTGATGTTTTGTGGGTATTTCTCCTTTTTGGATGCTTTGTATCAGCATGGAAGCTGCCACAGCCGTCATGTCGGCATATGGGACGAACAAGGTTGTCAGAGGGGGATTCGAGTGCATCGATACCAGCGAGCCGTTCGTGCCGATCACCGAGACTTCATCTGGCACCCGAATGTCAAGTTCATGCAGCGCCCGCAAAATGCCGACGGCCATCAAATCATTGGCGGCATAATAGGCGGTCGGAGCCCGGTCGTCGAGCTGAATCATGCGATGCACGGCCTGATATCCGCCATCTTCGGCAAAAAAGCCGTAATCGATCCATTCGGGCCGTTCGCCAATTCCTGCCGCCGCCAGCGCAGCGCGATACCCGCACAGCCGCTCGTTCGTGACCGACACGTCCGGGTCGCCGCCCACATAGGCGATGCGCTCGTGGCCCAGGTCGAGCAAATAGCGAAAGACTTTTTCGGTATAGAATCGGTCCTGCGAATCCACCCAGGCGATATCCTCACCGTTCACCGGCGGCTTGCCGATGAGGACGAAGGGAATCCCGGCCTCCCGTAGCGGCCCCACCACATCGACATCCAGCCGATTACTGAGGACGACAATGCCATCGGCCTGCCGGGAATGGACAATCTCGTGGATCTGCGAGACTTCATCCATGTGCCCGCCGCTGCCGCTCACCAAAACGCGATAGTCATATTTGTGCGCCACGCGCAGCAACCCCCGCATCACCTGCGAAAAATAAGTATCCTCGAAATAGCCCTCGAACACATGCGGCACCACAATCGCCAACATTTGTGTGCGCTGTGTGCTCAACGACCGGGCAATGGCGTTCGGCTGAAACCCCAATTCGCTGGCGGCTTCCATAACACGGACGCGTGTTGCATCACTAATTTGCGATTTGCCGGAAAATACTCGGCTTACGGTGCTGGGATGGACGTCGGCAAGGCGTGCGACATCACGAATGGTTGACACAAATGCGCCTTTGCAATATCTGTGGTGGCATGACGCGATAGTCATGCAATCGGTTGCACGATGAGCAGATTATAAGGGCAACCGGTTGCATCGTCAAGGAATCATAACACCAATTGGCAGAAATTCTGCGGGGTGAACATGATGTCAAAACGGACGCCACTCAGAGATCGCTTCTTTTCTTTCGGTTGACGATGGACGATAGTTGATTGACGATGGCGAATGCCCTGATGAAACGCGTCCATCGTCCATTGATCTACAAACGCGCTATCTCTATGCAGATGTTCGACTTTGAACCTGGAACTTTGAACTTCAAACGGACGGTGGATCGAAATCAGGCGTAGACTGGCGCGCTCGATTCTTCCGGCGCTCGTCGCAGCGTGATCTCGTCGCCCGACCGGTCCACAAGCACCCGGTCGCCATCGCTGAAATCGCCGCTGAGAATCGCGACCGCCAATAGGTCCTGCACCTGGCGCTGTAACACGCGCTTGAGCGGGCGAGCGCCATAGGCCGGATCATAGCCTTCGGCGATCAACAGGTCCTTGGCCGCATCCGTCAGCGAGATGGAAATGCGGCGGTCGGCCAGCAGGCCGCGCAAACGACCAAGCTGGATGTCGATGATCTGGCGCAAATCCTCGCGGCTGAGCGCATGGAACAGCACGATCTCGTCCACCCGATTGAGGAACTCAGGCCGGAAGTGCGCCCGCATCGCCTCCATCACCCGCCTCTCCATCTCGTCCGGCCGTTCGGCCACATCGAGGATGTATTGCGAGCCGATATTGCTTGTCATAATGATGACGGTATTGCGGAAATCGACCGTGCGGCCCTGGCCGTCGGTGAGGCGGCCATCGTCCAACACCTGCAAAAGCACATTGAATACTTCAGGATGCGCTTTCTCGATTTCGTCGAACAGCACCACGCTATACGGGCGACGGCGCACGGCCTCTGTCAATTGACCGCCTTCGTCGAAGCCGATGTAGCCGGGCGGGGCGCCAAGCAGCCGGGCGACGGTGTGCCGTTCCTGGTATTCGCTCATGTCGATGCGGACGAGATTGTGCTCGTCGTCGAACAGGAATTCGGCCAGGGCGCGAGCCAGCTCGGTCTTGCCCACGCCGGTGGGGCCGAGAAAGATGAACGAGCCGATGGGGCGGTTGGGGTCTTGCAGCCCGGCCCGTGAACGCCGCACCGCCGCCGAAACCACGGCCACTGCCGCCTCCTGGCCCACCACCCGCCGGTGCAGGCGATCCTCCATCTTCAACAGTTTCTCGACCTCGCCCTCCATCAATCTGCTGAGCGGGATGCCGGTCCACTTGCTGACCACGGTGGCGATTTCCTCGGAATCGACCTCTTCTTTCAGCAAGGAACCGCCGCTCTGCAACTCGCGCAAATGACCCTCAGCCTGAGCCAATTCGGCTTCAAGCTGGCGCAATTGCCCATATTTCAATTCAGCCGCCTTTTGCAAATCATAACGGCGTTCGGCTTCCTCGATCTGAATCCTGACCTGGTCGATCTGCTCCTTCACCTGGCGCACCTGGCGGATGGCATCTTGCTCGCCCTGCCAGCGCGTGGTCAACTCGGCGCTATCCTCGCGCAGATCGGCAAGTTCTTTCTCCAATACCTCCAGCCGTTCCTGGCTGGCTTTGTCCTTTTCTTTTTTCAGCGCCTCGCGCTCGATTTCCAGTTGCATGATCTGGCGGTCGATCACGTCCAATTCTTGCGGCTTGCTGTCGATCTGCATGCGCAGGCGGCTGGCGGCCTCGTCGATCAGGTCGATGGCCTTGTCGGGTAGGAAGCGATCGGTGATGTAGCGATGGCTGAGGGTGGCGGCGGCGATGGCGGCCCCGTCGGTGATGCGCACGCCGTGGTGCACTTCGTAGCGCTCTTTCAGCCCGCGCAAAATGCTGATGGTGTCTTCGACGCTGGGTTCGTCCACGAACACCGGCTGGAAACGCCGTTCCAACGCCGCATCTTTCTCGATGTGCTTGCGATATTCGTCCAACGTGGTGGCGCCGATGGCGTGCAGTTCACCGCGCGCCAGCAAGGGTTTGAGCATGTTGCTGGCGTCCATCGCCCCCTCGGCTGCGCCCGCGCCGACCAGGGTGTGCATTTCGTCGATGAAGAGGATGACCTGTCCCTCGGCGGCGGTGATCTCCTTCAAGACGGCCTTCAACCGCTCCTCGAATTCGCCGCGATACTTGGCCCCGGCCACCATCGCCCCCAAATCCAGGGCGACGACCCGTTTCTCTTTGAGGCTGGCGGGCACATCGCCGTTGACGACGCGCTGCGCCAGGCCTTCGACGATGGCGGTCTTGCCCACGCCGGGGTCGCCGATCAACACGGGGTTGTTCTTCGTCCTCCGGCTCAGGATCTGGATCACGCGGCGGATTTCCTCGTCCCGGCCGATCACCGGGTCGAGTTTGCCTTTGCGCGCTTCCTCGGTGAGGTCGCGCCCATATTTGCTCAGGGCTTCGTACTGGCCTTCGGGCGTGGGGGTGGTCACACGCTGACTGCCCCGGATGCCGGCCAGGGCCTGGACGATGGCGTTGTAATCGACGCCGAAGCGGGCCAGCAGGTCACGGACGGATTGCGGAGCCTTGGGCGCGGCCATGGCCATCAGGACGTGCTCGGTCGAAGTGTATTCATCGCGCATGTTTTCGGCGATGTTTTGCGCTTCGGTCAGCAGGTTTTCCGTGTCCCGACTCATCCCCACCTGCCGCGTGGCCCCGGTGGCGCGGGGCTTGCGGCCCAATTGCTGGGCCAGGGCTTGCATCAGTTCGCCAGGGTTGGCGCCGATGCGGTTGAGCACGGCGGGCACGACGCCGCCCTCCTGAACGGCGAGCGCTGCCAGCAGGTGTTCGGGGTCGACCGAAGGATGGTCGTATTCCTGGGCGAGGTTTTGAGCCTCGACAATGGCTTCCTGAGCTTTTTGGGTGAATTTATCGAATCGCATGGATGTGGCGTTCTCCTCGCGGGGTTTTCGTGAAATGTGACACGCGACAATTGAAACATGACACGTTTATCGCACTTTTCAGTTTACCCTGCCCACGTTAGCAGTCTGTTAGCCCGGCGTTTGCGATATGTTTGCGACTATTGCGGAGGCGCAGACGCCACCCGGAAACCGAGGTCGTCGTACCAGTAGCCCGGGCGTTGGCCGAAGTAGTCGCGTCGGGCGCAACGAGCATACGTATAGTCAAAAATCCAACTCCCGCCTCGCAGTACGCGCCCAACACCGCCCTGCCAATCGGGATCGCTCACCGTTTTCTTGTCCCGGCCCTGGTAAACGCTGATCGAATAGGTGTCGGTGCACCATTCCCACACATTGCCGGCCATGTCCGCCGCCCCATAAGGGCTGTCGCTCTGGGGCGAATACTTGCCGACCGGCGTCGTGCCCTTGTTCCCGTTTTCTTCGGTATTCGCTTTGGCGCCGTCGAACACATCGCCCCAGGGGAAAATGCGGCCATCTTCGCCCCGGGCCGCTTTTTCCCACTGCGCTTCCGTGGGCAGGGCGATGGCGTGGCCGCTGGCCTTGCTCAACCAGCGGCAGAAGGCGACGGCGTCATTCCAGGACACCCTGACGACGGGATGGTCGTCCTTGCCGCTTCCGGCCTCCCAACCGCCTTCACTCTTGTGGCCGCTGGCTCTTACAAAGGCGGCATACTGGCCCTGCGTGACCGGATACTTGCCGATGTAATACTCGGAGAGATAGACGCGATGCTGGGGTTGTTCGCCGCTTCGGGCATCCTTATCCCGTTTTGGGTCGCTGCCCATCAAGAACTCGCCCGCAGGCACGCGCACCAGTTCCATGCGGAATGGTTTGGTGATGACAAACGTATCAGGGGGGTTCTGGCTTTTGGTCTGGACCGAGCGGGTTTTTGGGGGCGGGCTAGCGGTCTCACGGGGTGGCGAAGGCGTTTCGTGCGGATTGAGCGCCTGCTCCGCCAGTTCCGACACCTGGCGGCTGTCGTCATTTTGCAGTTCCGCCAATGCCGCACGTGCCGCCGCGGCCAACACCGTGTCCTGATTGCCCAGCAGGCGAATCAACTCGTTGGCCGCGCCCAGGCGTCGATACGCTATATGGCTTTTTAAGTCCTCTTGCAGGTCCGCCGGCAACAATCCTTTGGGCGGGTTGGGGGTGCGGGCAATGACGATTTTGCCTTCGACTTTCTGCGCCCAGCGTTGCGGCGTCTGCCGGGAACCGGCGCTGAGCATCTGGTCATGCACGTAGTCGTAGAGTTCGTCGGGCGTGACCTCGCCGTCGCCATCCCGGTCGGCAGCCCCGCTTTGCAGTCCCTGCACCAGGTAATGGGTGAACACCGACAGTTCGGCGTCCCCCACCAGTTTGTCTCCCTCCCAGGCGTATTCCAGGGAATTGCTGGCGGTCAGGATCACCCGGCCATAGCCGCCCAGCACATCCTGCGTGCCGGCGCTGTCGCCCAGGCTTTTGGCCCCTTCCCCAAACGCCCCGCTGTGGCAGCAATCCAGCAGCACTACCTTGCGTTGCGAATTGCTGCGGTCAATCAGCCCCTTGATAAAGGTGGCATCCAGCCCCGTGGCCTCCACATCTTCCCGTTCGGTGTTTTTCACCGCCAGATACAACTCCCCATAATCTGGCTTGATGCCGTGACCTGAATAATAGAGCAACAGCAGGTCGTCGCGACTCTTCTTTTTGTACAATTGCGAGACGGCTTTCCTCACATTCAGGAAGGATTCATTGAGGAGAAGCGAAACCTCGAAACCGCCGATTTTTGCATCGCTCAAAACTTTCGCCAGTTGTTCGGCATCGCGCGTGGGCGTGCGCAGTTGCGACAACTGGCTGTCATCGTATTCGCCGTTGGCGATGAGGAGGGCGATGCGGCGGGACATGGAATCGTCTTGTCGATTAAATGATTTGAGATTAGAAGCCGAAGAAAGCAGCGTCGAGGTATGTTCTGCGGGGGACACCCCCGCCCCCCCGTTTGGGGGACGTTACACTCCCCCAAACCCCCTCGAAAGGTCTGTGTGCAAACCACAACGTTGCGTCATCTATCGATCTCTTTCGGGGAGATTCAGGGGGAGTTCCTAGAGAATGCAGCATTGAAGGGATAGTGTCGCTGACTTAGCCTTCGGTTTTGGTCAATTCTTTGGCGAGGGCGATCACTTCCGCCTGGGTGAGGCGGTTTGCCGGTGTGAATTCGATTTCCAACCCATCCGGCGTCTTGATGCGAATCTTGCGTTGTTCCGCGCGCAAAACCCAGGCCTGCAAGAATTCGAGGACTTTGGGCAGGATTACCGGGGCGACTACCAGCGCCAGCGCGCCCAGCGTGAACGGGTCGCCTTTAGCCCTGGCCGGAACTGAATCCCCGCCCTGTGCTCGTTCCACCGCATCGACTCCGAGTTCGCGCAGGTCGCGCTGCAAATACGAAGTCATTTCGTCCAACTGTTGGGCATCCAGATCGCTTGCCACAATCGAGACTTGCAGGTCGATTTCGTTGGGTGTTGCCATGGCGATTCAATCCTTTAGGCGATGGGGCGGATAGGCATCGGGTCAAGTATAACCGAAACACGAAATGGATTTGAAATTGGCTGCGTATGGAATTCGACTTACCAAATAAACGTCCGGGGTATCGCCCCCGCCAACGATTTCTCTCCTATGTCACTTCACCGCCATTCACCGCAATCGTCTGGCCGGTGATGTACGCCGCCGCGGGCGAGGCCAGCCACAGAATCGCCCCGGCGATATCTTCCGGCGTGCCCCAGCGTTGCATCGGAACCTGTTGGCGGATGCGTTCGTAGCGCTCCCGGCTCACCTCCTCGCCCCAGGCGGTTTCGATCCACCCCGGCGCCACGCAATTCGCCCGCACATTGGGGGCCATCGCTTTAGCCAGGGAGCGAGTGTAGGCCATGATCCCGCCCTTAACCAGGCTGAACATCTGCCCCGACTCCGACCTCACCCCGCCGTGCTCGGCTTGATCCCAACCGATGTTGATGATCTGGCCGAAACCCTGCGCCTGCATGCGTGCCCCCGCCAATCGGCTGCACCGCACCGTGCCCCACAAATCCACCTCGATCAGCCGCGCCAGCTTTTCCTCGGCGTCCAAGCGGAAACGCCCTTCGCTGAGGATGTCGGCCCCGGCGTTGTTTACCCACAAATCCACCCGGCCCTGCCAATCCCAGGCTTCCCGCACCAGCCGTGCGGCGCCCTCCGCATCCGCCACATCGGCGGCGATGAAATGCGCCTGCACGCCCAGCGCTTCCACGGCGGCGACGGCGATCTGCGAGCGCGTGCTGGCGCTGCGACCGTTGATGATCACGTCGCTGCCGGCTGCGGCCAGCGTTTGGGCGATGGCGCGGCCAATGCCGGTGGTGCTGCCTGTGATCACAGAGATGAAAGGTCGGGGTAGGGTAAACATTGGATTGACCAGTGACTATTGCAGGTTAGAGATTGACCATTGGTATAATACAGGCACACGCTGGTGCAGGCGAAACATCGGTGCAAGCACAACCAGATGTGGCATTTCCAACGACAAAGCTTGTCAGGAGTTGAACATACAAACAAATGAATGATTCGACAGCTCACAGTGGCGCACCAAAGGTCAGGGCGCCCGAACAAACGCACCTGAAATCGCCCAGCGAAAGGCTCGCCATAGGCAAGGCGTTGCGCGAACAGGCATCACGCAAAGCGCAGGGCGAGTTTCGTCCATCCGAACACAGGGCGGACCCGATCGAACTTCTGATCGAGAATAGCAAAGGCCGGGTCGAGGAACTCGTGCCCATTCGCTATGGCCGTATGATGGTGAACCCCTTCGCCTTTTATCGGGGGGCGGCGGCCATCATGGCCTATGATCTCTCGACCACGCCCAAGACCGGCGTCAACGTCATGGCCTGCGGCGATGCACACCTGGTCAATTTCGGCGGGTTCGCCACGACAGAACGCAGGCTGATTTTCGACATCAATGATTTCGACGAAACTTCGATTGCACCCTGGGAGTGGGATGTCAAACGCCTGGTCGCCAGTTTTGTTGTCGCCGGTCAATCGAATGGGTTCAATGCTGTGGATTGCCGTGAAGCGGCCTGGCTGGCCGCGCAAAGCTATCGTCAGGCGATGGCGAGTTATGCTGAAACCTCTGTCCTGGATGCCTGGTACGATGCCATGGATCTGGGCGTGATCATCAACAGCATGCCGGATAAAGAGATGAAGCGCTTCTACACCAAAAAGTTGGCATCGGCAGAAGCGCAGAGCGCCCACGAAAAGGAATTCGCCCGGCTGGCTCATACCGGAGGCTATCCCGCCCGTATCATCGACCAACCGCCTCTGATCTATCACTTTGGCGATCTGCGGGATGAGGAATTCACTCAGCGCATCCATCAGGCGCTCAAGAGCTATTTCAAGTCTTTGCCGCTAGAACGACAACTGCTGGTTCGGCGATACAATGTAGTCGATGTCGCCATGAAGGTCGTGGGTGTGGGTAGTGTGGGCACGAGATGCGGGATTGCCCTGATGATGTCTGGCAGCGGCGAACCGCTGTTCCTGCAATTCAAAGAGGCGCGGCAATCGGTGTTGGAACCCTACGCGGGAAAGGGTTTGTTCGATCATCATGGGCAGCGGGTGGTGATCGGCCAAAGGCTCATGCAGGCCGCCAGCGATATGTTCCTGGGCTGGGGCGAAGGCGCGGGTGGCGGGCATTTTTACATGCGCCAATTGCGTGACGCCAAAATCAAGCCTGTGATCGAGATCATGAAGCCGTTCAACCTCAAGGGCTATGCCGGACTCTGCGGACGAGCGTTGGCGCGGGCGCATACTCGTTCCGGCGATGCCGTCGTCCTCAGCGGTTATATGGGCAAGAGCACGGCCTTTGAAGATGCTCTGGCCAATTTCGCCGTCGCTTACGCCGCCCAAAATGAAGAGGATCATGCCGCCCTGGTGGATGCGGTGCGGGCGGGACGAATCACGGCGCAAATGGTAGAATAGGCCGGACTGCATCCGCAATTAAAGAAGGCGTATCTGGCAGTCCACAAACTTGGCTGCCAGATCCCATGTGCGATGCGGTTGATCACCATCGTTGTCCCCTGGTTAAAATTGCAAAGTCAGCGCCAATGAAGCTATCGGATCCGTGAGAAGGAACGCTAACATGAATCCACAACCAACACCACGTTATCAAAATACGCTTGTCCTCATTGCTGCCGTCATCGCGGCGATCTGGTTTGTCGGTTCCGCAATTGGGAATGGCATCCGACTCCAGGCGCAGGATGGCGGCCCCATTCCCACCTCGACGCCTGCTGTCGCCACACCACTGCCCGGCGTTCCGGTCGAAGTAGGGGGGAAGGTGATCTTTTATGTGCGAGCACGGCTTGGCTCACTCACGCCGGTTGAACGGGCGCAGTTGATCCAGGAGCGCATCAGCCACCTGGCGAACGATCCCTTTGGCACGCCTGTAGACCTGCGCACAGTCGAATCGCCCGATGGCATCGACATCATGAACGGGGACGATGTCATCCTGACAGTGACTGAGCGTGATGTGGCGGCTGCGAATTTCAATGAAGACATCCGTGTGGTGACCGACAAAGTCAGACAGGTTATTCAGGAAGAGGTGATGCGGACACGGGCGCAGAACACGCCACGCGCTCGACTAACGCGCCTGGGCGAATCGCTGGCCTTTCTCATAGTCCTGATCATCGTCTTCTATTTCATCAACAGGCTGTACCACTCTCTAATCAGACGCATCGATGCCGTATCAACAGAAACGGCCGGAGAACGTGTCTGGGAATCATCCAGATTTTATCGTTCGGGCGCCTGGAAGCGAATCGTCAAATTAGGTCTCAATCTGATTCGGATTATCCTATTCTTGCTGCTTCTGTTCTTCATCGTGCCGTTGGCTTTGCGTCTGTTCCCGTCCACTGCAAAACTGGCGAATAAACTATTCGAGTTATTCCTCACCCCCATCACGGCTTTATGGGATTGGTTTAATGCGTATCAGAGTAATCTGATCACGATTGGCGTCATCATCCTTATCATTTACCTCATGATTCGGACGGTCAGGTGGTTTTTTACCGAGATTGCAGAGGGGAATATCCGGATTTCGGGCTTCGACCCGGATTGGGCGTCGTTTACGGGCAAGATGATCTCGTTCTTGTTGATCGTGGCAGGCGTGGTGATCGCATTCCCCTATCTGCCCGGCTCTGATTCGGAAGCTTTTCGCGGCGTTTCCGTGTTTTTAGGATTGCTTTTCACCCTCTCATCGACGGCGGCAGTCACGAACATCGTGGCAGGCATTATCCAGACCTATACCGGCGCATTTCGCGTCGGCGATGTGGTGAAGATCGGAGATACCTCCGGCATCGTAACTGAAAAACGGTTGTTGACGACTCGCGTCCGCACCTTCAAGAATGAAGAGGTATCGATCCCCAATGGCTCGGTTCTCAATACCAACGTCACTAACTACACCACCCTGGCGGCGGAAGGTCGCCTGATTCTCTACACAACGATAACCATCGGCTATGATGCGCCCTGGAAGGATGTGCAGGCTGCCCTCATCCGGGCGGCGGAGCGAGTCCCGGACGTTCTGCCTGAGCCCGCCCCTTTTGTGCTTCAGACCAGCCTGAATGATTTTCACATTTCGTATCAACTGAATTGTTATACCGCCAGCGCTGAAAGAATGATGAGAGTTTATTCCGCGTTGCATCAGAATATCCAGGACACTTTCAATGAGGCGGGCATTGAGATTCTCTCGCCCGGATTCACGGCCCTGCGCGACGGCAACACGGTGACGATACCCGAATCCTACCGACCGGACGATTACGCAGCGCCAGCGTTTCGGGTGACGCAGATTACTGGTCGAGAATGAGTTAAGTACTCTGGCAAACCAATATAGACGATTAGAGTGAGGCTCGATCAATGAATGCTCAGCAAATGCACACAGCAAGAATGCGTTTACGAACGCCGCGCGCGGCGGCAATCGCCGGTATTCTGTTCGCCCTTCTTTTCGGCGCCGCCATCATTCTTATTCGAGCATCGTTGCCGGTGAATCCGCCGGTGGAAGGGCTTTGGCTGGAACAGAACGCCGACCGGACAACGCTGGGCCTAAGCCTGGTTCCTTACGCAGGGATCGCCTTCCTGTGGTTTCTGGGCGTTATGCGTGATCGCATCGGCGACCACGAAGATCGCTTCTTCGCTACTATCCTCTTTGGAAGCGGTTTGCTATTTCTGGCGCTATCTTTCATGGCCGCCGCCCTGGCTGGCGGCTTGGTTGGCGCGTACACCCAATATCCGGATCGCTTCTTTGGCGGCGATGCGTACGCATTTGGGCGCAATACGATGTTCAGCATCATGAATACTTATGCCATGCGTATGGCAGGCGTCTTCATGATCAGTTCGGCCACGATTTGGTGGCAGACGGACGTGATGCCACGGTGGTTGGCAATCCTGACCTATTTCCTCGCACTTATCTTGCTCACGATACGGACACTGAATCCCTGGGCGCCTATGGTCTTCCCCGGCTGGGTCCTCTTAATCAGTATCACGGTGTTGGTGACCAATTATCGAGGGACGCTGATGGATGAGCCGCTAGAGGAAAAATTGGTCTGATTGGATCGGGCTGGTGAAGTACACGAGGCGGTTGCGATAAACGATGCGCTCGACGAGCCGCCGTCTGCGCCTGCGACTCTATCGTTTGCTGTATGGCCCCCTTGCCTGGGCATATGAAAGCGTGGCCTGGCTGGTTAGCTTCGGGCAATGGGATGCCTGGCGAAAACTGGCGTTGGAATACGCCCAGGGTGACTCTCTACTCGAAATTGGATTTGGCACAGGGGTGTTGTTGGCGGAAGCAGGCGGGCGAGATTTGCGGTTGGTCGGGCTGGAGCGTGCTGCAGAGATGCACAGACAGGCCAGGGCAAAGCTGGCCGCTGCTTCCCAAACGCAACCGCTCGTTCGGGCCGACGTGACCTGCACGCCCTTCCACTCCCAGGCTTTCGACGCCATTCTCTCCACCTTTCCCGCCGAGTTCATCTTGGAAGAATCCGTCTGGCGTGAACTCAGCCGTCTGCTGCGACCGCACGGACGGCTGGTCATCGTTGGCATCGTCGTCTATCTCGACCATCCCCTGCATCGCTTCCTCGTCAGACTGCTGCCCGGCGGCAAACCCTCGCGTGAGTGGCAAACCTGCCAGGAACTGGCGAGAGCGGTCGGGTTGAGCGTCACGACCGAGGTGCGCACCGCCCGTTGGAGCCGGGCCCCCATTCTCATTGCCGCAAAGCCCGGCGATGAACGATGAAAACCCCAACTCAACGCCACAATGAACCGCAGGCGCATTTGAACCATGTCGTTGCAGGCTCAGGAACTATCGTCAGCGAGGCGGGGAGGTTGCGCCTGCTGAATGCGGCGACGACGACACGCACGTACAGCAATGCCCAGATTGACGATTATCAGGGCCTGCCGCGCCGCCGATTTCGCTGGCGACCGCCGCTGACATTGACCGTGCAGGCGCGTTTCTCAGAGGGGCAGCCGCCGGGCACAGCCGGGTTTGGACTCTGGAATGAGCCTTTCTCCCGCCAGCTCAACCGATTACCGGCGCCGCCGCAAGCCGTCTGGTTTTTCTACGCTTCACCGCCATCCGATATGCGGCTGGCTCTCGATACTCCCGGACGAGGCTGGAAAGCGGCGGTGATCGACGCCAACCGGCTGTCGTTCTGGCTGCTGGCGCCTTTCGCTCCACTGGGCATATTGGTGATGCGGCTGCCTCCGCTCTATCGGATTCTGTGGCCCATTGCTCAACGAGCCATCGGCGTAGCGGAAGCGTCTCTCGCTGTCGATAAAACGGACTGGCGCTCCTATCAAATCGAATGGGGCGTGCACTCCACGAATTTCTCGGTCGATGGCGAAACCGTGCTGGCCGAAGCGCCCTCGCCCCGCGGGCCGTTGGGGTTAGTGATGTGGATGGATAACCAATACATGACCGTCACGACGCAGGGGCGGTTTCGGTCGGGATTATTGGCAAGCCGGGATACGCGCTGGCTGGAACTTGGCAACGTGGTCATCGAGACTTCAACCGGTTTCGTCCAGCTTGTTGGGGGATGATCGAGCCAGGGCGTTATAATCTGGGACGTAACGGCGTCTAAACTAACATCACAATGAAAACAATACTTTTGTCTGTCAGTTGACGATAGACCATTGACGATGGGCGATGGCAAAATACCCTGGCAAAACTTGCTCTATCGTCCGCCGTCTATCGCCGAGAACAAGACTGTTGGTTTCATCGTGACTTCAGTTTAAACTCTGAGGCAAATGTCCTTTTCCATGCACCGCATCCTCTCCCCCCTCCTTGCTCTGACCATCCTTCTGGCCTCGGCTGCTGGCATCCCCGTTCGCGTTCAGGCGCGCCCATTATGCCAGACGGCCCCACCTCGCTCCACTGATTCGCCTGCCCCGACCTATGGCTACAAAGTCGTACAGAGCTTTCCACACGACGCCCAGGCTTTCACGCAAGGGTTGGTCTATGACAACGGCATCCTGTTCGAGAGCACTGGCTTGAATGGCCGTTCCTCGTTGCGGCGAGTGAGTCTGGAAGATGGCGTCGTTCTGCAAAAACGGGACGTCCCCTCCGAGCACTTCGCTGAGGGCATCGCCCTGGTGGACGACCGCATCATCCAACTGACCTGGCTGACCCACAAGGCTTTCGTCTATGATGCCGGAACATTCGACCTGCTGGACGAGTTCGCATATCCCACGGAGGGGTGGGGGCTGACCTATGACGGTGAGCGTCTGATCATGAGTGATGGCACGGACAATCTGTATTTCCGGGACCCGGACACCTTCACCTTGTTGGGCAGCGTCAAGGTGCGAGATGGCGGACAGCCGGTGGTCAGATTGAACGAATTGGAATATATCGAGGGCGAGGTGTACGCCAATATCTGGCAGACCGATCGCATCACCCGCATTGATCCGGCCAGCGGCCAAGTAGTCGGGTGGATCGACCTCACCGGGCTGTTGCCGCCCGAAGACCGGGCCAGGGCCAACGTGCTCAATGGCATCGCCTACGATGCCGAAACCGACCGGCTCTTTGTCACGGGCAAGCTCTGGCCGAAGCTGTTCGAGATTCGTCTCGTTCGTCCAAACCACAACCTCTTTTGCCCCAGCATTCTGACCCAAAACAAAACGCCGCCTGCACTGGCAAACGGCGTCTGAAATTGCGGACTGCGAGTATCTAAACTAACATCACAATGAAAACGATGCTTTTGTCTGCCAGTTGACGATAAACCATTGACGATGGACGATGGCAAAATGCACTGGCAAAACGTGCTTCATCGTCTATCGTCCGTCGTCTATCGTCGAGAACAAAACTATTGGTTTCATCGTGACTTCAGTTTAATTAAAGAACGTCATCATGCGACTGGCCAGCATGATATCGCCCTGCACTTTGATCTTGCCGGTCATGAATGCCTGCATGCCGTCGAGCCGACCCGCCATCATATCGACAAAATCCGAAGCGGCCATCGTGACCGTCAGCGTGGGATTGTCGGCTTCGCCCTCATTGACGGTGCAAATGCCGTCGCCGATTGCAGAATTCCATGTGCTACCGTCGTCGCCCGTGAGATTGTATTGAATGGTGGCGCTCACGCCGACCGCCTTATTGGGATTGAATGCATTCGGCATATCGGCCATCAATTTGCGAACTTTGGCGTCGGTTTCGGACATGATTGGGTTTCTCCTAGGGGTGGGGGTGTTGAAGGTGTCAGGTTTCAAGTGCCAAGTATCAGGTATCACGTTTCGCGTTGGGACTTATTTTAACTCATTGCGGGTGTAACCAAGGATGCGGCGGGCGACGATCAGCGTGTTGATCTGGCCAGTGCCTTCGAAGATGTCGTTGATCTTGGCATCGCGCATCCATTTCTCCACCAGAAAATCGTGGCTGTAGCCGAGCGGCCCCAGCAATTCCACGCATTTTTGGGTGATCGTGGTGACCACATGACCGGCTTTCACTTTCGCCATCGATGCTTCCAGATTGTTGGATTCTCCGGCATCGAGCAGGGCGACAGAGCGAATAGTCAACAGCCAGGCCGCTTTCAAATCGACTTCCATCTGTAGCAGGTCACGCTGGATGGCGCTGAGTTGATGAAGCGGCGCGCACTCCGGGATTTTGATGCCCTGATCTGCCAATGTGTCGCGCGTGAATTCGAAAGCGGCGCGGGCGATGCCGACGGCGCTGGCTGCCACATAGGGGCGGCTGGCGTCGAAGGTTTTCATCGCCCCCTTGAAGCCCTTGGCTCCCGCTTCATCTGGATCGACCAACTCGGGGTTGCCCAGGATATTGTCAAAGGGAATGCGGCAATCCGTAAACACGATGGCGGCGGTGTCGCTGGCGCGAATGCCCATCTTCTCTTCCAATTTGGTGATCGTCATGCCAGGCGTTCCCGATTCGACCACAAATGGCCGCATTCCCGCTCGGCCGGCCGAGCGATCCAGGGTGGCCCACACCACGATCAGACCATCGCTTTCCTTCCCGGCCAGACTGCCGTTCGTCACAAAAATCTTCTCGCCGTTGAGAATCCACTCATTGGTCTCCGGGTCCAGCGCCGCCGTGGTCTTGATGTTGCTGGTGTCCGAGCCGGCCTGGGGTTCGGTCATTGCCATCGCCCCCCACTTCGGCTCGCCCTGGGTGAAGCGTTCCAGGAACCGCTTCTTTTGGTCGGGCGTGCCCACGGCGTGGATGGCAGCGCCGCCCAAAGCGCTGGCGGGCGTGCTCAGATAAATGCCGGCATCGCCCCACGAAAGCGCTTCGATCATGTGAACCATGCGCAGGTTGCCGGTGGATGGTTTCTTCTTTTCGGCGGCGGGAGCATCGTCATGGCCGGAACCGTTTTTCGAGCCATTGAATGACCCGTTGGCCGAGCCGTTGCGCGCCATTGAGCGCTTGAGATCGGCGCTTTCGATCTGCTGAATGAACGGCCAGATCACATTGATATACTCCCACGGGCGATCGTGTTCGCTTTCGTCATAGCGTCGCGAAATGCTGCGCATGACTTGCTCGGCCAGCATCTTGGTCATGCCGGTCTGATTGACGATGCTTTCGGGTAGTTCGAATTCGATTGTCATGACTTCGCTCCTTAGACGATTGCTGCGCCAAGCAAAGTGGCAATGCCGCGACCATTCCGCAGCCACAACTCCACCGGATACTCGCGAATATAGCCGTGCCCGCCCAGGACTTGCACGGCATTGTCGGTCACCTTCAGTGCCATTTCCGAGGCATAGCGGGCTGCCAGATACGCGTCATGCGTGGCGTTCTCGCCTTTGTCGATCTTCCAGGCGGCCTCCCAAACCAGCAGGCGAGTGGCGTCAATCTCGATGGCCATGTTCGCCAGCATGAAGGCGATGGATTGCCGATAGGCGATGGGTTCGCCAAATGCATGCCGCTCTTTGGCATAATCCCTGGCGTATTCATAAGCCCCTTTCGCCAGGACGATAGCCAGCGCTCCCAACGCAATACGCCTGTAGCTCAAAATCAGTTGCAGATCGATGCCGCTCTCGCCGCCCAGTTTGTTCTCTTTGGGTATATGGACGCCAGTGAATTCGACCGAATGCGTCTTCGGGGCATGAAATCCCATCCTCTGGTCGCGGCGGTTGATGCCAACGCCGGGATTGTGGTTGGGCACTAAAAACGCCTGTGTGCTGCCGGTGTGACCTTCCCGCGCATAAACCAGGAGAAGCTCTGCCTCGTCGGCATTGATGACCATGGTTTTGTGGCCGAACAGGATGTATTCGTCCCCTTGCAGCCGGGCGGATGAACTCATTTCGCTGGGGTCAAAGAGAATGGATGGTTCCACGAAGGCGGCGGCGACTTTCGGGAACTCTTCGCCGCAAAACAGCGGCAGATACTCTTCTTTCTGGGCTTCGGCGCCGCACAGCAGGATGGGCACAGCCACCAGATTTGGGCTGAGCAAATGCAACGCTGTAGCGACATCGCCATAGCCCAATTCCTCGGCATATAAAGCGCCGTTCACCGCAGAGTGCTCGCCGAAGCCGCCCAGTTTTTCGGGGATGGAGGCGGGCAGCAGACCCAATTCCCAACCGGTTCGGATGACCTCCGGCGGCAGTTGTTTCGCTTCCTCTGCCTCGCGGAAAGTCTTTCGCACGGTACGCGTGGCATAGCGATTGACCGCCTCGGTCAACATTCGTTGTTCGTCAGTCAGGTCGAATGAGTACATAGATCACCTCGGGTAGATTTCGGGTGTCGGGTGATAAGTTCCACGTGTCACGGAATAGACTAATTCTGCAGATTCTCAAAGATGCCTGCCGCGCCCATGCCGCCGCCGATGCACATCGTGACCAGGCCGTAACGGCTGCCGCGGCGTTTCATCTCGGCCAGCAGTTGCACGGTGAGCTTTGCGCCGGTCGCGCCCAGGGGATGGCCCAGGGCGATGGCGCCGCCATTCACATTGGTGATGTCGGGGTCGAGTTCCAGCGTGCGCATCACCGCCACAGCCTGGGCGGCGAAGGCTTCGTTCAGCTCGATCAGATCGATGTCGTTGAGCGTCAGTCCCGCCAGTTTCAGCGCTTTTGGAATAGCGGCGACCGGGCCGACGCCCATGAGCTCCGGCGGCACGCCGCCCACGGCGAACGCCACAAATCGGGCGAGCGGCTGCAAACCTGCCGCCTCAGCCGCCTTGCGTTCCATTACCATCACCGCTGCCGCACCGTCACTAGTCTGGCTGCTGTTGCCCGCCGTCACCGTGCCATTCGCTTTGAAGACCGGCCGCAATCGGGCCAATCCTTCCGGCGTGCTGTCGTAGCGGACGCCTTCATCGACGGAGAACAGCGTTTCCTCCTCGATGCGGACGCCATCTTCCACCCGCACTGTTTTCACCGGCACGGGGACGATCTCGGCTGCGAATCTGCCGTCGCTGATCGCCGCCCCAGCCCGTTCGTGCGAGCGCAGGGCGAATGCGTCCTGATCCTCGCGGCTGACGCCATACTGTTGGGCCACGTTTTCGGCTGTCAAACCCATGCCCATGTACACGCCCGGATTTTCTTCCGCCAGCCGTGGGTCGGCGGCAAAGACGAGCCCGCCCATTGGTACGGAACTCATGCTTTCGATCCCGCCCGCAATCATGGCTGACCCAAACCCGGCCATAACCCGTTCCGAGGCCATGGCGATGGACTGCAAGCCGGAGGAGCAGAAACGATTGACCGTCATGCCCGGCACGCTGTCGGGCAGCCCCGCCGCCAGGGCGACGATGCGACCGATCTGCATGCCCTGCTTGCCTTCGGGAAAGGCGCAGCCAATGACGACATCCTCAACTTGCTCCGGCTCCAGTCCCGGTGCGCGTTCGAGCGCTTCCCGGATGACCAGCGCACCCAACTCCTCCGGTCGGGTGTTACGCAGCGTTCCGCGCGGGGATTTGCCAACGGCGGTACGGACGGCGGAAACGATTACGGCTTCGTGGGGCATGTGGTTCTCCTGGGGAGGTCGGATTGCGAATTGGAGATTGGATATTAATCAGGACTTTGGCTGAGCGGGCGTGACACTTGAAACCTGGAACATGAAACTCAATTCCGCAAGGGCTTGTTTGTTTGCAGGAAGTGCCACATGCGGGCCTGGGTCAGGGGTTCGCCGAAGAGGGAGAGCACGGCTTCGCGCTCCAGGTCGAGCAGGTAGTCTTCGTCCACCCATTGCGGGGCGCTGAGGTCGCCGCCACAGACCACGTAAGCCACTTTGCGGGCGACCTTCACGTCGTGGTCGGAGATGTAGCCCGCCGCGCGTTGCAAATCGATGTAGACATAAAGCGTGGCGAGTGCGTCGCGACCGGCGGCGTAACAATTCTGGGATGGCAAATAAGGCCGGTAGCCGGTGGATGCCATCGCCAGCACCTCTGCTTTGGCCTCGGCCAGCAGGTGTTCCTTGTTCATGACGATGCGGTCGCACGGCGTGAGAAATCCCAGGTCGAATGCCTGCGCGGCGCTGGTGGCGATTTTGGCCGTGGCGATGGTCAACGATACGTGTTGCACATATTTATCGATGCCGGGGTGCTCGATCCGGGCTGCGGGCGAGATCACCCGGCGCACCAATTCCTTGGTGCCGCCGCCCGCAGGCAGAATGCCCAGCCCGACTTCGGGCAATCCCATGTAGGTCTCGGCTGCGGCCACGATCCGATCGGCGGCCATCGCCACCTCAGCCCCGCCGCCCAGGGTCATCCCAAATGGCGCTGAGACGACGGGCCTGCTGCATCGGGTGAGGATGCGGCGCAGGCCTTGCAACTTTTTGCCCATGTCATCGATCTGGTCCCACTGTTGCTGCTGGGCGGCGACCAACATCACGAAAATATTGGCCCCGGCTGAAAAATGCTCGCCCTGATTGCCGATCACCAGGCCTTCGAAATCGCTTTCGACGCACTCAACCGCCTTCTCGAACAGCGGGAACATATCGGGATCGACGGCATTCATCTCGCGACCGCCGGGCGTTTTGGCGTGGAATTCGAGCAGAGCCACGCCATCGCCGATATCGACCAGCGAGGCGCTGGAATTACCGGCGATCACACGGTTCTTATCCTGTTTCCACAACTTCAGGTTAATGGATTTGGGATCGGACGCGATATCGACATAACCCTCGCCGACCATCCATCGCTGCGCCCTGCCATTTTGCTGGCGATAGAAACTGCCGCCCGCATTCATCATCTCCTTGACCCAGGTTGGCACGGCCAGCCCATCCGCTTCCATGCGTGCGGTGGTTTCGGCCACACCCAGCATGTCCCACATCTCGAAGGGGCCAAGTTCCCATTGGAAACCCCACTTCATGGCATTGTCCACGGCCAGCGGATCATTGCTGACTTCGGGCATGATGGCGGCGGCATAGTTCAGCGTGCGGGATAGCGTGAACCACAGGAACTCGCCCGCCCTGTCTTCGGCGGCGACGAGACCGGGTAAACGTTCGGCCATCGGCCTGTCTTTCAGCTTGCCCACGCTGTCGAAGCGCGGCTTGGGCTGCGATTCATGCTCCAGCGTCTGCAAGTTCAGCGACCAATATTCTTTTTGCCCGCCCTCGCCTCGCACTTCCTTGCTGAACCCCACCTTCGTCTTGTTGCCCAGCCAGTTGCGCTCGATCATCGTCGCCAGCACGTTGGAAAAGGCCGGGGCGCGCAGTATTTCGCGCTCAGAGTCATGGGGCAGCAGATCATAGAGATTGCCGGCCACATGCGCCAGCACATCGATGCCGACCAGATCGGCCAGCCGGAAGGTACCGGTCTTGGGGCGCCCAATCAGAGGGCCGGTCAGCAGATCGACTTCCGAAACCGTGTAGCCGTTGCTGATGGCCGACTCAATAGTTTGGGCCGAGGCGATGAAGGCCAGCCGGTTGCCGATGAAATTCGGCGTGTCGTTGGCGATGACCACGCCTTTGCCCAGGACTTCTTCGGCAAAATGGCTGATATCCGCAACCAGTTTGGGGTCGGTATCGGCGGTGGGGATGACCTCAAGCAGCTTGAGATAGCGTGGCGGGTTGAAAAAATGCGTGCCGAGGAAATGCGCCCGGAACTCCTCGCCACGGCTTGCGGCGATGGCGGCGATGGGCAGGCCCGATGTATTGCTGCTGACAACGCTATCCGGTTTGCGGATAGCCTCGATCCGCGCCATCAGTGCCTGTTTCAAATCCAGCCGTTCGACGATCACCTCGATGATCCAGTCGGCTTCACCCACCCAGTGGAAATGGTCTTCCGTGTTGCCCAATCTGATCAATTTGGCCGCATCTTCATTGAAGAGATTCTCCGGTTTGGCCTTGCGCATGCGCTCGAATCCCTCGTTGACGATGCGATTGCGCACGACCGGATCCGAAAGCGTCAGCCCCTGGCTCTGCTCCTGTGGGGTCAGGGAAGAGGGCGGGATATCCAGCAGATAGGCAGGAATGCCTGCATTTGCCATGAGAGCGGCGATGGAGGCGCCCATAGTTCCTGCTCCAACAACGGCTACGCTTCGTATTGTTCGCGGCATGCGAATGTCTCCTTTGACCAGATTCGGGTTATTTGGATCGCTGGTTTTACGTCAGGTGCATAGGCTGCCCTGAAAAAAGTGAGCCTCGCATGACGTCGCGTTCAGGTGATACATGTACCATATTCGCACCGGCTTGGCAAATTAAAATGACGCGCTGCGTTAAAGCGATTGGCCTCGTGCGTCATACGGCGTCGATGGAAAAAACGGTTGCTGTTTTCTTCCCAAGAAAAATCCCCGTCCGAACGGACAGGGATTTTCGTACTGAAGTGGGGAATGCAACGAAATCAGGCAGGCTGTGGGGCGAGGTGATGCGAACAGAGAGCGGCGTCGTGGCGGTCGATCAGGGCGGCCAACTGCCCGGCCAGCTTTTCTTTCGAGGCGAGCCCATGATTGATAGCCGTCACCCTTTGTTCGCAATCCAGGACGATGGTTGTGGGCGACGTCATCACGCCGAAGTGCTGCGCCAATTCATCATGTTCGTGCGCATCCAGCTTGCGGACATCCACCCGATCTTGCCAGCCAGCCCCCAGTTCTTGCAGGATCGGCGTCTGTTGATACCGACATTGCGTACAGGTGGGCGTCGTGAAATAGAGCACCACCGGTTTGGCCGGCAATCTTTGGTCACGCAAGGGTTGGGGCAATTCTCGCGCCTGGGCCAGGGCCAGGCGACGATGCAGCCACCAGCGCCAGACTTGCAGGGCCACGATGGCGACGATAATAAAGGCAGCAAGGATGAGGAATCGTTCGATCATGGGGAGTGAGTTCAGAGTTCCGGGTTACGAGATGGGTGAATTCAGCCAATCACGCTTTGCGCTTCACGACCACTGCGGCAATTGTACGCGCACGCCGCGGCGGGCAAGCTGGTAAAAGATGAAGCAGCCCAGGCAGAAGCCGAGGAAGAGATTGATGGCGGCTAGGGCGACGACGACGACGGTCAGTAGCCAGCCGAGGAGTGGCGCGCCCGCGATGAAAGCGACCGTCGCCAACAGAAGAAAGATGGCGCCCAGGCCTTGTGCAAACAGATGGGGCTGCGGCTCGTCATGCTGCGGGTCGGGTTTTAGAATCCCGGCCGGTTTCAGCGCCCTGGCATAGATGAGTTTGAACAGACTTGCAGGCGGGTAGAGCGTGCCGATCAACATGACCAGGGCGACGAATGTCACCAGCCAGGGTTGATCCAACATAAAGGCGAGAATGTTCAACGTGATGATCGACGCCTGATTGAATTTGAGCGCCGTGTGATCGACAAAAGGTTTTTGGGGCGGGTGGGACATGGTCGGCGTGTCGGATAGTGTGAGCGTGGATGATGAGAAAGCGTAAAGTCGTGAAGTGTGAAACGAATCGTGATGAGTCATGGAGTAATGAGTAATGGCTGGCGACTGACTACTCCATTACGACTATTCGAACAAACCCAGGCTGACGTACTTCGCCCCGCCGTCGGGCAGGACGGTGACGACAACGCCCTCGTCCAATTCTGAGGCCACCTTCAACGCGGCGTGAACGGCGGCCCCGGCGCTGAATCCAACAAACAGGCCTTCTTCGCGCACGAGACGCCGGGCCATATCCCAGGCGTGCTCGGCTTCGACCCGGACCTCGCCATCCTTCAGACGGGGGTCGAAGATTTTGGGGACGATGGCGGACTCCATGTGCTTCAGGCCTTCGATCATCTGCAATTCATCGGCGGGTTCCACGGTGATCACCCGGATGGCGGGATTCAGTTCTTTCAGGCGACGGCTGACGCCCATGAACGTACCGCTTGTGCCGACGCCGGTGATGAAATGCGTGATGCGGCCTTCGGTCTGTCGCCAGATTTCAGGGCCGGTGGTGAAATAGTGCGCCCGCCAGTTGTCGGGGTTGTCGTATTGGTTGGGATAGAAATAACGGTCGGGATCGGCGGCGACCCTGTCTCGAACCATGCGAATCGCCCCATCGGCCCCTTCGAGCGGGCTGCTGAAAACCAGTTCCGCCCCATACGACCGGGCAAGCTGCTTGCGTTCCTCGGTCACGTTTTCCGGCATGACGAGGATGACGCGATAGCCTTTGGCCGCGCCGACGAGGGCGTAGCCGATGCCGGTGTTGCCGCTGGTGGCGTCGATGATCGTCCGGTCATGTGTGAGATCGCCGCGCAGTTCGGCCTGCTCGATCATACGCAGGGCTGGGCGGTCCTTCACCGAGCCGCCGGGATTGAACCACTCGGCCTTGGCATAGACTTCGACGCCTGGGCGCAGTCCGGCGCTGACACGCTCCAACTTCAGCAAGGGCGTGTTGCCAATCTGCTGCAAGATGGGCGGGCGCTGCGGCTTGTGCCAGAGCAGAGGGTCAGGGGTGACGATGCGTGCGGTTGTGGCCATGGTCGGGGATCAGAATGGATGGTTGTAGGGGCGCAAGGCCTTGCACCCCTACGCGGGTCATTTTTCAATCGGTGCGCCGACGACGTTGCCCCATTCCGTCCATGAGCCGTCGTAGTTGCGGACGTTAGGGTAGCCGAGCAGATAGGTGAGGACGAACCAGGTGTGGCTGCTGCGTTCGCCGATGCGGCAATAGGCGATCACGTTCTGGTCGGGGCTGAGACCGGCCTCGCCCTCGTAAATCGCCTTCAAATCTTCCACCGATTTGAAAGTGCCATCCTCCTGCGCGGCTCGCGCCCAGGGCACATTGTGTGCGCCCTTGATGTGTCCCCCGCGCAGCGTACCTTCCTGAGGGTAATCAGCCATGTGCAGCAGTTCGCCGCTGTATTCCTTGGGCGAGCGCACATCGATCAGCGGCAAGCCAGCAGCCTGATGGGCCAGCGTCTGTGCGAACAGGGCGCGAATCTTGTAGTCCTGGCGCTGCGGTGCATGGTACGAGGCTTTGGCAAAACTCGACGCCTCTTTGGTGAGTTCCCGGCCTTCCTGCACCCACTTGGTGCGGCCGCCGTTCATCACCGCCGCCTTGGTGTGGCCGAAAAGCTGGAATACCCAAAAGGCGTAGGTCGCCCACCAGTTATTCTTGTCGCCGTAGAAGACGACGAAGGTGTCATTGCTAATGCCGTTTTTCTCGCACAGGGCTTTGAAGCCATCCGGGCCGATGTAGTCGCGGATGATGGGGTCATTCAGGTCGGCCACCCAATCGATTTTGACGGCGTTGCGGATGTGGCCGGTGTTATAGAGCAGAACGTCCTCGTTGCTTTCGACCAGGCGGACGTTGGGGTCATCGAGATGCTCGGCCACCCAATCGGTGGAGACGAGCGCTTCGGGTCGGGCGTATGCTGACATGGTTTGTGTGTCCTTGTGTGTGTGGGGTAGAGGGTACTGGATATCAGATATTGGGTATTGAAGCTGCTTTCCCTCGAACTTCACGCACCCAATACCTAATATCCAATATCGAATAACGATCAGGCCGGGATAGCCACGGCGGTGGGGGTGGGCATAGAGGGCAGGCCGCAGAATTGTTCGTAGTCGATTAATTCGGTGACGGTGGGGTGTTCACCGCAGAGGGGGCAGGCGGGGTCGCGACGGATGTTCAGGGTGCGGAAGCCCTGTTCGAGCGCGTCGTACATGAGCAGGCGGCCAATCAGCGGTTCGCCCAAGCCGATGATGAGCTTGATGGCTTCGGCGGCCTGGACGGAACCAACGATGCCGGGCAATACACCGAAAACGCCAGCCTCAGCGCAACTGGGCACTTCGCCGGGCGGGGGTGGATCGGGATAAAGGCAGCGATAGCAGGGACCGCCTTCGATGCCCTGTGCCAGGTTCTTCGGCTGGTAAACGGTAACCTGGCCTTCGAGCATGAAAATGGAGGCGTCGACCAGCGGGATGCCGAGCAGATGGCAGGCGTCGTTCACCAGATAACGGGTGGGGAAGTTGTCGGAACCGTTGAGGACGACATCATAGCCGCGCAGGATGTCGAAAGCATTGTCGCTGCGGATCGGCTGGCGATAGCCGATGACCTCGATGTCCGGGTTCAGGTCTTTCAGCCGGGCGATGGCGGACTCCACTTTGGGCACGCCGATCGTGCTCTCGCCGTGCAGGATTTGCCGTTGCAGGTTGGAGCGATCGACGTTGTCGTAATCGACGATGCCAATCGTGCCCACGCCGGCGGCGGCGAGATAGAGCGCGGCGGGCGAACCCAATCCCCCGGCCCCAATCAGCAACACTTTGCTGTCCAGCAGCCTGATCTGCCCGGCCTCGCCCACGTCGGGCAGGATGATGTGGCGGTCATAGCGCTCGCGCTGGGCGTCGCTGAGGAATCGGGGCACATCGATGCGAAGCCCGGCATTCTTCCAGCCGTTGAATCCCCCGATCATGGAGTAAACGTGCTCGTAGCCCATCTCTTGCAGATTGCGGGCGGCCAGCAGGCTGCGAACGCCGCCAGCGCAATACAGCACCACTTCCGATTCCCTTTCGGGTTCGATCTGCTCGATCTGCAATTCCAGGAAACTGCGGCTGAGATGCCAGGCTTCGGGCACATGGCCCTGCACCCATTCGTCTCGTTCCCGGATATCGACGACGAGCACATCCTTGCCATTATTCATCCACTCATTGACCTGCACCGGCGTGATCTCCGGCACAGACTGGCGCACCTGAGCCAGAAGTTGGTCTCTCGTTAATCTTGTCATGTTTGCGTGTTCCGTGTCTTGTATTGCGTCATCGGCCTGATCCGACCTCTGACCTCTGATCTCAGGCCTCGGTCCTCATCCGCCCGCCATGGCCGGGACGATGGAAATACGGTCGCTCTCGGCCACCGGGGTATTCAGGCCTTGCAGCGTGCGGATTTCATCATCATTGACAAAGACGTTGATGAAGCGCTTGACCTCGCCGTTATCATCGAAGATGCGTCCGCCAATGCCGGGATAGGCTTCATCCAGGGCGGTGAGAGCGGAGCCGACATTGTCGGCAGCGATGTCCACTTTGGATTGATTGGCGGTGAGGCGGCGCAGGGGGGTGGGGATGTAAACGGTGCTCATGTGAGAGAAATCGGTCTCCTTTTGGTTTTGGCGGTCGGGTTGTGTGATGAATGGATGGGGTGAATTGGACAACAAAAAAGCTCATCGGGTTGCGATGAGCCTGCTTGCTTGCGGTTGGGCAAGGGAGCGAATCAAACTTCAGCTTCTTACGCCAACCGGGGATTATGCAATTACGAAAAGACTGCGCGACTCACCGCTCCGAGACTGGTTTGCGGGGCAGCCGCCAACGCTGGCTGGCTACGCCCGCTCCATACAGGAGCAGGTATGCGTGAAGGCAAGGTGTGCGCAGAACTTCATACGAGTCAAAGTGTAAGGGCTTGTTCAGAACTTGTCAAGGAATTATTCCTACGATTCTGAAGAAGTTTATCCGCAGATTGCACAGATTAACGCAGATTCTTCCTTTTCCAATCTGCGCCATCTGCGAAAGCTGTGGTTGGCCTTCTGGTTATCGTCTAAATCCCCCACGGCCCCAGGTAACCCTGAACCATGAGCTCGGCTTCGGCCTCGTCGCGCCCGTGCAACGAATCCACCGCCAACTCCAGGGCGTCGATGCGGTCGACCAGCACTCGAATCTGCTCCATCGTGGCGTCGGGTAGGAGGTTGTGCTGCAAATCCTCGTGCTCTGAGTCGCGGGCGACGGCCCCATTTTGCAGGCGCATGCGGCCAGGCACGCCCACCACCACCGAATGCTCCGGTACATCCTTGACCACAACCGAGTTGGCGCCGATGCGTGAATAGCTGCCCACCGTAATCGGCCCCAGGATTTTCGCCCCCGCGCCCACGACCACATGATCGCCGATGGTGGGATGCCGTTTCTCTTTGCGCCAGCTCACGCCGCCCAGGGTGACGCCATGATATAGCGTCACATCGTGGCCGATCTCGGCGGTCTCGCCGATGACGATGCCCATGCCGTGGTCGATGAATAAGCCGGGGCCGATCTGAGCGCCGGGGTGGATTTCGATGCCGGTCAACCAGCGCCCCAGGTGCGAGGTCAGTCTGCCCAGAAACCAGAGCCGCCGTTCCCAGCACCAATGCGCCAGCCTGTAGAACCACAGCGCGTGCAGGCCGGGATAGCAAAAGAGCACTTCCGGCACCGAGCGAGCGGCCGGGTCGCGGGCGAAGACGGAGCGGATGTCATGGCGCAGTGTGTTCAACATGATGTATCTCGCAATAGGCTCAGTTGAAGTTTTTGGAAATGGTACACAGATTCTACAGATGAAAACAGGTTTTCACTGACATTTGTCTGGCGACCTGTGCAAATCGGTTGACATCTGTGTACCATTTAGACTGACGTCAGTTTGAGACCGCTACCATCGACCAATCGTTAACGATTGACGATGGCGGGTGCACTGATCAAGCGAGTTCAATCGTCTATCGTCCGTCGTCCATCGTCGAACAAAAAACGACTGTTCTCGTCGTGACTTTAGGTTAGTACGGTAGAGTTTAGTCGCGCAGGTCGGCAAACAGGGCGGTGCTGAGATAGCGTTCACCGTTGGAAGGAATGACGACGACGATCAGCTTGCCGGCGTTTTCGGGGCGGAACGCCAGTTGCACGGCGGCATGCAGGGCTGCGCCCGACGAAATCCCCACCAGCAGGCCTTCCTCGACCGCTGACCGCCGGGCCATGGCAAAGGCCTCCTCATTCTGCACGCGGATGATCTCGTCGTAAATGGTGGTATTGAGCACGCCGGGCACGAAGCCCGCGCCGATGCCCTGGATCATGTGTGGGCCAGGGGCGCCGCCCGAAAGCACGGGCGAGGCGGCCGGTTCCACGGCGACCATTTGCAGGGATGGCTTGCGCGCCTTGAGCACTTCGCCCACGCCGGTGATGGTGCCGCCCGTGCCGATGCCCGAGACGATGATGTCCACCTGGCCGTCCGTGTCTCGCCAGATTTCTTCGGCGGTGGTGCGGCGGTGGATTTCGGGATTGGCCGGGTTCTGGAATTGTTGGGGGATGAAATAACGGGAGTCGGCGGCGGCCAGTTCTTCGGCTTTGGCGATGGCGCCTTTCATGCCCTGGCTGCCCGGCGTCAACACCAGTTCCGCCCCATAGGCGCGCAAGAGGATGCGGCGCTCCATGCTCATGGTGTCGGGCATAACCAGGGTGCAGCGATAGCCTTTGGCGGCGGCCACGAAAGCCAGGGCGATGCCGGTGTTGCCGCTGGTCGGTTCGAGGATGATGGTGTCGGCGTGTAGCAGTCCGGCTGCTTCGGCGGCTTCGATCATGGAGAGGCCGATACGGTCCTTGACGCTGCCGCCGGGGTTGAAGAATTCCAGCTTGGCTACGATTTCGGCGGGAGCGCCGTCGGCCAGATGGTTGATGCGGACGAGGGGCGTGTTGCCGATCAATTCGGCAATATTATTGGCGATGCGGGGTTGGGTGGGCATGAGTTTCGGCTCCAAGAAATGATACGTGGTTCGTAATGAAGTGGTGAGCGATGAAGTGAAGGCTACTGATCAACTGATTACTCCATCACTTCATCACAAAAAAGCGACCCATCACAGAAATTGCGATGAGCCGCCGAGGTGGAAAGCTGCTGATGGCGATTGAACGCCGTTCAGGTTGGGTTTTCGTCTGTTTCTCTCATCGCATGGTCAGGTGCGGAAAGCGGCAATCGCCCATTCGTGGGCTGCCGGTTTCCGCTAAAGACAGATGCAGGTGAGAGGGTAGTGCATGGGAAATGGGTGTTGGATGTTGGGTATTGGCTGCCATTCAATATTCAATACCCAGTATCTGACCTAGATTTCCGGACTATACTTTCCTTCGCCGACCCCGTCAAATCGGCTCGATCCGAATTTCGACTGGCTGCACCGAGACCGCGCGTGATTCTATCACGTCCTCATAGCGCTCGAAGACGACATAAAGCGCGGTGTCCGCCGGGCGGTCGAGATCAGCCAGGCCGGGCGGGAGCGGCGCATCCGTCGGGATATAGCCGACCCAGCGACCGGGTCGGGTTTCGTAAAAGTCGAGGACATCCCGCAAATCATCCACGTTGAACCGTCCTTCCGCCTCGCGCAGGAAAAAGCCGTTCAACACGGGGCGTTGGTCGTGCTGCAACGAGCAGATGAGATAGACGCTGTCGGGATAATAGGCATTGATGGCGTCGGAGCCGGAGGGATAGGCGGGGCTGAAAGGGTGGCTGTGATAGATGGCGACCAGTTCGTCGTCTGCGTCCTCCCAATCAAAGACCGCCAGCATGGCGTTCGGTTCGACCACGTAGTCGAGCAGAGGGTTGGACGCCACATTCGGCGCGGGATGCACTTCCGTGGCCCGGCTCACGCGCCCGCGCACCAATCCGCACACCTCCTGCGGTTTGCCGGCGCGGGCATGGGCGATGATGGCGTCGGCCAGGGGTTGGGTCAGGGTGAGGGTGGGGTGGGGATTTGTGGGCATGGATAAAGAGGGGGATGTGGCGTTGTGGGAAGGGTGCGGGCTGGCAACGGTTATAGTGCGGTAGGGCGGAGATGATAATGCAGGAAGTCCTATCCTTATTCAGCAGGAAAAACGGTCACGAATCGGTTTTTCTGCTATACTACTGCCACATCCATCCGCCGATTCACGAAGTCGAAAAACTGCGTTAACCAGCATGAACCAACAAGAAATCCTTGACATTCTCAAAGCGAATAAGAAAAACCTGTCAGCCAAGTATGGCGTCACTCGCCTGGGCATTTTCGGCTCTGTCGCACGTGGAGAAGCATCGGTCAACAGTGATGTAGATGTTGTAGTTGAAATGCCGCCTGATCTCTTTAAAATGGTGCACATGAAAGAGGATTTGGAGGAACTTCTGTCAGCGCCTGTAGATTTGATTCGGTACCAGAAATATCTCAGCGTCCTGCTCAAACGCCGAATCGACAGGGAGGCGATTTATGTCTGATCCCGAATTGGTTCATGACATCCTGGGCAACATTCTCACTGCCATCGAACGCATTGAGCGGCGTTTTGAAGGCATTGCCGAACCGGACGATTTTGTGATGAGCGATTCAGGACTTGACCGGCTTGATGGCATTACCATGATGCTGATTGCAATTGGGGAGCAACTCAAACAACTTGAATTGGCGGCTGATGTCCGCAGAGTTCTTCCAGTTTGCCTGTGCGGGCATGGGCGATGATGGCGTTGGTCAGGGGTTGGGGCAGGATGAGGGTGGGGAAGTGATTGGAAACTGGGGATTGAGAATTGGTCGGCATGGAACGGTCAGTCTAACGGACCACGAATGCCCTCGATGTCCGGTTCAATAGAACGTAGGTAATGATATTGCGTGGTTTTGGCGCTCTTGTGGCCCATGAGCGCCTGGATTTGCTCAATGGAGTAGCCGCGTTTGCGCATGGAAACGGCGAAACTGTGTCGCAGAATGTGAGGCGTTACTCGCTTGTCGATGCCACTGGCCTGAGCGGCTATCTTGATGCTACGTGAAATCGAATTGGGACTCACATAAAAGCGATACAAAGTCATATTTTCCGGTTCACGACGATGACGACTCAATTGGCGCGAGGGAAAGGCATACTGCCATTGCCATTCCTGTTCGGCTTGCGGATATTTGCGGCGCAAGGCGGGCGGCAACCAGACGTAGCCATGCCCACGTTGGAGATCCTGATCATGCCGTTTTTTGACCAGCGTTAAGTGCGCTTGCAAAGGGGCAACGATCTGTTTGGGTAACATGGTGAGACGGTGATCGCCGCCCTTGGCGTCTGTCACAAGAATCTTGCAATGGGCGAAGTCGAAATCTTTGATACGCAAGGAACAGACTTCATTGACACGAAGTCCGGCACCATACATAATAGCGGCAAGGAGGAAATCCTGACCGTGCAAATGGGAAAGCAATTCTCTGGCTTCGGCATCATCAAGCGGATGTTGCAACGCTTTTACTGATTTTTGTCGAGGAATGTCTAAATAGGGCATGTCAACCCGAAGAACCGACTTGTAGAGGAAAATGATTGCCCCAAGCGCTTGATTGACTGATGAAGCGCTGAGATCAAGATCATTCGCAAGATAGTTGAGAAACCGTTCAATATCCTGGCGAGGCGACCTCGTCATCTCATCCCGGTTCTGGTATTTTTGAAACAGGATACAGCGTTTGATCCAACTGACATAAGTCTTTTCAGTCGAATCGGCCAGCCCATGGCGACGAATTGTTGTTCTAACTTCATCAAGGAATTGGCTCATGTTTTTGGTCAATTATCTAACAAGTTTTCAAAATATTTACCTGATAGGGCAATTATACACAGCTGAGCTGTGGATAAAAAAATGTTGGGCTGCCCAAAAGTTAGGCAAATGATTAATGAAAAATCCAAAATTCACTTTCGATAACCTTCGGAATCACACTGAAAGTATACGCGTACAAACAAGTAATACGTTACAGGAAATGCGTCCATCGATTGAGCAAGCATTTGCCTACTTTGATGATTGTCTAGTTGAAGTCGAAAGCCAACCGCCAAGTCTAGAACGCAATACTAAAATGATGTTGGCGTGCAAGTCACTTAATCATGTGTATTCAGCATTTTTATTGGTAGAAAGTGGGCTTATCGTTGACGCTGTATTATGTGAAAGAAATGCTCTGGAAACCATTGCTTTTCATTGGCTAATTTGCCTTGATCCTGCTACTTGCCAAGAATATGAGAGTAACCATATTCCTTGACCCGTTGAAGTTCGCCGAAGGCTTGAAAGACTTGGAGCAAACGTTACTCATCTCAAGGGCATCTATGCATCTGGCAGTGAAATTTCTCATGTAGGGCGTAAAGCCGAAAAATTCCAAAGTAAATTAGAATCCGCTGATAAAGGTAAGCTACTGTTTGGAGGTGCTTATTCCCCTGCGGATCAAGCCAAAATGTTTGAGTTTTTGTTAGCATTGCTTTACCTATTCTGGCAGCCAATGATGAAGTAGGTTTTATGGTAGAAAGGCAGCCCAACACAGCGTGCACTTGACTGGCGGGTACGTGCCGCGTTTTCAGGCAGTTTCTGTGGCTCAAAACCAGTTCCGTTAAAATCGCGTTATCTCGTCCCACCCGCCAGCAAGTAACGCAAGCCGTTAGGCGGCTAATTTCCGACTTATTTGGAATAGGCAGATCTTGGAGTCAGAACATTTGTGCTATAATATCTCCTAGTAGTCTAGCAATCATCAATTGACGGATAGAGTTTGTGCAGTTTGATACGAGCATCAGCGGTCGTGAATCGCCAATGGACTGTCGAGTTGGCGGTGTTGCGTCGTTGTTCCCAAGCCGTCACC
>JAGFJG010000129.1 GCA_024102915.1 Caldilineales bacterium
ACACGACATTCAACGCCGGGGCGAGCACGGCCGGCTGGGCGTGTTCGCCCGACGGCGATGCGGGCAGTGAGTGCTCATACGACGTGGGCGATCTGGATGCGGGCGACGATGTAAGCGTGCAATTTGCAGTGACGGTGGATGATCCGCTGCCCGCAGGCGTGACGCAGATCGAAAATGCCGCCTGCGCCAGCGACGACAGCGGCAATGGCCCGGACATGAATCCCATCGACAACTGCGATGCTGAGGACACGCCTGTCATCGCCGCCCCTGACCTGATTGTGGCGAAGATCGATGACAAAACGTTGGTAGAACCGGGTGACGCCATTATCTATACCATTTCATATGAGAACATAGGAACGCAGGGTGCCGTGAGCGTGGTGATCACCGACATCGTGCCAACGCACACGACCTTTAACGCCGGGGCGAGCACCGCCGGTTGGGTGTGTTCTCCAGATGGCAATGCCGGCAGTGAATGTTCGTACACCGTCGGCGACCTGAATGCGGGAAATGGCGGCAGCGTGTTGTTCGCCGTGACATTGGACATGCCTTTGCCCGCCAGCGTGACGCAGATCGATAACACGGCCTGCGCTCACGACGACGGCACGAATGGCCTGGACATGAACCCTGGCGACAATTGCGATGATGAGGATACGCCAGTGCGTCCGGCCACGCCCACCCCCACGCTCACACCGACATTGACTCCGACTGCCACGCCAACCGTCACACCGACGCCCACGCCTTACAAACTCTATTTGCCGATCATCCTTGTACCCCCTCCCACTCCGACCCCAACCCCGACGTTGACGCCAACGCCGACACTCACCCCGACCCCCACGGTAACCCCCACCCCGGTTCCCATCACGACTCCCACCCGCGTTCTGATCCCTAACTTGTTGCACCCCAAGGGCGTGGCGGTCAATGCCCGCACGAATCGCATCTATGTTTCCAGCCGCGACAATGACGCCGTCATGGTTGTGGATGGGCCGAGCAACAGCAAGATCGCTCATATCTCCGTTTGTGATGAACCATTTGGCATTGCCGCGAACGCGACGACCAACAAAATCTATGTCGCCTGTTTCGCCAGCGGCGTCGTACAGGTGATCAACGGGGCGACAGACACGGTGATCAAGACGATACCGGCTGGACCGGAAGCAACCTACATCGATGTAAATGAGAAGACCAATCGCATCTACGTTGCCACACATGGGAATAACGCTCTGGTCGAAATCAATGGCGCTTCTGACACAGTCGATCGCATAACAGGCATCGGCAGCGGCGTGTTCTCGGTCGTGGTGAACGAGAATCACAATCTGGTCTACGTTACTGTTCGCGATGAGAGCGCATTCGCTATTGTGGACGGAGCGACCATGAATGTGATCAAGCGGATTCAACCTGGCGGCCAGAGAGATCATCCCTGGGGCTTGGGCTTCAATCCGGCCACCAATCGCCTGTATGTCACCTATACCGACGATGGTTTCGTCAGAGAACTGGCCATCTACGAAGCAGTCGCCAATAATGCGAATCTGATAACCACGATGGAAATACCCAACAGCGGGCTGGATGCCGCCGGTCGGGTCGGAGTCAATCCTACTACGAACCGCATTTTTGTCCTCAGCAGCACACTGAACACGGTGACAGTGCTGAACGGTCAGACCAATGCCGTCATCGCCACCCTGAATATGATCCGAGATCCCTTCGATGTCGACATCAACCCGGTTTCTAACCGCGCCTATATCACCGGCCGAAATCCAGACGATGCATGGGTTGTGCCCGACAACTACTGAGAGCGACGGCGTTTCGTCGGTCCCGCCCCGTTAATTCTGCGGTTGTTATCCGCCCTTGTATTGGCTTGCCATTTCGCGGGTCAAATTCAGGTAAGCGTCGCCATAAAAACGGCTGGGCTCGATATAGGTTCCTTCCACCCACTCGTTGAAGCTGTTGATCCAGATCAGATCGGGGTTGCTTTGCACGGCGGCGTTGAACGTGGCGCGGTAGAAATTCCCATCCTCGCGGCTGCGCACGCGCGGCGGGGCGGGCGAGCGCACATCCTGGCGACAACTGGCGCGGCTGTCATCCGAGCCGGGCATGAGGGTGGCGACCCACAGCTTGGGCTGCCCGGTCTGTTGCTCTCTGGCCCGCACATTGCCGCCCCAGCGGCTCGCCTTCACATAGTCATTCGGCGAAGTGGCATGGGTGACGTTGTAAACCCACATGCCGTCGAACACCGACAGATACGAGGTGTCCAGCCCTTCGGCGATCCACCACATGGTATGATTCGGGTCAATCTGAGCGCGGATGTTGGTCCAGGCGCTCTGGGCGCTGCCCCCCGCCCGCGGCACACGATCCACGCCCTCGAAAAAGATAACCGGTTTGCCATTGACCTTGAGAAAATTCGGGTGGTTGGCGTAACGGTCAATCAGGTAACGGATGCCCTCGATGGCAGCGCCCTGGTTGCCAGCCGACCAATAGTGCGCCAACGAGACGACGGTCGATTGGAAATTCGAACCCTGTGAGCGGTCGAGCAGAGCGGCAAAATTGCGATCAGTGCGGTCGCCCGGCCCCACCCACTGCATCGTGAAACCATCGATGCCCGCATCCCGCGCCATTTGCACCTGGCGGGCGATGGTGTTGGGGTCATCGGAATTGTAGCGCACCAGAGGGTTGTCGCCGGCGCTGATGTTGCAGTCATCCCAGTTGTGGTCGGAATACCAGGTGAAGTAGTTGGCCAATACTTTGCGTTCCACGCGCGGCTGCCCGCTGACCGCCGCGGCCAGGGCGATTGGCTCCGGGGTGGGCGTGGCCGGTCGAGGCGTGGGTGTGGGCGGAGGTGTGCGGAGCGGCAGGGCGGCGATCTCGCTGCGTCCGCCGAGCACTAATTCGGCGAACAGCCAGCCTTCCTCCCCGGCTTCGGTGCTGACCACCAGCCAGTCGCCAGCTTCGTTGCGCCCGCGCAAAAGCAAACGCGTGGCGGGCGGCAACTGGGCGACGACATCATATTCCTGGCCCGGCCCCGAACGCAGGTTGGCGCCCTGCGTGCCGACTTGCGGCGGCGGCTCGGTCGTGGGAGAGGGCGTCAGTGTGGCGGTGGGGGAGGGTGGCGGGGTGAGCGGCGCCAGGCGGTTGATTTGTGCGGGTCGCGCCAGCAATTCTCCCAGAACCCAGCCTCTCTCGCCGTTCGCCATGCGCACCTCCACCCAGGCGTTATCCTCTGTCCTGCCGGTGAGGTGGACCACTTCGCCCTCGCCCAGGATGACTTGCGTCTCGAAGTCGGTACCCGGCCCCTGGCGGACATTGATCAATCCGGCTCCGATCTCGATTTCGAGCGTGGGGGCCGGGGTGGGCGTGGGCGTGGGCGTAAGTGTTGGCGTGGGTGTGATGGTGGGGGTATTGGTGGCGGTGGGTGTGATCGTGAAAGTGGGCAGCGTGGAAAAACGCAGGTGCGGCGTGCTGGTGGGCAGCATGGCGATCGCCTCGCGCCCGGCAAAAGTCGGGGTAGCGGTCGGCGTCGGGACTGTTGCAAACTCCGGTTCTCGGCGAGCCAGCATCCAGAGCACGATGACGACTGTCAGAAGTATCAGCGTCAGCAGCAGGACGCCGCATGTATTGGAGCGTTGTTGATATCGGCTACGGGCCATGGCGGGAATGTGGGAGGAGGGGGTGAATCAGAGGCCGAATTCTATCACAACGTCAGGGCGCGCGGCGAAGCCTGCACCCCCGCGCACATTTGCTCACCGTGATTACACTTCGTCGTATTTGGACTCCTCCAACCGTTTGCGCAGGGTTTCCTCAGGATCCTCAGATTCCTGATCGGGCGAGACGGCTTGATCGCTGAAGTGGATGGCTTCCGCCGCCGCCAGTTCCTGCGAAGTGGCCTTGCCCACCCGGCTCCATTTGCCGCAATTGGGACAGCGGTCGTATTTGCCCACGCCGATATTGGGCGCCCACCAATGCCTGCTAAAGGGATAGCCGCACTTTGGGCAGACTGCCCCGCCCGATCTGCCATAGCCCCGCCGCGTCTTCCCCCGCCGCCGGTCGATCAAATAGCCGGCCACGGATACAAGCAGAATCAGCGCTAGAATCGGGACGATAATGCGGCCTACCATCTGCCAGCCCTGCCCCGCCGAAACGAATTCCCTTACAATCACATTGGATTGCAACTCCGTCCCTGCGGCGGTGTATCCGATGGCGTAAAGCTGGTGAACGCCGAGGGGGTAGTTGTCGGTTTTGAATTGATAATTCCAGGGCGGCTGGGTGACCGAACCGATCATCGTGTCGTCGATATAGAAATCGACCCTGGTCAGATCGTCCGGCCCCTCGGCTCGCATGGTGAAAGTGCCCTGGATGTCGCCGCTGAATCCGCCGTATCCCCAATCGCGGCGCAAGGAAAGGGTCAGGGTTTCGGGCTCCGCCTGGGCGAGGAGGGGGAGCGGGAGGAGGGAGAGGACGAGGATGAGAAGGAGGAAGAAGGTTTTAGAAAGGTGGGTTTTCATAGCAGTAAAAATCTGCGAAATCTGCGGACAAACTTAAGCCCAGCGAGTCAGAATCGTCTCGCGGTCGAAGACGTGGACAGCCAGATAGAGCAGGACGCCATCGAGCAGGATCGCTATCAGGGTGAAGAGCAAGACGAGGCTGGGGCTGAGGGTCAGGAATCCGGCGATCTGCGCCACGAACAGCACAATGACGGGCAGGACGATCAATCCGGCCACCTGTTGGGCCGCGCGCGGGTCATTGCTGCGGGACGAGACCATGATGGCGATGAGGGCGGAGAACAGGGCCAGCAAAGTGCCCAATACAAATACGGCGAGCAGCCATTCCGCTCGAAACAGGCGAGCATAAGCCAGGCTGCTCGACACAATCAAACGAGCGCCAATCGCGTAGAGGATGAACGCAGCCCAGGTTGCCAGCAGGCCGGGGATGATGGCGGCCAGGGTTTTGGCCAGCAGAAAATCGGCGGTGCGGATCGGCGTCGCCAGCAGAGGCTCCAGGCTGCGTTGCGTTTTTTCGCCCACGATGGCATAGGGGGCGATGGTGGCGGGGATGATCAGTGGGATCATCATGAACAGGACGGTGAATTGGCTGGCGATGAAAATCTGATTGCACTCAGCGCCCGACAGCCCCACGCATAATCCTGCCATCTGCGGCGGCAGTTCGCTGGTGATGCCATCGATCTGCGCGCCGAATCCGCCGCTGGCCCAGAGGATGATCAGCGGCAGCCCGGCGAAAAGCAGGGGCATGAAGATCACGGTGGAGAGGACGAGCGTGTTCTTGTACAACTCGGCCCATTCTTTGCGGATGATGGTGGTGATTGCGGTGAACATTGATGGTTTGTTCGTAGGTTGGTTGGATAGTTTGCCGGATGGATGGTTGGTTTGTTGGGTAGTTGGATAGACAAGCTGGTATAGCACCCAACCAACTAACCAACTAACAAACCGCCCAATCTTCTTACCACGGATGCTTATCGCCCTGCCAGGTGAAGAATTCGCCGCTGTCGGCAAGGGTGAGCAGACCCTGGGCTGATTCCTGCGGCGTAATAGCGGCGCCGCGTCCGCCCATGTCGGTCTGCACCCAGCCGGGATGCACGGTGACGATCACGATGCCATCTCGACGGAGGTCGGCGGCGAGGGTGCGGGTGAGCATGTTCAGGGCGGCCTTGCTGCTGCAATAACTGTAATCGCCGCCGCTGCGTTTGCGCGCCAGTGAGCCGAGCTGGGAGGAGATGTTGAGGATGCGCGGGCGATGCCCCTGTTTGAGCATGGGCAAGAGAGCCTGGGTGAGCATGACCGGAGCCACGCAGTTGACATGGAAGACGTGCAGCATGCCTTCCGCCGTGAGATTGTCCGGGGTCTCGCCGCGCTCGAAGATGCCGGCATTGTTGATCAGCACATCGAGATTGCCGGATTTGAGGCGCACGCGAGCGGCAGCCTGAGCGATGCCGCTGCGGTCGGTCACTTCCAGGGGGATTATGTCAATCCGTTCGGGATGGGTAAGCGTGAGGGCGCGCAATTCCTGGGCATGGGCGGGCTTGCGGCAGGCGGCGAATACAAAGTCGCCGCGCTCGACGAATTGCCTGGTCATTTCCAGGCCGATGCCGCGATTGGCGCCGGTGATGAGGATGTGTTGGGGTGGGTTGGGCATGGGATTGGCTTCCTATGTGATCATGCCTTTCGATATTGTCGGTAGGCCGTGGACGATGACGACCAACAATCGTCTATCGTCCGCCGCCCATCGTCAAGCCTCCGGCTTCCGCACGAACTGCAAATACACTTCCTCCAACGAATGCCGCAATTCGCCCACGAACTGGATGTCGGCGTCGACATCCACCAGGGCGCGGATGATGGCCGGGTTCGTCTGTTCCGGATCGGCGACGCGCACCACCAGCTTGGCGTCGATGGCCTCGGCGGAAATGACGTCGGGCAGGGCGATGACGGCTTCGACCAGGCCAGGCAGCAGCGCCCGCAGATGGAAAACCACCTGGCGGCCAAATAGCTGGCGGCGGAGATTGGCGGGCGTGTCGAGGGCAAGCAGCCGAGTGCGGAAGACGCCGATGCGGTCGCAAAGCCGATCAGCTTCGTCCAGATTGTGCGTGCATAGAAAGACGGTGCGGCCCTGGTCGCGCAGTTCGGCGATGAAGTCGCGCACCATGCGCGCAGCCTCCGGATCGAGGCCGGAAGTGGGCTCGTCCAGAAAAACCAGGTCGGGCTCGTGTAGCAAAGCGCGGGCCAGGGCCAATTTCTGGCGCATGCCTTTGGAGAAACTGCCCACTTCGTCCTCCCGCCTGCTCCACAACCCCATCATCTTCAGGTATTTCTCCACCTGCCCGTCCACATCGGCCACGCCGTACAGCCTGGCAAAGAAGCGCAGATTGTAGGCGGCGCTGAGGTTGTCGTACATGCCCGGCGTCTCGGTGAGGATGCCGACGCTGCGACGGATGGCTGCGTTATCCTGCCCGACCTTGTGGCCGTTGACCTGGGCCTCGCCATCGGTGGGGCCGATCAGACAGGTGAGCATGCGGATGGTGGTGGTCTTGCCAGCGCCGTTGGGGCCAAGGAAGCCGAATATCTCGCCGCGGGCGACGTCGATGCTGAGATCATCGACCGCAGTCAGTTTTCCATCCTCTTTGGTTTCGAAGATGCGGGTGAGGTGGGAGGTGTGGATCATGGGGAAGGTTTCAGATGTCAAGTTTCATGTGTCAGGTTTTGAGGTTGCAGGTCGGACGGGTGCAGTAGAAGGATAAATCCCAGACTGATCAGAGCGAACACAGCGACGATGCCCTCGGTCGCCAGAGCGCCAAACGTCCCGGAACTGAACACGGACACCGAGTCCACCAGCCAGTGCCAGCCGATGGCGAACCACAGCCAGCGGATTTGCCTGCGCAGGAATGCCTGCATCACCAAAACGGCCAGGCTGACCTGGATGCATAGGGCGAAAGCGCGCTCCACTGCGCCCAAGAAAGTCATAAGCCACGGCGCCGACCAGTACGCGGCCAGTTGCGTTTGCACCGCTGCCTGCTGTTCGGCGCTGAGCGTGGACAACATGCCCGGATTGTCTCGCATCAATGTAAGTTGCACCAGGGCGAATGCGGCCAATATGCCCAAAAAGATAGCTTCGACCCCGCCGTGCCCGGCCCCATACATCAACGCCTTCGACCAGCCGCGCTCGTTCCGCATGGCCGGGAACTTGAGCACGAAAAAGCGGGCCAGTTCCTCGGTGAAGGCGGCGGTGGCGCCCAACACAATGGCATTGAAAACCAGTTGGAATTGCTGCGGCGGCGAGGGCAACAGACCATTACGAAACGCCAGGGTCAGCCCGGCATTGATGGGGATGTGGAAAAGTTGGGCCAGGACAAAAGCGATGCCGCCGGCGATGAACAGCCGCCAGCTCAGCCCATATTTCCGCGCCAGCCACCAGCCCAGAGCCAGCGGGATCAGGATCATAAGCAGGGCGTTGATAGCGTAAGTGATGGTGAGCATAGTCTATGGGGTTTTCGACTGCGCATTCGGCGGTGGAAATGTGAGCGATTATACCATGATAGCGGGGCGCTATCCGAAGCCGAACAAGCAGATCACACAAAAAAGCCGCACTGACTGTCAGCACGGCTTTTCAAACTGAATGCTTGCTCTGGTGACTACTTATGCTTTGCGTGGGGCAGGGCCTCCATCGCCGCCTGATCGATCTTGAGATAAATCGTGTCCCCTTCCACTCGCTCGATGGCCGTCAGCGGGACCGTGACATCCTGCTTTCGCCACAAATGACCCTGCTTAATCAGAAAATGTGTGATCTCCCCCGTCGCCTCGTCGATGATCAGATCGTCCAATTCGCCCACCGGGCCGTCGCTGGCCTCGACTTTAGCGCCCACGTGAATCACCCGCTCGTCCTCTGGCGCAGCTTCCACATCGACCTCTCTTCGCTCCGCCCAAACGCCGGACTCGTACGATTCTTCGTGCTCGCCCGCCATATAATGTTCGTAGTCCTCCTTGTTCACGCGGGCATACCGGTGACTGAGGAAGGAAGGCATCGCCAGCAACTCCGCCCGGGAGCAGCGCAGATGGATCGAGTCATGCGAGGTTTTCTCGATCTGGTTGATCTCGACCAGCCGCTCGTCCGGGTGTTCGCCAAACTTGTCGATCACGACAATGTGGGTCAGTTGGCGGCTGGAAGGATCGACGATCAACGCGGCCACCTTACCGCAAAAGCCGTCGCTACATTCGACATTGGCATTGACTGGGATCTGCTCCGGCATGGTAATCTCCTGATAACTTCATGAACTTGCGAAGGGGGCCGGAATCCGGCGTAATTGTCGCCGATTATAGGCTGAACCCCTGCCGCTGACAAGACGTGGTTCGAGGTGAATGATCGCCCGCAACTCTTCCGCATCCACAGATTGCATAGATGACACAGACATCAGGCAAATCAGCGTTCATCCGCTCTTGTCCGCGTCATCCGCGTCCTATTTTTACCTGCTGATGCGAGAACTTCAAGATTAGCGGATGCTTTATGGGGCAGTGTCCAACGACTTCATCGCGTTGGCGTCAATTCGAGATGCCATGAAAATCCCACCGGTGATATAATTGTCTCTCATTCTCCCCGCCCTTTCAGGAGCGACTCCCATTAAACTCGACAATCTTGCCCCCATCATCGAATCGATCCGCAGCGATTTCACCGCCAAGAACGGCGCGCGTGACCAGGCATTGTCCCGCTCGCGTGAATTGATCCGCCATTGCTCGCTCAGTATTCGCGCCACGCATCGCCATGATTTTGACGAAGCGAGCGAGATGCTGGCCGAGGCGCGCACCCTGGCCGCGGCCATGACTTCCGACCTGGAACCCTATCCCGACATCTACGAAGCCGGGTACACGCAGGACGCGCTGAAGGAGGTGGCGGAAGCGCATATCATCTACGCTCTCGTCCACCACGACCCCCTGCCCGAACCCGAATCGCTCGGCATCCCCAACGCCGCTTACCTGGGTGGATTGGCCGAGGCCGCGGGCGAGCTTCGACGCTTTATCCTCGATCTGGTCAGGCAAGACTTGTTGGGCGAGGCCGAAGCGCTCTTCCTTTATATGGACGACATCTACAGCGCCCTGGTCACCATCGACTTCCCCGACGCCATCACCGGCGGGCTGCGCCGCCAGACCGACATGGTGCGCGGCGTCACCGAGCGCACGCGCGGCGACCTGACCGTGGCCGTGCGTCAACGAAAACTCGAACAGGCTTTGCGCGATTTCGAAGCGCGGCAAGTTTCATAGAACGACCATCCCCCATGTCAGAACCATCCCCCGTGATCCGCGCCAGCGAAGTGGGCCAGTGGGCCTATTGTCATCGCGCCTGGTGGCTGGCGCAGCAGGGATTTGATAATCAGAACGTCGCTGTGATGGCCGCCGGAACCGAGGCGCATGAGCAGCACAATCGAGCCGTGGCCTCGGCCCAACGCACGCGCAATCTGGCCGTTATCTTGCTGGCGTGCGGGGCCGTGCTCTTGCTGGCTGCCTTGCTGATCGGTCTTTTTTGAACTGACCCATGTCCCCCGATAACGACGCATCGTTCGGTTCGCCTGACGCCGAACATCCCAATTATCGACATATCGCCTTGCTGGTGAGCGTCGTGGCTGCGCTGGCGATAGTCGCCTGGGCGGCCAGCCTGTTCTTTGGCGTCCGGGCGCAGGGCTTTGCCCAGACCACCGTCACGCCGACGAAGACGGTCGCCCCGCCCATCGGCGATGCCCGACCCGCAGTCGTAGGCCCGCAAGCCGCGCTTCCCACCTTCACACCCGTCCCTACGAATACGCCCATTCCCCTGCCGTCGTCTGTCGATTCATCGACCTCGGCGAAATCGGCCGGGATTCGCCCAGAGCCCTGGGTGGAGGAAATCGCCGTCATTCGCGGGCTCAACCCTGACGGCGACTACATTATCGTCGACCAAAACAACCAGACTATGTATGTGGTCGATGACGGGTATCTGGCGCGGCAATTACACATCACCACCGGCGACCCCGATTCGGGGTGGGATACGCCCGCCTGGTTTGGGGTGGTCGGCGACTATTGGGGCACATTCCAGGGTCGGGGCGGCGTGCTGGCCGACGAAGGCTGGTGGCTGTTCGAGCGCGCCGGCGGCAACTTCCTGATCCACAGCCTGCCCTACACCCTCGACGCATCCGGCGACAAGCATTTCAAGGGCGAACGCGACCTCGGCGCTTCCCCGGCCTCGAACGGCTGCATCCGCCTGTCCCCGGAGGACGCCGCCTGGTTCAGCGCCTGGAACCCCGCGGGCAAGCCCATCATCATCCTGCCCTATACCGGCCTCCACGCCAACCAGGGCTAACCGATTGCTGATTTCCGACTTCTGACTTCCGTCCTCTGACTCCTGACCGCCCATGCTTCCCCTCCTCCTCATCGCCGCCATCCTCCTCCTGGCCGGGGTATGGCTGATCGGTCGGGCGCAATCTCAGCGGCAGGCTACCGGGCTTCCTGCCGGTGAGATCGTGTACGTAGACACCGGCAAATGGCAGCGCAACCAACGCTCTTTGTTTTCGCGTCGCTATCAGCTCACAGGCAAACCCGACTATCTGATCGAAACCGGCGGCGAACTGATCCCGGTCGAAGTCAAGAGCACGCGTATCGGCAGCGCCGAACCCTACGATTCGCACAAACTGCAAGTTGCAGCCTATTGCCTTCTGGTCGAGGATACTTCCGGGCGACGGCCATCTTATGGCATTATCCAGTATGCTGATTCAACCATCCGCCTGCCCTTCTCGGATGACCTCCGCTCGGAACTGCTCAATACGCTGGATGCGATGCGCCAGTCGTTCAGCGCAGCCGGTGTCGACCGCAGTCATGATGACGCCATACGTTGCCGCAACTGCGGATTCTCCCACGCCTGCGAACAGCAGTTAGCAGGCAGCAGTTAGCAGCTAGTCGGAAACAGGCGCTCCTCGATTTGAGCGCTTTCAACCTTTAACCTGCAACCTTCAACCCTCCACACCATCATGCGCTTCCAAACCCTCACCGGTTTCCACGACACCCTTCCCGACGACTTCCGTTTTTGGCGGCACATCCTGGCCACAGCGACCGGCCTGGCCGACCGCTTCGGCTATCAACAGATCGAGCCGCCGATCCTGGAAGAGACGCGTTTATTCTTGCGCGGCCTGCAAGAGGGATCGGCTGTCGTGCTCGACAAAGAATTGTACAGCTTCGACGATACGGATGGCGTGAATATCAGTATGCGGCCGGAATTCACCGCCAGTCTGATGCGGGCTTATGTCGAACACGGCATGCACGCCTGGCCCAAGCCGGTCAAACTATTCGCTGTCGGGCCGCTGTTCCGTCACGAAAAACCGCAGGCCGGGCGCTTCCGCCAGCACGTGCAATTCAACGCCGAATTGTTGGGCGAAGAGGACCCCGCCGCCGATCTGGAAATCATGCAACTGGCCTACAGCCTGTACGACGAGTTGGGATTCCAGGGCCTCACGTTTCAACTCAACTCGATCGGTTGTCCGGTTTGTCGCCCCGCCTATATCGAGAAACTGACTGCCTTCTTCGAATCGCATCTCAGCCAACTGCCCGAAGTGGATCGGCGGCGGCTGCGCGTCAATCCCTTGCGCGTGCTCGACACAAAAGAAGAGGCGACCCTGGCTTTGCTGGACGAGGCCCCGCGCGGCATTGACCATCTTTGCCAGGAATGCACCGATCATTTCCAGGCCCTCACCGGCTATCTGGATGCCCTCGCCCTGCCTTATGTGATCAATCCCCGGCTGGTGCGCGGCTTCGATTATTATGTGCGCACCGTGTTCGAAGTCTGGGGGCAGGAATTGGGCGCGCAAAACGCGCTGTGCGGCGGGGGCCGGTACGACGGTCTGGTGGAGTCGGTGGGCGGGCCCAGCACCCCCGGCGTGGGCGTAGGCATCGGCATCGAGCGCATTGTTATGAGCCTGCGCGGCCAGGGGATCGAGCCGCCGCCTCTGCCCCAACCCCAGGTGATGGTCGTTCATCGCGGGGCCGCGGCCAAAACCGCCGCCGTGCAGGTTGTCAGCGATCTGCGCCGCGCCGGCATCCCCGCCCTGCTGGCCTTTGGCGACCGCAGCATGAAGGCGCAGTTTCGCAGCGCCGATCGAGCGCAAGTGCGTTATGCGCTTGTTATGGGCGACGACGAACTGGCTCGCAATGCCGTGACCGTGCGCGAGATGCATGGCGGCGAGCAAGTCGAGGTCGGCCTGGATGAAATCATCAACTGGCTGCAAACGCAGCTTGAGTGATCCTGTGATTTTCCATGAAAAATGATTCAGTCTCGCTGATCATTCCCCAATAGTTCTCACCCCACCAACGCCACTTCTTCCACCCCCGCCTCCTCGCTCCCCCCATCGAGGTTGCCTATGCGTCTGCAAGATTACCCGCGACCCCCTGACGACAACGGCATCGGCATGCACTGGAGTTCCGGTTTTGCCCTGGCTGTGGGCGCGTCCGAGGTACGCAAACGCTGGATTCCTGAACTGCAACGCATGGGCGTGAAATGGGTGAAGTTTTTGCACGACGGGGGGCTGGATTTTGCCGAAATACTGCTGGAGGCCGGCATCATGCCGGTCGTGCGCCTGTACCGCCACACGCCCAATTCGACGGACATCGAAAAAGGCACGTTGAGCGAGCGCGAAATCCTGGCCGCGCGCGAGATGGTGGCCGCGGGCGTGCGCTATTTCGAGTTCAATAATGAGCCGGAATTGCATACCGAATGGGAAGGCGGCCAGGTACCAGAGAACGCCTTCGATTATGTGGCTAAAGCGGCCATCCGGGATATGGATGCCATCCTCTCGTTGGGCGGCTACCCCGGCATCCCCGCCACTGCCATCGGCAACCGCATGGATTTGCTCGCCAAGATCATCGAACATGGCGGCAGGTCGTTGCTCGATGGCCCCGTCTGGATGGCCATCCACAATTACGATATCAATCACCCGCTGGATTATCCGGGCGATGCCGTCAATCAGCAAGGGACAGAGATTTCGGCGCAGGAATATGATCGCATGGGCATCGCCGCCTGGTCGGGGCGCACCTGGGGTTTTCGCAACCGTGATTTTGTGAACCAGCAGCGTCGCCAGGGGGTGAATACCGGCAAGACTGTGCTGGATGATCCCTCGTGCTTTCTGGCCTATGCCCGTTTCGCCGAACTGTGCAAACAGCATCTCGGACGTTATCTGCCCTTGCTCGGCACCGAAAGCGGCCCCATCGTGGGCGAAGACGATGACCCTCGCTATCCCACAACCACGCCGCAAAGTCATGCCGAGAAAGTCGTGGAACAGGCCCGGATCATCATGGGGACGAGCGAACGTTTCGCGGCGGCGCCGCCCTATTATTTCTGCACTGCTTTCTGGTTGATAGCGAACGCCGAACTGCGTGGCACCGGTTGGGAGGAGCACGCCTGGTATTCGGGACGATGGACGGGCGGGAAGCTGCCTGCCGTTGACGCCCTGGCCGCTTTGCCCAAGGTGGTGCGCCCGATCCCGGTTGTGGATGGTGAGGAAGCCGATGGCGAGGAGACGCCGGATTCTGCGAACAGCATGATCGCCGGGGTGGTCTACGGGTATCCCAACGTCCGTGTGATCTTGCGTTCCACCGAATTCTCGGCGGAGACCATGACCGACGAACGCGGCGTCTACCGCTTCGCCAATCTGCCCGCCGGAACCTATCGCGTTTCCGTGCCGGAAGTCGGGCTGGTGCAGTCGGGGCTGATCGTGGATGGCGGCAGTCATTTGCGCGTCGATTTCGAAACGGATTCGCCACCGCCGCCCGACGACGATGAACAGCCGCCTAAGCCCGCCTGGTCGTTCAAGATCGAGGATGGCGGGCGTTCTCCGGGTTTCGGCGTGTTGCGTGTTTCGGTCGAGGAAAAGTTCAACCTGCCCGTGCTCCTCTCCGCCGACGGTTGGGCGGGGCAGACGTTAAAGACGGGCAGCAAACCCGAATATGGCGCCTTTTTCCTGGAATTCGCCCCGCTTGGCCCCGGCAAGTACTTGGTGACGCCGGCCGAGATCGGCATCAGCGCCGAAGTGACATTGGATGGCAGCCGCATCGTCGTGGTGCGATTTACGCCCGCAACCGATGACGAATCCGGCGAAGATGAGACGACGCCTGAGACGGGCAGCACCATCAGCGGTACGGTGACGAATGGCGCTGGATATACCATCGTGTTGCGCGGCCCCGATTTCGAACGCAGTTTTGTGATCGGCGCCGACGAGGCCTACTCTTTTGGCGGCTTACCCGAAGGAACCTACGGCCTGTCGGTGCTCAATTCACCGGCGCGGCGCAGTGGCCTGGTCATGGATGGCATCAATTCCCGCATCGCCAATTTTGTGCTGGAAGAAGCGTTGCCTGCGGTTGGTGGGGGTATTCGCGGTCGGGTTCCGGGCGGGGCGGGTTTGAAAGTCATTCTGCAAGGCCCTGACGATCTGCAAATCACCCAGCTCGTGTCGGCAGATGAGAGATTCTACTTCTCCGATCTGGCTGCTGGCGACTACGTGGTGACGGTCGATTCACCGCAGGGTGAGATCAGCGAAGGCGTGACGGTTGTGGCGAATCAGGACAGCGAGGTCGTCCTCGAACTGCCGCAAGCGGAGGACGACGCCTGGCGCTATACAATTGAAGATGGCGGGCCGGGGCCGGGTTATGCCATCGTGCGCGTGCGTGTGGCTGGCCGCACGAATCTGCCGGTGCGCATTCGCACCACCGGCTGGGGCGGCATGTTGCGTTTCACCGGCGAAAAGCCGGAATACGGCGAATTCGTCTGCGATTTCGCTCCGCTGGGCAGCGGGCTTTATATGGTGGAGCCGGAAGGCCTGGGCATCCTGGCGGAAGTGCCCGCCGACGGCAGCCGTGTGGTGCTTGTGACCTTCAGCCAGGGCGTCGAATCGGACTCGCAAGAAACCCCGGTTCCCAAATCCATCGACTTCTATCTGCTGGTGGGCAGCCTCCCCGAAGATCGAACGGCTTATTTGGCTGTCCTCAATTATGCTTCCCTCTTCCGCCCGGTGATGGGCGTCTTGGTCGATGAGGCAAAACTGGCGCAACATGTCATCATCCTCGGCAACGAACGGGCGATCAGCGCCGACGTTGTCGATCTGTTGGTCGCATCCGGTTCGACTGTCGAGCGTCTGTATGGCGCTGACTTGATCAAAGAGTTCCAAAGACGTCAGGATGAAGGCAAGCCTTATTGATCTAAACTCACAAGGAGACCAGCAGTAAAAGTTACGACGATTGACGGCAGACGATAGAAGACAAATCGTGATTGGCGGGCTATGCTATCATCCATCGTCAATGGTAAATCGTGAGTTCTCGATACGTCTGCGGTTTAATGTTATGCTTGCAAACGCTGCGACCAGGTAATCATTGTTTCATGCGAATCGCCATTCTACATCACCCCAAAATTTCAGCGTCACAACCATTGGCCAAGGAAATCAGCCGCTGGGTCGATGATCGTGGTCACACGTCGTGGGTGGGTTCCGGCTGGAATGTGGCGGCGGTCGATGCCATTTTGCAGGGCGTCGATCTCGTCATCGCCCTGGGCGGCGACGGAACTCTGCTCCGTACAGGCCGTGTCACCGCCCGGCACCAGGTGCCGATTCTGGGCATTCACATGGGACGCCTGGGCTTTCTGACCGAAATCCTGCCGGAAGAATGGCGCGACTCGCTGTCGCGCATCTTGGATGGAGATTACTGGCTTGAGCAGCGCTTTATGTTGCAGGCCGAGGTCTGGCGGGATGGCGCTTTGCTCGATGGCGCATTGCAGGCTTTGAACGAAGTGGTTGTCAGCCGCGGCAGCCTGGCGCGCGTGGTTCGCATCGCCGCCGAGATCGATGACAGCCTGTTGACGACCTATGTGGCCGACGGCGTGATCGTGGCGACGCCGACCGGGTCCACCGCCTACGCCCTGGCTGCAGGCGGCCCTATCCTGCCGCCGGACATGAACGCCTCGCTGCTTTTGCCCATCGCCCCCCACCTCAGTCTGGCCCGGCCGCTGGTACTCGACCACGACGCCGAGGTGATCCTGACCGTGCGCACCGATCACGCCGCAATCCTCACTGTGGATGGGCAGTTCCTGATCGACCTGCAAGATGGTGATAAAGTGGTCGTCGCTCCCAGCCCTTACGAGGCCAGTTTTGTAAGGCTGCGGCCACGTAACTACTATTATAGCACCCTGGTCGAACGCTTGCGCTTGACCGTCTAAACCCAAACAAGATCGCATCTTGACACCTGACACTTTCCGCCCCTGACACATGGATGAATTAACCGCCTCCAATCTACTCAAAGACGCTCGCGCTGCCGCCGTTGCTGGGGATCGTGACGAAGCTGTTCGCCTCACTCGCCAGGCGCTGGACGCCTATCCCGATGATGAAAAAGCCTGGCTGCTGCTGGCCGCTTTTCTGGATGACCCGGAAGAAAAGCGCCAGGCCGTGAAAAAAGCCCTGGCTATCGATCCTTTCAATGAGGAGGCGAAGGCGGCACTGGCAAAACTGAACGGCGATCAGGATCACGTGCATGAGGGCGAGGTCGGTTCGGAGACGCTTTATTGCGCCAATCATCCCACCCGCGAAACCATGCTGCGCTGCAACCGCTGTAACAAGCCCATCTGCATGGAATGCGCCGTGCAGACGCCTGTGGGATACCGTTGCCGCGAGTGCGTGCGCCAACAACAAGACAAATTCTATACCGCCGAAACCTCCGATCAGACGAAGGGCTATATCGCTGGCGTCGTCAGCGGTTTCATCCTCGGCATCGCCGCTCTCATTCTCAATGCATTCCTTGGCGGCTTTTTCGGATGGATCATTGCCCTGTTTGTGGGGCCGATCTTGGGCGGCGCACTCTCCGAAGTGATCTGGCGGGCGACCGGGCGCAAGCGTGCGCGTAATTTCGGCATGATCGTCACCGTCATCGTGGTCGGCATCGCCGGCGTGATGACCCTGGGAAACATGGTCTTTTTCCGCGGGCTGCCCATCACCGCCGCCATTATCATCTTCACCGCCGCCAGCGCCATCTTTGCGCGCCTGCGCTAGTCGTCGCCGGAATCGAAGTTTCAGGTAGAACTGATGCTGACCGAACTGCACGTCCGCAGCTTTGCCATCATCGACGACCTGCAGGTGGCATTTCACCCTGGTTTCAACGTGCTCACCGGCGAAACGGGGGCGGGCAAGTCCATCATCATCGATGCCATCGAACTGTTGCTCGGCGCCAGGGCCAGCCAGGAAATGGTGCGGGCCGGCGCGGAGATCGCCACCATCGAAGGGCTGTTTACGTTTGCGGAAGATTCGCAGGCCGAGATCAAAAACCGGCTGGCTGCTGAGGGTCTCGATGGCGATGACGACCTGCTGATCCTGGCCCGCGAAGTGAGGCTAGGCGGTCGCAGCGTGGCGCGCATCAATGGCCGGGCGGTGGCGCAGACTTTGCTGGGCGAGATCGGCGGCCAGTTGATTGATATTCACGGCCAGGGCCAGCACCTATCTTTGTTGAACCCACGACGGCACATCGATTTCCTCGACGCCTTCGGCAATCACGAAGACGCCCGCGCTGGGGTTTCCGAACTGGTCGGGCGATTGCGCCAGGTGCGCGCCGCACTGGACGAATTGCGCCGCGATGCCCGCGAGATCGCCCGGCGTTTGGACCTGCTCAATTATCAGGTGGAGGAGATCGATGCCGCGGGGCTGGAAATCGGTGAGGATGAGAGCCTGGAGAGTGAGCGGCGGCGGCTGGCCAATGCCGAGACGCTGGCGCGACAATGCGCGGCCATCCAACAATTGCTGGTCGATGGCGATGGTGAAGCGCCGCCCGCGCTCGACCTGATCGCCGAAGCCGCCGGGCGTCTGGATAAACTCACGCGGGTGGACCCCGATCTGACGGCGCTTTATGCCCAGGCCGAGGATGTAAATGAACGGCTGAACGATCTGGCGCGCGGGCTGGCGGCTTATGCGGACAGCATCGCCCACGACCCCGCCCGCCTGACCGAAGTGGAGGAACGAGTGGGGCTAATCTCTCAACTCAAGCGCAAGTACGGTGATACGATTGCCGAGGTCATCGCCTTTGGTGAGGAAGCGCGAGCCGAACTAGAACATCTCTCCGGCCACGAAACCCGCACCGTCGATCTGGAAATCGAAGAGGATGATCTGCTCCATGCCATTGGCCGGGAGACGTCCGCTCTTTCGGCTGCCCGCGCCGTTTCGGCGGAAAAGCTCAGCCAGGCCATCGAGCGCGAATTGGAAGACCTGCACATGTCCGGGACCCGTTTTGAGGTCGAGATGGCACGGACGCCGTCGCCCGATGGTTGTTATGTGGGGGATGGTCGTCTGGCCTTCGATGCCAGCGGCATCGACCAGGTGCAGTTCCTGGTCTCAGCCAACCCCGGAGAACCCTTGCGACCGCTAGTCAAAGTGGCGAGCGGCGGCGAGACCGCCCGGCTGATGCTGGCCCTGAAGAACGTGCTCTCTCAGGCGGACGACACCCCCACTCTGATTTTCGACGAAATCGACCAGGGGATCGGCGGACGTGTGGGCGCGATTGTCGGGCGCAAAATGCACGATCTATCGCAACGCCACCAGGTGCTCTGCGTCACCCATCTGCCCCAGATCGCCGCCTATGGCGACCACCATCTGGTTGTGCACAAGGAAGTCGAGTCCGCGCGCACGGTCACGCGATTGGACGAACTGGACGGGCCGCCGCGGGTGGCGGAGCTGGCGGCGATGATGGGGGCGAACAGCGAGGCGGGTCGGCTCTCGGCTGCGGAACTTCTGGCTGACGTGGGGCGTTACAAGCAGCAGATCGCAAATCCAGCATAAAAAGAAACGCCAGACCGGCGGGGTCTGACGCTTCCGTTTGAGAAAAACTGGGATGGGCTTTAGCCGAGGATAGCTTCCAGGGCGTCGGCTTCTTCGTCCGAAATCATGTCCCGCTCTAGCACATCGAAATTCAATTCACGTTTCCCATCTTCGTGCGTGGCGCGGATGCGGTCGCCGGGGCGGAAACGTTCGGCCAGCAGGCCTTCGCTCAGCGGATCATCGACGTATTCCTGTATGCTGCGACGCAGGGGGCGAGCGCCGAATTTGGGATCGTAGCCTTTGTCGGCCAGGAACTCACGAGCCGATTCGGCCAGCTCCAGCTTGATTTCGTGCTCGACCAGTTGATTGTGCACCCGCTTCAGTTCCAGATCGACGATCTTCGTGATGGATTCTTTGTCCAGGGCGTGGAAGACCATGATGCCGTCGAGGCGGTTGATGAACTCAGGCCGGAAAGTCTTTTGCAGGGCGTCCATCACTCGTTTGCGCATGTCCTCATAATCGCCTTCGCGTTTCTTGGTATCGTCGTCGGTGATGGCGAAGCCCAGGCTGCCGCCATGACGGATCAGCGAAGCGCCCACGTTCGAGGTCATGATCATGATGGCATTGCGGAAATCGACGCGGCGTCCTTTTGCATCCGTCAAATGCCCGTCTTCCATGATCTGCAAGAGGATGTTGAAGGCTTCCGGATGCGCCTTTTCGATCTCGTCCAATAGGATGACGCAATACGGGCGACGGCGCACGGCCTCGGTCAGTTGCCCGCCTTCGTCGTAGCCCACATAGCCAGGAGGAGCGCCCACCAGTCGGCTGACATTGTGTCGCTCCATGAATTCGGACATGTCGATCTTGATCAGGGCGTCCTGCGAGCCGAACAGGAATTCAGCCAGATTCTTGGCCAGATAGGTCTTGCCGACGCCGGTGGGGCCGAGGAAAATGTAAGTGCCGATCGGGCGCTTGGGGTCCTTCAATCCGGCACGGGCGCGACGCACTGCTTTGGCGATGGCTTTGACCGGTTCATCCTGCCCGATGACCTGTTTATGCAGATAGGATTCCATTTGCAGCAGCCGCTCGCTTTCCTCGCCGGCAATCCGCATGACGGGGATGCCTGTCCACATGGCGACCACTTCGGCGATATCTTCCGGCTGCACCACCGGGCGTTCGACCGTATCCCAACTGGCCCGCATTTGCTCAAGTTGACCTTGCAGCTCGACCTCGCGATAGCGCAGGTCGATGGCGTGGTCGTACTGTTGTTGGGCCAGCGCCTCCTCCTTTTCGCGTTGCAGCGATTTCAGATCACGGAAGGTTTCGCGCAGGCTGGCAGCCAATGGCGTTTTGTACATGCGCACGCGGCTGCTGGCCTCGTCGATCAGGTCGATGGCTTTGTCGGGCATGAAGCGGTCGGGGACATAGCGGGCGGCGAAGTGGGCGGCCGATTCCAGGGCGGCATCGCTGATGGCCAGGCGATGGTGCTCTTCATATTTGTAACGAATACCCCGCAGAATTTCGATGGTGTCCTCGATGGTCGGTTCTTCCACAAACACCGGCTGGAAGCGGCGTTCCAGGGCGGCGTCGCTTTCGATATATTTGCGGTATTCGTCCAACGTGGTGGCGCCGATCACCTGGATTTCGCCGCGGCTGAGCGCGGGTTTCAGGATGTTTGCGGCATCGACGCTGCTGCCGGCGGCCCCAGCCCCAACCAGCATATGTACCTCATCGATAAACAGGATGGCTCCCGAATTCGTGATCTCTTCGATCACCTTTTTCAGGCGTTCCTCGAATTGCCCACGGTACATCGTGCCCGCCACCAGCGAGCCGACATCGAGCATGAGCAGGCGCTTGTTGAGCAGCGGCTCCGGCACATCGCCCATGACGATGCGCTGTGCCAGCCCCTCGACGATGGCGGTCTTGCCGACGCCGGGTTCACCGATCAGGGCGGGGTTATTCTTGGTGCGCCGGGACATGATCTGGATCACGCGCTCGATCTCGGTTTCTCGTCCGATCACGGGATCGAGTTTGGCCTCTGCGGCGCGAGCGGTCAGGTCTAGCCCCAATTGATCGACGAGGGGCGTATCGCTCTCGATTTTCTTGGTTTCGGCCGGTTCACGTTGCGCCTGCAGGATGGAGCGGGCGGTCTGCGTGCGCACCCTGTCCAGGCTGACGCCCAGGCCGCGCAACACGTTCACGGCGATGCCCTCGCCCTCGCGCACCAGGCCCAGCAGCAAGTGCTCCGTGCCGATGTAGTGATGGCCCATCAGCCGTGCTTCATCGACGGCCAGTTCGATCACGCGCTTGGTGCGTGGCGCCAGCGTGGGCTTGCCAAAAGGCGGGCGCTCACCCCGACCGACCGTGCGTTCCACCGCCCGCACAACTTGCGACGGATCGACGCCAAGCTCGATCAGCACTTTGGACGCGACTCCGTTCTCCTCTCGCACCAACCCCAAAAGAAGGTGCTCCGTGCCAATGTAGTTGTGGTTGAGACGCTGGGCTTCTTCCTGGGCCAATTGCAGCACTCGTCGTGCCTTCTTTGTAAATCTGTCAAACTTGTCTGACATCGAACTCATCCTTGTAGATTGATGAAGGAATGCTCAGTGACGCAATCCGGAGTCGCCTTCATTATAACAGAGACCCGTACGCGACCAGTAACGCTTACTCCGGTGTGCTTTTGGCCTGAATTAAAAGAGGGCTATGTCCTTCGATCAGGCAGGACATAGCCCTCTTTCGTTTGCCCGATTACGTGATTCGGGCGGGATTAAGAGTTCGTCAGATTAGCTATTGACCAAAGCCTCGGCTTCGACCGACTCTTCGATGACTATCTCGTCATCATTTTCAGAGGCCACGACATCCGCTACAGACTCAACGACTTCGACGACTTCCTCGCCTTCTTCGTTGACGCCGGCAACGATTTCCTCGACACGGACTTCCGCTATGACGACTTCGCCTTCATCGGTTTCGGCAACTACCTCTTCAACCTCTACCTCGGCCTCTAGCACTTCGGCCTCGCTGAGACCGGTCGCCTCAACCGCCATCGCAGACGCCTCTTCGGCAGCAGCAAGCGCTTCGGCCATGGCGGTCGTCTCCAATTCGTCGTCATCGTAATCGTAATCCGATTCCTCATCGATCTCATCCTCGGACCAGGAAACGACTGCATATTCTTCCTCGGCCACGCGTTTCAGGCTGAGGCCCATGCGGCGTTTTTCAGGTTCGATCTTGATGATGCGCAGGGTCAGTTTCTGGCCCTCGTGAACGACTTCTTTGGGATGATTGATGCGGCGTTCCGATAGTTCGCTGACGTGAATGAGGCCTTCGATCATGCCATCAACGCGGGCGAACGCGCCGAAACTGGTGATACGCGTGATTTCCGCCTCGACAAGCTGGCCGATGGCGTAATTCTCGTGCACAACCGTCCACGGTTCCGGCTGCAACTGGCGCAGGCTGAGACCGATGCGGCGGCGGTCGCGGTCAACACTGATGATCCTGACCTCGACCTCCTGGCCGATTTCCACCACCTCGCTGGGGTCCTGGATGCGGCCCCAGGAAAGTTCGGAAAGGTGCACCAGACCGTCAGCTCCGCCCAGATCGACAAAGGCGCCAAAGTTGGCGATGCTGCTGATAACGCCGGTGCGGACTTCGCCGACTTGCAGGTCATTGAGCAGCTTGGCTTTTTGCACGCGCCGTCGCTCACGCTCGGCCTGCCGTTCTGACAGGATCAGTCGATTGCGAGAACGATCAATCTCGATGACCTTGAGGTACAGGTTATTGCCCACGAGTTCCGAAAAACGATCATCGGAATCATCGCGCTTACGGCCCTCGTCACTGACGAGCTGCGAGGCGGGGACAAAGCCCCGGGCTTTACCGAGGAAGACAATAACGCCGCCCTTGTTGAAACCGCTGACTTCACCTTCGAAAATTTCCTGTGATTCCAGCAGTTCTTCAGCGTGTTTCCAATCGTATTCCTGCAGCGCGCGAGAGAGTGAGAGCAGGGCATGACCCTCGCGGTCTTCAGGGCGCACAACCTGGATAAAAATGGATTTGCCCAATTGCAAATCCTCGCGAATCTCTTCGTCAACACGATCCAGGTCGCGAGCAGGGATGACGCCTTCCGATTTCGAGCCAATATCGACAAGTATTTCGTTGTCGTTGATGCCGACGATAACGCCTTCGATCATTTCGCCAACTTCAAGTTCTTTGAAGTTGAATGTGTCTTCATTGAGCAATAGTTCCATAGGATGGATTTCTTGCTGTTCGGTGTTAGCGTCATTTGGCTCGTTGAGCAGAGCGGGATTGACCTCCTGAGTTGTTGAATCAGAAAGTGGTTCGAGATTGTTCATGGAATGATAGCCTTCTCCTCCAGATGATTAGACGAACAGTATAACGTGACCCCTAACAATTGGCAAAATAGGGGACTTACTTAACAGATTGCGCCTGAAGTGCTGGATTTACCCGAATAAACGGGCCGTCCTAGGCCAATAAGGCGATGACTTCGATCTCTACCAGAGCGCCCAAAGGCAGAGCGCTGACCGCCACTGTCGAACGTGCTGGCGGCGAGCCGGTGAAATGGCTGCCGTAGATGGCGTTCACGGCGGCGAAATCGGCCATGTCAGCCAAAAAAATCGTTGTTTTGACCACGTTTTGAAAGTCAGCGCTCGCGGCCTGAAGCACAGCCTGCAAGTTGGCCATGACCTGTTTGGCCTGTGCTTCCAACCCTTCGCGCAGCTTGCCTGTGGCGGGGTCAAGCCCAATCTGGCCGGCGGTAAACAAAAAGCTGCCGGTGGAGACAGCTTGAGAGTAAGGGCCGACAGCGGCGGGAGCGGAATCTGTGTGAATGATTTGACGAGTCATGAGAATTTCCTGTTGAGGTTTTGGGTTGAGGGCTGTTCAAGAATTACGGGTAAAGTAGAAATACTGGTACGACCTGCCAACCTCGTCGCAATAAGCCTGGCGCGAGGTGGGAGCCGCCGCTTGAAATTGCAGACTGAGTTCAGGGTCATGGGAAAGAAAATCGGCGCGAGCTGACATGAGGGCAAGAATAGCGTCGCCATAGCCAGGGACATCGGTGGCCACGCGCAGGATGCCGCCAGGCTTCAATAGATCGCTTAACGTATCAACGAAGGGCGTGACAAAGAGCCTGCGCGCCTGATGCTTGGGCTTCCACCAGGGGTCGGGAAACAGGATGTGGATGACGCTAACGCTTTGGGGCGGCAGCAGCCGCGGGAGATCAAACCGGGCGTCATCATCCGAGACCCAAAGATTGCGCAGGGATGCGCGTGCTGCGCGTTGGGTGATGTTGCGCATCAGTTTCAATTTGACTTCAAAAGCCAGAAAGCGGCGTTGAGGATGATGCGCCGCCCAATCCAGAATAAACTCACCCCGCCCGCTGCCGATCTCCACCTCGATTTCCCCTTCGCCGAGAGAGGCCTGCATTTGGGAAAGTGTGGCCGCATCGGAGGAGAGCAGGCGAAATGACTGGGCTGGCGGCGGCGGTAAGGGATGCTGCCAGCGCGGTCGCCGCCGCGGATCGCCGCCAATCAAGCCTTTGCCCTCATCATAACGTTCGGTATTCCGTTGCAAGCGCCCGAAATCCGTCTCAAAAGAGTCGGGGCCAACGCGATAGACAGTTCGATTGGTCATGCAATTTCAAATCCAACAAAGCTCGCCCGGATTGTACCACGGTATATGGCCCTTTCGCCAGCCTCAGACGTTGAATGCCGAAATCATGTAAAACGCGCAGAGCGGCGGCGTATGCGCACAAGCAGGTTGGCGAGAAGATGCCATTGCCAAAAATCGTTTCATGTGAAAAACTTCCCTTGTCTTGAATCCCTGTGCTATAATCCCGTCCGTGTTGCGCCCCTGGTACAACACTTGAACATTTACTTCACCAGCGCTTATCCGAATCATCTGGAATCATCCCGACGGCGCTGTATATCTATCATGGGTATACGGGTTATTACCCGGTGAAGAATCGAACCGCTGAATCCAAACCGCCAGCGGTGTTCGATTTTCTAGGAGAAGTTGCATGCTCAGCCAATATGGTCTCATCGGCGCCCTTGCTCTTGTTGCATTCGCCTTCCCTTTCATCGGATTGGCAGCGGCCTGGTTGCTACGACCGAAGCGCCCCAATCCTGTAAAGAATTCGATTTATGAATGTGGTGTGGAGACTATCGGTGAGACGTGGGTGCAATTTCGGGCGCAATATTATTTGATAGCGCTGATATTCGTCGTCTTCGACCTGGAAGTCATGTTTTTATTCCCCTTTGCCGTGGCTTTTGAACAGGTCGGCCTGTTTGCTGTTTTTGAAGCGATCATCTTTGTCCTGATTCTGGCATTCGCCCTGCTTTACGCCTGGCGCAAGCAGGCGCTGGAATGGCAATAAATCGGGTTAGCGGCTAGTTATCCATTCTGAGCTCGGAGAATCATCGATGGATTTATCCCAACTGGATCTTCGTCAAATAGGCGAGTTGTACACCCAACTCCTCAGCAATATGGGATTGCCGTCCGGCGTGATCGATGTCAGTGGCTGGATCATTGGGGCTTTGCTGATTTTGATCTTCGCTCTGACGCTGGTGATTGGTCTGATCTGGCTGGAACGCAAGATCGCCGCCCGGATTCAGGATCGGGTTGGCCCCAACCGTGCCGGACCTTTTGGCCTGCTGCAAACTGTAGCCGACGCCATGAAGTTATTGACAAAGGAAGACATTACGCCGACGGAAGCCGACCGAGTGACTTATAACCTGGCCCCGGCGTTGTCCGTGTTCCCTGTCATCATGGCGATGGCCGTCATCCCCTTCGCCAACGGCGTTCTGGGAAGCGACATCAACGTTGGCGTGCTCTATCTCGTCGCCCTCGGCGCCATCACCACGACGGCGGCGCTGATGGCGGGCTGGGCATCAAATAACAAATATGCGCTGGTCGGCGGGTTCCGCACTGTGGCGCAATTGCTCTCGTACGAGATTCCGCTGGGGATGGCGATGTTGTTGCCGGTTCTGGCCGCCGGAACCATGCGCATGAATGGCCTGGCGGAAGCGCAGGGTCAATTCTTCGGCCTGGGTTGGTATATCTGGATGTTGCCTGCGGCTTTTATCATTTTCTTTGTCGCAGCCCTGGCTGAAGGGGAGCGAGCGCCGTTCGACCTGCTCGAGGCTGAATCGGAGATCGTGGCCGGTTTCAATATCGAATACTCAGGCATGAAATTCGCCTGGTTCTTCCTCTCCTTCTTCCTCAATTCGTTCGTCCTGGCAGCAATCGCCGCCACCGTATTCCTGGGCGGCTGGCAGGGGCCTTTCGTGGAGCAAGTGCCTATTCTCGGCATCTTTTATTTTGGGGCGAAGACCTTGTTCTTGTTCTTTGTCCTGGCCTGGGTGCGTGCAACCTTCCCCCGATTGCGTGTCGATCAGATGATGGCTTTTTGCTGGAAAGTCCTCGTGCCCCTGGCGTTGCTGCTCTTCATGTTGGTTGCAATTGTGCTCAAGATCGGTTTGCCCACCGCCCTCGAAGGCCCCGCCATGTTGGCAGTGAATGTGTTCGTGCTGGCCTTCGGCATCTTCCTGCTGACCAGAGTCATGCGTCGTCGAACGCCTGTCACCAAACGAGCCTTCACACCTGAAATACCGCGACTCTAAAGGTAGACGTTGCTATGGTAATGCAGATAATCTTCATTCTTGTCACTCTTTTCACGGTGGGCATGGCCGTCGGCGCCGTCACGGCGCGCAACCTCTTTCATGCCGCTCTGTTCCTGGTCGGCTCCTTCTTTGGCGTAGCGATAGTCTACATCCTGCTGGAGGCTGAGTTCCTGGCCGTATCGCAGATCATCATCTATATCGGGGCGGTGGCGACTCTGCTGGTGTTCGCCATCATGCTCAGTCGCAGCATGATGGGCCGTGAGGCGGGACAATTGAACCGGTATTGGCCTGTTATCGGCATCGCCGTGTTCTTGGCGTTTGTGGCCTTGGCCTGGCTGGTCAGCGCCGCCAGATTCGATGTCAGCGTCCAGGCTGTCCCGCCAGATGCGATCGCCCAGATTGGTCGCAGTCTGGTGAATGAATATGTCATCCCATTTGAGGTGGCTTCGATCATGCTGCTTGTGGCATTGATCGGCGCCATCATGATCGCCCGTGAGCGGCATCCCTAACCAGCGTCCTCAGTGACGCTGGAGAGACCTTGAGGAGGAAGAAACCCAGTGTTCGTACCGCTTTCCTGGTATCTGATTCTAAGCGCAGCCCTGTTTGGCATTGGGCTGTTTGGGGTGTTGGCTCGCCGCAATGCCATCGGCATCCTGATCGGCGTCGAGTTGATGCTGAATGCCGTCAATATCAATTTGCTGGCATTCTGGCGATTCGTGCGTCCGGATGATCCTTCTGGACAGGTATTTGCCATCATCGTCTTGACCGTGGCGGCGGCTGAGGCGGCCGTTGGTCTGGCCTTGATGATTGCGATTTATCGTTCGCGCCAATCCATCAACGTCGAAGAACTCGACGCACTTAAAGGTTAAGGATAATTCTCTTTTTGAAGCACGCGCACTGAGATGCCAAAGGAGCAACTGCAAGGTTCCCTGGACGAACAATTGTCAGTTATCTACGATGTCGTACAGGAACGCATGGCTACAGGCAAATATAGCGGCGCAGTGCATTACGCCAAGGAAATCATCAAGTACGATCCCAACTATCGAGACATCCAGGACGTATTGAAAAAGGCGCAGGCAGCGAAACGCCAGCAGACGATTTTGCTGAGTGTGAGCCTCATCAGCGCCATTCTAGCAGTTATCATCATCCGCTGGCTGGGTTGGACCCAAGATTGGTTGAGTCTAATCGTGGCCGCCCTGGGTGCTTTACTTGGCTTCCTGATCACCAACTTCTTCTTTTCACGACGCACTTAATCGCTCACCGCCCGTCGCCCGCCAAACACGCCACGGTCGAGGTCTTTTATGTCTGACACGGTACTCAATCTTGCATGGCTTGTGCCATTGCCCACATTGCTGGCATTCGCCATCATCTTTACCATCACAGAGAAAAATAAGCGTCTCAGTTCGTCGATCGCTCTGGTTGGCGTTGTGTTGGCGTGGATTCTCTGTTGGGCTGTCGCCTTTACCGCTTTCAGCGATCCGGAGGTGACGGTCGTCCATCCCTTTGATGTGACCATACCGTATCTGCCTACGGGGATGGCAACCTTATCGATGGGCGTGATGGTGGACGGGGTTACGGCGGTGATGTTGTTCATGGTCGGCATTGTGCTGACGATGATTTTCATCTATAGCACGGGCTATATGACCTTCCCCGGCCATCTGGTGCAGAAGCTCAATCTGGATGGGCTCGACCCGTTGTACAGCCGGTTCTTTGGTTACATTTCGCTGTTTGCCACAGGGATGTTGGGTCTGGTCGTGGCGGATAACCTGCTGATGTTGTTCATCTTCTGGGAGATTATGGGCTTGTGTTCTTATCTGCTCATCGGCTTCTGGTATAACAAAGTTTATCCGAACCCCAAGCAGATCACTCCGCCCAAAGCCGGTTTGAAAGCTTTCCTCACCACCCGCGTGGGCGATGTCCTGTTCATGATGGGCCTGATCTTCCTGTATATCCTGGCCGGAACCATGAACTTCCAGGAAATCTTCAACCCGGAGATGTTGCATCATCTGGCCGAACAAACCCTGACATTGCCCATCTTCGGCGAGGTTTCGTGGGTGGTATTGATCTCCATCCTTATTTTCTGGGGCGCTATCGGCAAGTCAGCCCAGTTCCCCCTGCACGTGTGGTTGCCCGACGCCATGGAAGGCCCGACCCCCGTCTCGGCTCTCATCCATGCCGCCACCATGGTCTCCGCTGGCGTCTACCTGATCGTGCGCATGTGGCCGCTCTTCAATGCCTTTGATCACGGGGCCAATGGCGCCGTCCTCTTCGTCAGCATTATCGGGGCTTTCACCGCCCTCTTCGCCGCCACCATCGCCGTCGCTCAGAACGACATCAAAAAAGTCCTGGCGTATTCCACGATCTCACAGCTTGGGTATATGTTCGCCGCCCTGGGGATTGGGGCCTGGATCGCCGCAGTCTTCCACCTGATCATGCACGCCTTTTTCAAGGCGCTGCTCTTCCTCGGTTCCGGCTCGGTCATTCACGGCGTCGAGCACGGGCATCATCATGTACACGAGCACAGCCATGACGGCCATGGGCACGACGAACATGGTCATCACGAAGAGGAACACTTCGACGCTCAGGACATGATGAATATGGGCGGTCTGCGCAAACGCATGCCGATCACAGCCTGGACATTCATCATTGGCGGCGCCGCCCTCTCCGGTTTTCCCATCATCACCGCCGGGTTCTGGTCGAAGGATGAGATTCTGGCCGAGGCCTGGTACCTGGGACACCGCACGATCTTCTGGGTTCTGGCCCTCGCCGCATTGCTCACGGCCTTCTACACCTTCCGTCAGATTTTCCTCACCTTTTTTGGTAAACCTCGCACCGAGGCCGCCGCTCATGCTCCCGAAAGCGTCAAGGCCATGACCATCCCTCTGATCGTGCTGGCGGTATTCGCCATCGTGGCAGGCTGGGTGGGCATTCCCGAAGACTTTCCTGCGCTCGGCGGTATTCTAAACAACCCCTGGCATCACTTCATCGGCGAACAGGCTCACGTCTACGAACTTCACGCTGAAGCTCCGCCATTCAATATCTCGCCTGTCCTGATCTCTATCGTCGTGGCGCTGGGCGGCATTTTCCTGGCCTGGCTGATTTACGGGCGCAAGCCCCTCCAGGCTGGAGACACCGATCCACTGGCGCGATGGCTGGGTTCGATCCACAAAGTGTTGCGCAACAAGTACTACTTTGACGAACTGTACCACACCATCGCCGTGCGCCCGGTGCTGTGGCTGGCGAAAGTTGCATTCTGGTTCGACCGCACCGTCATCGATGCCATCGTCAATGCTGTGGGACGCTTCGGTCGTTGGGCCGCGAGCTTCTCCCGCCGGATTCTGGATGAATACATCATCGATGGCGCTGTCAATGGCACCGGACTGGTGGCATCGGCAACCGGTTCCGTGCTCCGACTGATCCAAACCGGCCAAATCCAACAATATCTCCTGGTTATGTTATTGGCAGTGCTGATTGTTCTGGCTGCCGTCGAAATCCTATTTTTCTAAACACCTAAATTTCATTATTGCTCATCAATATCTCCCTGCTGTCCTGAGGAGGAGATTTCAATGGACTTTCTTAGAAGCTCAATCTTGACCCTCATCGCCTTTCTTCCGCTGATTGGCAGTATCATTGTCTTATTACTGCCGAAGAAGAATCCGAAGGGGATCAAGACATTTTCGATAGTCTGGAGCCTGATACCGCTCATCCTATCGATCATTCTCGTTGTCGATTATGGCCTGAATTATCTCCAGGGCGTTAATGTTGGCGGTATGGCCTACGAGGTTCAGCTCGACTGGATCCCGGCTTTGGGTGTGACCTACCACATCGGCGCCGATGGGCTGAGCGTCCCGCTCATTTTCCTGACAGCGCTATTGACCACATTGGGCCTGTACTATTCCGCCCGCGTGATCAACAGACGCGTGCCGGAGTTCTTCGCTTTGTTCCTATTCCTGGCCACCGGCATGTTCGGCGTTTTCATCTCGCTGGATCTGGTGCTGTTCTATGTCTTCTGGGAAATCGGCCTGGTTCCCATGTACTTCCTGATCGGCATTTGGGGACAAGAGAAAGATCGGCCACAGTACGCTGCCATCAAGTTCTTCCTCTATACCCTCATGGGTTCCGTGTTCATGCTGCTGGCTATCATCGGCGTTTACCTCAGCACCGGCACCTTTGATATCCTGGCCGCCGCCTCCACGCCTGGCGGCGTGTGGGCTAATGTACCGTTGGCGGCAACGCTCTCGTTCTGGGCGTTCTTTATCGCCTTCGCCATCAAAATTCCGGCCTTCCCCTTCCATACCTGGTTGCCCGATGCCCACACCGCCGCCCCGACTGCCGGTTCCGTGATCCTGGCTGGCGTTCTGCTGAAGCTAGGCGGGTACGGCATCCTGCGCATCGCCCTACCCCTCTTCCCCTCCACCTTTGCTGAATTCGGTTGGATCGTGGCGCTGATCGGCGTGATCGGCATCGTCTATGGCGCTTTCGTCTCGCTGGCGCAAAAGGATCTGAAACGGCTGATCGCTTATTCCTCGGTAAGCCACATGGGTTATGTGCTGTTGGGCATTGGCGCTGCCGCCTGGGCGCTGAATAACAGCTCGGTGAACGAAGAACTGTTCAACTCCGCTGCCATGGCCTTGAATGGCGCCACCCTGCAGATGTTCTTCCATGGTCTGATCACAGGCGCATTGTTCTTCCTGGTCGGCGTTATCTATGAACGGGCGCATACACGTGATCTGGCTGCATTTGGCGGGCTCAGCGGCGTGACGCCACTCTTTTACGGCACAATGATGATCGCCGGTTTCGCCTCGCTGGGGTTGCCCGGTCTGGCCGGATTCTGGGCGGAATTCTTCACCTTCCGAGGCGCATTCGCCCTGGTGCCCGTGCTTGCGGTCATCGGCGTGATAGGCATCGTCATCACCGCCGCCTATATCCTCTACCGCATCATTCAGAACGTCTTCCTTGGGCAGTACGACGAGAACAAATGGGATCACTGGACCACTGTCACCGGCGAGCACGCCGATGGCCCCACCGACATGGTTGGGTTCGAAAAACTGACCCTGTGGCCGCTGGTCTTTCTCATGTTCCTGTTCGGCATCTTCCCGACCCTAGTCCTGACCTATTTCAACGCTTTCTCCGTAGAAACCCTCCGGGCACTCTTCTAAGGGAGGGACGACCTTGAGCGCTACCGAAACCCTCTTTCTGCTTTCGCCAGAACTGATCCTGCTCGTAACTGGCTTTGTCGTGCTGGGCGCTGATTTGCTGCGCCAGCGCAAGGACGATGGCCGTACCGCTGCCTTCCTGGCCGTGATCGGACTCGTCCTCGCCCTTGTCGCCGCGATAGCCCTGACTGTGACAGGCACGTACGGCGTTGTGGCCTCGACGATGACCGTCGATGGCTTCGCCCTCTTCATCAAGTCGGCGGCGATTATTGGCATCGCCCTGGTGGTGGTCGCTTCGGTCAACTTCATGAAAGGCCGCAGCCGCTATCTGGGCGAATACTACGCCTTCCTCGTCTTCGCTGCGCTGGCGATCAGCATCACCGCCAGCGCCTCCAATCTGATCCTCGTTTATCTCAGCATCGAATTCCTGTCGATCACATCCTACGTGTTGACCGGCTTCGTTCGTGGCGATAAATTGGGTGAAGAGGCGGCGGTGAAGTACTTCTTGTTTGGCGCAACCGCTGGCGCAGTCATGCTGTACGGGATTTCATTACTGTACGGCGCAACCGGCAGCACGGACCTTGTCGCTATCGGCCAGATATTGACCGCCAGCGGCACGAATCTACTGCTGGGGGTCGCCGCCATCATCTTTCTCGTGGTGGGATTCGGCTTCAAAGCCACCTGGGTTCCCTTCCACCACTGGGCACCCGACACCTATGACGGCGCACCCACGCCGGTCACCGCTTACCTCTCCACAGCCTCGAAAGCGGCGGGATTTGCCGTAGCCACCCGCGTGCTGATTACCGCTCTGCCTGATTTCGCCGCCGACTGGACAACCTACCTGGCAGCTTTGGCGATCCTTACCATGTCGGTCGCCAACTTCATCGCCCTGAAACAAACCAGCGTCAAACGCATGTTGGCTTATTCATCCATCGCTCAGGCCGGCTACATTCTGATCGGGTTAGCGGCTATGGGATCTGACCCCACCTTCAGCGGACTCAACGGCTTGTTGATCTACATCTTCGCCTATGTGTTCACCAATGTCGGTGCATTTCTCGTAGTCATGGCCGTCGAGAAACAAGATGGTTCGAACGAGTTGAGCGCTTTTTCCGGGCTGGCCAAACGCTCGCCGGCCCTCGCCCTGCTGATGACCATCTACTTGCTTTCCCTGGCCGGCATCCCGCCCACCGGCGGTTTCATCGGCAAATTCTTCGTATTCGGAGCCGCAGTCACCCAGGACATGCTCATCCTTGCCGGTGTGGCCGCCATCAATGTGGTCATAGCCGCAGCCTACTACCTGAACGTCGTCCGTTATATGTTCTTTGTGAATAGCGATAATGAGAGCCGGGTGCAGGTTAGCGCCGGTCTCAATGCCGCCCTTATCGTCTGCGCCGTCGCCGTCCTCGTGACCGGCATCTTCGCACAGCCGTTTATCCAGTGGGCGGGGCAGTCGGTGGAATTCGTGATAGCCAGCGGTTTCTAAAGCGTCTTATACTTTCGAGCAAACAAAAAGGCCCACGTCATTAAGTGGGCCTTTTTTATTTGGTGAAACCGCTGAGCTTCAATTCGTTGGATAGGTACCTTTAATTCTTAACAAAAGAATGTGATCCATCAAACATTTCAGCGGAACTAAATAAAGTATACTCACGATTGTTCAATTTGATTACCCCGGGGGAGGGGATAATAGTGAAAGCCCAGGAGACACACCTCCTGGGCTTTTGCTGTTCTGCGCATGAACCGCTCGAACGCGTGGCGTTACTCGTATCCCTCATCGTCCTCGATGACTATGCCCTTGCTTGTAACCTGGTCAAGAATGACGACGACTTCCTCCCCCTCATTGATGCCCAGATCATTACGCATGCGGGCATTGATCATGATGAAATGGCGGCCATCGCCTGTGGGAAAGGCGGAACCATCATAATCGCCGCCGTTGATCGTGCCGCGCACCTTGACGCGGGCGCGGCTGCGCAAATCACCGCTTAAAAATCGGGGAAACTCAACACAGTAATAATTTCCGCGTCTCACAAGTGGCCCTGCAAAATGGATCGAACTCATCGAGACGATTACTCCTGGGAGCAGAAAAGTGAGTTGGCCAAATGAATGTCAGCATTCTAGTCATTGACAACCCCCTTTGCCAAAAACGCAGGACCGTCAATGTGTAAATAAGCTTCTAAAGTTTACTCGCTGTCTATGCGTTTTGGGGCGGCAAGGGTGATCGTTTCTAAATCAAACGCTCAGCCAACGAGATCAATCGCCACTTTCCCCACGGTCGGCGGGTGCAATAGCATATTAGTATATGTGGCATTGGCCATAGGACAGGCGCATTCCTTTTCGTAAATACTGCGTCGCATGGCCTGCATTTCCGGGCTAAACCAGATTGGCCGGATGTCGTAATCGGTTTGGCGCAGGTTGCCCACCGGCTCAGCCCGGATGCAGCACGTCCAGATGTCGCCATTCGGCCCAATCTGGGCGCTGGCCCAACCGGCATAGCAATCAATCACCTGTGTTTGTTCGAAGAGGGTGCGTTTGGCAAGCTGATAATACTGAGCCCGGAAGCCCTGGGTAAACCGGGCGAATCCCTGGGCCGGAGCCGAACGAGCTTTTTCGCTGAGGAAATCGGCAATAGGTGCATAGTCCTCCGGCTGAGGCGTGATGCCCCATCCCACCGTATCCAACTCGACCCGCTCCTCCGCTACCTCGGTGATGTAACTGTCCGGCTGCAAAAATTGCAAGCCTTCGTAGATTTCCTGGAAGCGGTGCGTGTTGAATCGGCTGACGACGGTGTGAACTGTGACGATCAGGTTGCTGTGCGTTTCCTTGAGCGCCTTCAACCCTTGCCAGGTGGACATAGCTCTCTCCCAATTTCCTGGCACCCCACGGATGTCGTCATGTTCTTCGCCGATCCCGTCCAACGAGAGATTGATGCCGATGTCCGTGCCAACACACTCCCGGCAGATCCGATCCACTTTGTCCAGAATGCGGTCGGTGAGGATGCCGTTGGTGGGGATGGTGATATAGCTGGGGCGACAGTGCCGGTAGCCCGAGATCACCATTTCGTCCAGGTCTTTGCGCAGAAACGGTTCGCCGCCGGTGAAGGTCAGATATTCGACGCCCTTGCCCAGGTTGGCAAAGACTTTATCCCATTCCTCGATGCTCATATCATCATTGGGTTTGCGCCACACATCGCAGGTGCGGCACTTGCTGTTGCAGCGAAAGCTGATGCTGATCACCACCGAAAATGGCAGCATGCGCGGCCAGCCCAGGCGACGGAATGCCCAATAGGCGGGGATACGAGGAGCGAGGGTGAGGAGGGACATAGCGAGAGGTGTTCAGTGTCCAGTGGTCAGTAATCGGTTTTGGTTCAACCGGCTACTGATTACTGCCTACAGATTATCTACTAAAACTGCCCATAATAGACCTGGGTGTCGTAGGCGAAGCGGATCAGCCCATTGGTTTGGTATTGGGCGAAGAGTTTTTCCAGACCGGCGATAAGGGCGGGATAGTCCGGATGGCCGGGTTGTGGTGCGTAAGAGGAGGAGAGGACGCGTCCCTGCAGCCCTGAGAAATCGAAATCCTGGAAGTTCTCAAATTGGGCATTGCCGAAAGGGTCGAGGTCAAACGCAAGGCGAATATCATCGGCGCTGACGTTGCGATGTGTCACCTGGGCATAATCGGCGCAGGTCGTCAAAAGCAATTGTTCGTAGTCCTGCTGGAAGGGTGAGACCGTACTGCGTTCGTTCCAGACCAATACCACCCAACCCTTGGGTTTGAGGATGCGACGGAACTCGGTCGCCGCCGCAGTTTGATCGAACCAGTGAAACGCCTGACCGGCTGTAACGAAATCGAAACTGGACGCTGGCAACGTGGTGGCCTCGGCCGTACCGGCGATGCTGGTGAAGTTCGTATAGTCGGCCAGCGATTGTTCGCCCGCCTCGCGCATTTCCCGGTTCGGTTCCACTCCGAAGACCCGAATCCCGGCTGCTAGAAATAACTCCGCCAGTTTGCCCGTACCCGAACCAATATCGGCGATGCTACTGTCGCTGGTTAATCCGCAGTCAGCCCGCAACAGTTCGATGATGCCAGCAGGATAGCCCGGCCGGTATCGAACATAATCTTCGACCCGCGAGGAAAAGCGCTCGGTTGGAGCTAGCATGGTTCGACGAACGACGCGCTGCTGCAGCGCGTCGTACAGGGTCAGCTACATGCGGTTCACTAGCCCCGAAACGCTGGTTACAGGCTCGGCGCCTGCCAACTGCGGCGCTTGCTGGTCTTTGGCGCCGATGAAAAAGCGACGGGCATTGGCGGCCGTATTGGGCAGATCAAGCCAGAAGCTCTTCTTGGACACCTTTTCCCAAACCCGTTTGGGGCGATAAAGGTAAAAGCGGCGATAAGCCTCCCGCCATTTCTTCACCACCAGGTCGGGATCGTACTCGCCGTCGTGCATGACGAAACGGGCTTTCTGCTCGTGGATGGCGTAATCGGGCCATTCGTGGGCGAAAACCTCGCCGCCTTCCTGGATTATATCCCACATCTTGGTGCCAGGGAAGGGCGCGGCCAGCATGAAGTTGGCCAGGTCGGGGTCGAGTTCCAGCGCCAGCTGGATGGTCTTTTCCATGGTCTCTTCGGTATCTTTGGGCATGCCGAAGATGAAAAAGCCCATGGTTTGCAGATCGGCTTCTTTGGCCCAACGGAAGGCATTGCGCACCTGATCCAATGACTGGCCTTTGCGGATCACATTTTTTAGCATCCAGGGGTCGCCATTTTCCACGCCAAAACCGACGCGTTTGGCCCCGGCGGCCTTCATCAACAGGAAAAGCTCCGGATCAGTGTGATTGACTTTCATGCCATGCACGGTCGTCCAGGGCACGGTGTTGATGCCCTCCTCGACGATGCGACGGCACAGGTCTTTGGCCCGCGGCAGTTTCAGATTCCAAATATCGTCGGTGACGCCGATCTCGGTAGCGCCCAATTCTTGCACCAACCAGCGCCATTCCGCCACCACGTTCTCGACGCTGCGTCCGCGCCAGGTATCACCGGTGACGGGCTTGGAGCAGAAGGTGCACTTGTAGGGGCAGCCGCGGCTTGTGAGGATGGTGAAGGAGCGGGCGTGGGGGTCCAGACCGTCGGTGAGGGGCTGAAGGTTGGTGTATTGGTCGATCTTGAACAGGTCATGGGCGGGGAAGGGCAGGCTGTCCAGGTCTTCGATCATGGGTGAGATCGGCGAGACGATAATCTCGTCGCCCCGCCGGAAATTGAGACCCGGAATGTCCCTATCCTCAGGCTTCTCACCTTTTTCCAAAGCATCCACGAACTCGACGATGCCCTCTTCCGCCTCCCCTTTGAAGGTGTAATCGACATAGGGATGCTCGGGGCCAAGCGATTCGGCGGGGAGGATGGTGAGGTGCGGGCCGCCGAGGATGGTAGTGAGACCATAGCGCTTGGCGGTTTTCGCCATCTCCCAGGCATCGCCGATCAGGGGTGTGGCGGCGGAGATGCCGATCAATTGATAGGGCTTGCCAGCCGCTTCCGCTTCTTCGATGTAATAGGTGACGGGATAGTCCTCAATCGCCGCGTCATAGATGATGACATCGTGCCCGGCCTGCCGCAGCACCGCGGCGAGATAGCCGATCCCCAGAGGGATGTGCTTGCGTTCGGACCAGACTTTGGCTTCGGGACTTGCTAGGATAATGCGCATGTGGGAATAGGAAAGCAGTCGAAGGTTAAAGGTTGAAGGTTGAAAATGATAGATTGAGCGTGACCGTTGAAGTTGTTCAATGGCTAATCGATTATAGGAGTGCGGGCGCGTGAGGTCAAATTTTTATGAAGAAGATGATAAAAATTAAGTTGAGACGGATTCTATAGGCGCAGATATTTGGCTCTAATCCGTACACCTATCGAACCCCTGCTGTCGCCTACAGAAGTTCCTGCAGCACAATCGCCAACGCAGGCAGGTCATCGTGCGTCGTCGTCCAGACAATCGCGTCATCGACAGAGAAATAGGCGTGAACAATGCGATTGCGCATTCCCCGCATCAAATGCCATGGTACGTGAGAATACTCTTCCTGGATATCTTCAGGAATTGCAGCGGCGGCTTCGCCGATGACGATGAAGTTCATCTCCACGGCGCGGATTGTCCGCAGGTCTTGTCGGAACGTGTCAAAATCCATCGTGCCCAAGAAGTCTTGTATTTCGGCAATGGCGTCGAGAATATCGCGAACGCGCTCACGCCAATTTCTAGATGACATGCACCAGCTCGTGTTCTACCTGACGACGTATGCGTGGCTTGAGGCTGTTGAGTGTGCCTAGATCGACCGGACAGCCCAGAAGTTGCGTCAGATAATCCTGCAACGCGAACAGGTGAAAATATCCCACAGGTTTACTAAATTCCACCACGAGATCGACATCGCTTGTCGCCGAAGCTCGGTCGCGCGCGGTCGAGCCGAACAGTGCCAGCGCCTGTACGCTATACTGCTCGACCAATTCTTGTTGATGATGCTGGAGAATTGCAGTGACTTGATCACGTTTCATAATGCCATTTTATACCGACTAGGATGTGGTGTCGAGAAGGGTTATTCCCTCTCAAATTCCCCCCTTTCCTGTTGGCGTCGGCTGAATTTACAAACTCCCTCAACCCGAACGACTGACTTCCGCCTCGCACCAACGCATGACGAATGCCAGCAAGCTTTCCCAAAAGGCGAAGACGCTGTCCAACTCGACATATTCGTCCGCGGCGTGGGCGTTGCCGCCAGCCGGGCCGAAGATTACGCCCGGCATGCCGAAGATATGCTGCAAGGCGAACAGATCGCAGGGATAGGGCGCGCCCAACACATCCGGCTTGCGACCGGTCGCCATTTCCGTGCTCCCGACCAGCGCCGTCACCAGGGCGTGATCGGCAGCCATGCTGGTGGGGACCATCCACCGCCGCCGAAAGTGCAATTCGGGTCGGGTGGCGAAGGCGGTCGGGTGCAGGCGGACGAGATCGTCCAGCCAGTCTTGCACCTCTCCCAGCACATCCTCTCGCCTCTCTCCCGGTAAGGTCTGCGCAATCAATTCGAGCTTCCCATCCGGCGGCACAGCGATAGGAACCTGGCTGCCCCATCCACCCGCATAGATTTTCGTCACCTGCACGGGCATGGGATCGGGATAACTCTGATAGAGCGCGGGGACGGGATGCGAGCGGCGGCTGGCGCGTAAGTCATCGAGATGCGTCAACACAAGACCGATCTGCTGCACGACATCGACCTGCGCTTCGCCGCCCGTGCCCACATCCAACCATGTGGTATCGTGATTTGTGAAAAGTACATCGGTGATCAGCGCCCCGCGCGCAGCCGGGTAAACCTGCAAGCCGGTCACTTCGGGGATGATGGCGGCGTCCATCGTGCCGTGCCGCAACCGCCCGGCGATGGTGGAATTGACCCCGGCTTCCTCCTCATCCACCACGCTTTCATAACTCAGGCTTCCTCCGAGACGAATACCTTGCTCGACCAGCGCCCTGACTAAGACCAGCATCGCTCCCATCGCCCCCTTCATGTCCACCGACCCCAAACCGTACAGCCGCCCATCCCTGATCTCCCCGCCAAAGGGCTCGACCGACCAGGCGTTCTCGCCCAGGGCGACCGTGTCCATCTGCCCGGTCAGCAAGAGGGAGCGCCCGCCACCCGTTCCCGGCAAAACAGTCGAAACATTGGGACGGTCGGTGTAGTCGCGGCCCGGCCAATAATACGGATGCGATTCCAGCTCTGCCACCGCGGTCGGCTCGTACATGTCTACGTCCAGACCCAGGCCGTGCAGATAGTCTGTCACATAGACCTGCCCAGCTTTCTCGTTCCCGGTGGGTGGCGTGTTTTCGGTGGGAATGCGGACCAAATCTTGCATCACCCGCACGATTTCATCCTGATATTTCAACCGCATTTCGCGAGCGAAAGCGGCAAAATCGTTCCTATCCATCTATCACACAAACCAATGAGATGATATTGGGTATTGGATATTGGCGATTCGTCGCAGTGACCAATACCCAATATCCAATACCTGAACTCCCTCACGCAATTTCGATGATCTCGCGGCGGTACGACGTCAATTCCTCGATGCCATCCTCGGTGACGATCAGACCGTCCTCGTAGCGCATGCCGTACTCGCCGTCACTCAGCCACACATCGACATTGAATTGCATGTTGGGCTGGATGATCGTGTCGCTGCCTGCGCCCAACCACAGCCCCTCCACCTCGGATGTGCCCGTGCCGTGCGCTGGCCCGTACAGCGTGAATTCCTCGAAGCCGTACTTGCTGAGCGTGTCGTGATAATTCTGAAACACCTCTTTGGCGGCGATGCCGGGGCGGATGTCGCGCAGCGCCCCGTTCACACCTTCCAATGCCACGGCCATCAACTCGCGCGCTCGCGGCGGGGCTTCGCCGATGACAAAGGGACGGCACATATTGCCGCAATAGCCCATATACTTCGCCCCGAAAGTTAGCTGCACCAGCTCATCGCGACGGATGCGGCGGTCGGTGGAGCGGCACAGACTTTGGCGGGTGTTGGGGCCGGAGCACACCCAGATCGGATAGGAGGTGCCCTCAGCGCCCAAATGTTTCATGGTGTTATGGGCGGCGGCCTCGATCTGCCATTCGGGCATACCTTCGCCGGCCGTGGTCATGGCGTCGATCATCGCCTGCTCGGTGATCCAATACGCCTTGCGAATCACTGCCAGCTCATAGTCCGATTTGATCGCCCGCACACCCAGGAGGATGTCGTCGGCGGGTACAAACTCGGCATTCGGGGCGGCGTCCTTCAGGTCAGCAAGGATGAGGTGGGGGAAGATATTCCAGTCGGTGACGCCGATACGGTTGGGGTTGTAGTCGCACACGGCTGCGAGGATCGAACGAAAATCCTCGTAGGTCACAGGCGGCACCCAGTCGGGGGCTGAGCTTTCGACAAAGGCGGGGTGAATGCGGATGTCTGTGATGCGCGAGAATTGTTTGGCGAATTCGTAGGATTCCGGCCCGCCAGTGACGAGCGCGGGCTCGCCTTGGCGCGGCACGACAATGCCGCAGAAATCGAAGAAGGGCCAGAAGTCCGCCAGATAACGGCTGCTGGCCGGCTCTGATTCGGAGGAATAGGTGACGATGACATCGAGTTCCGCCGCCGCCATCGCCGCCTGCAAGCGCGCAATCCGGTTTCGATAATCGGAATCAGGGATCATGGTCGTTCGCATGGCATCAAACCTCGCTTCGAGGTGCGTCGCACTTCCAAAGTGCGACGCACCTGCTTTCAGGACATATGGATTTCAACGTCATCGGCCACTGGCCCCCAGATCGTATACGTTCCGGGCACGGTTTGCAGCAATGAGCCGGGAACCAGCGTATTCACGCGGCCATGCGCGCACAGTCGGGCGATGAAACGTTGCCAGCTCACCCCGCCGCCCAGGTAGCCATCCAGCCAGAAACTACGGTCGCGAGCGCCGACGATTTGGGCCGGGCCGATGGTGGCCGCCTTGGGCGGAACCCACGACCAGTCGCCGCCAAAAGAGTGCAAAGCGTTCTGCATAATCGTCATCGGCGTCAGTTCCACGATGCGCGGGCCAGCCTGCTTGTAGGCTTCCAGATCATCGCCGAATTCCTCGCCCAGGTCCGATTCCCAGAATGCGATGTGGCCGCACCAGCCGATGCCGCCGTAGCAGACATCCGCCCCGCCCAGGTCGTCGATCATTTTGCCATAGTCGTTGATGTTGGCGGAGTTAGGGAAATGAATCTGTTCGAGCGGAGGCCGCAGTTCGGGGTCGATACGCAGGAAAAAGTTGTCCATCATCGCCGTTTGGAAGGAGCCCGACCAGTCCGCCGGCGCGGTATTGCCATCCTGATCGGCGTATTCGTCCATGTTGAAGGTATGGACATGGTGCATGGGGATGCGCAGGCCATTGATCATGTGGGCGGCGATGGCGTATTGCGGCATAGGTCCGACCGGGAAAATGCCCACAAATTCACGGACTTCATCCAACGCGTTTTGGATGCGGGTGACGATATCGGCGGCGAAAGCGCCATAGAACTCGGCTACGTCATCGATGACGCCGATCCTGAATTCGGGGTTAGCGTGTGTGGTGATGTCGTCGCGCTTGATAGCGCGCACGCGTTCACACTCAGCCAGGTCACGAAACGAGATAAATTTAGCCAAATCGTATGCGAAACTCACATTGGTCCTCCTGGATGGATGGATATTGGGTACCGGGTAATGGGTATTGAGCACTGGTCGACGCTGACAGCTTCCAATTCCCAATACCCAATATCAAATTTCGATTATCGGCTCATGCGAACTCAGGCACACGTACGGGCTGGCCGATCTCGGCGGAGTATTCGGCTGCCAGACATGCCTGCACGGCCGCCAATGACTCTTCCGGGGTGATGATGCTGGGCGGCGTGCCATCGACAATGCAGTTCAGAAAATAGCCCAGTTCTTCTGCCAGCGCCCCGCCGCGCACGCCCGGCCGGATCTCAGGCCAGTAGGTGGGGTCGGGCGTATACGAGCCGTCTTTCGCCACCACCTGCAGGCTGGGATAAGTTTCCTGCAAATAGACGCCGCCCTCCGTGCCGATGATCTCCATGCGCTCGTCCGGGAAATAGCCCTTGTGGTCGGGCATGCACCAGATGTTTTCGCACACGCCAATCGCCCCGGTATCGAACCGATACATCGTGAACCCGATATCCGGGTATTTGTGGCCGTGGACGTTCAGGGTCTGGGCGTAGGCCGTTTCGATTTTGGCGCCGGTGTACCAGAGCATGATGTCCGTATCATGGACGCCATCGCCGATGATGGGTCCGATCTTGGGCAGTACCGCCGTGCCAATGGAAACTGGCACATTGCGCCTGGCGTAGATCGAGACGATTTTTCCGATCTTGCCCGCCTCGATCTCGCGCTTGACCGCGGCATAGCGCGGGTTGAACCGCACGATATGGCCGACCATGAAGTACTTGTCCGAGGCGTTGGCGGCATCGACGATGGCGCGACAGTCGGTCACGGTGGACGCCATGGGTTTTTCTAAAAACACATGTTTGCCCGCGGCAATGGCAGCCAAAGCCGGCCCGGTGTGCTGATCCCACATGGTCGTGATGCTCACCGCCTCCAACTCCGGATCAGCTAGCATCTCGTTGTAGTCGGTGTACAGATTGCTGACGCCGAACTTTTCGCCGACCTGCTTCAGCCGAGATTCGGTGCGGGTGCATAGTGAATGGATTTCCACATTTGGCAAAGATGCCAGGGCTTCACCATGAAATTCACCGAACCAGCCCAGGCCGATGATGCCGAGTTTAACTTTTTTCATGACCGGTTATTCATCCTTGTAATGCGTAACTTGTACGACAACATGCCTTGTTATTCTGTTTTGTGCCAGTCATGCCCCAGGTCGCTGTGCATGTATTCGAAGACAGCGCCATCTTTGAGTACAAAGACGACGGTCAGCGACTCTGTGGCTTTGAATGGGCCGAGTAAGATGGGCGAGTCTGCAATGGCTTCTTCAAGATTGGGCACCTGGAAGGCGATATGGGGTAGATTTCGCACGGGGCCAGTCACAGGCGAGTCCGGCTCGTAGCGCAAGTATTCCACTTTGTATGGGTGGTCTTGCGGGTTGGTGACCCAAACGCGGGTCTCTTCCACCCACATTTCCCCGGGTTGTACGTCGTCGGTGGGGAGACCGACATGATCGAAATCTCTCATGTAAACTCCTTGGTTTGCCTTTGTCAGAATGAGATAAGACTCAAGTTGCGTATTAGGGGAGAAGCCGTCGAGTTACCGTGCGCGGCCAGACATCGGCAAACCGAAAACCCTCGGCATATCTAACACCGCATTGGGTTCCTCGCGAACGAGCCATCGTTTCCATAAATTCCAGAATGTCGACGTTGTCGTGCTCCTTAAGCCATGTGACCTGACTTTCATGACAAGAAAGCATGCGCTGTTTTGTTTCGTAGGTTTCCGTAATGTCAACGTATTCTGTGGGCACAAAACCCTTACTCGCAGGCGTGTCCATATAATAGATTGGCGTCACTAACGGATAAGCGGGATGATCGGTCTTGATGTTTGGCAGGGTTGCCAGGAAACTTGCGGCAAAAACCAATTGGCTGACGATACGATGATCGGCGTGATAGTCATGCGGCCAATGCGTTATGATGACATCCGGGCGCGCCCGACGAATGGCATCTGCGAAAATCAATCTCGTCTCGCGATCATCGAAGATGAACATGTCAGGATAGCCAAGCGGGATAAACTCCGCCCCGATAATACTTGCTGCACTCTGAGCTTCTTGTCCTCTAATGCGTGTAAGCTCTACCGGGCCAATGGCGGTATGACCGCCTGAACCGTCACAGGCCACGCACATAATAGCGTCGTGTCCCGCTTGAACCGCTCGCACAAGGGTTCCGGCGCAGAACATCTCAATGTCGTCTGGGTGAGCTCCGACGGCCATGTAGCGCATTGTAACTTTCTTCGTTATGAAAACTCTTTGGATCTGGTGTGATCAATTGGCGGTTCAGAATGATACGACCTGATCCGTCTCAATGGATCGACGTGCCGCCAGCGCCGTGGCAACTGCCAGTCGACCCTGTTCAGGAGTGCCTCGTTCACATGCTCGGCCCAAGCGGATACTCTCGACAAAGTGCTTTGTCATGTTCACATATCCATCGCCAGCTTCGAATTCAAGTCCATAAGGTGATTTGCCATGTTCGTAGACAGTAAGGCCGGAACCGCCAGCGTCTCGGGAGTCGACCTGTACACCACCAGCGCGAAAGCTGAACTCGATTGAGCCTCTCTCGCATAGCACCGTAAGCGTCATTGTGAAGGGATATTCTGGCGGCTGTAGGGCATTGCCTTCAGCGAATGCTTTGACATCTCCGTAATCGATCAGGGACATCGCTAAATCCCATCCGCCGGTTTCGGGACTGCGTTGACCACGGGTATAGATGTTTTTGGGTGATCCAAACAGCCAGTTGAGCATGTCCAAGTCATGAATATGAAGGTCAAGCACTTCGCCACCTGACAATTTCGGATCCAGGAACCACTCAGCCCAACGCGGCGGGCCCAGGCGGCGGGTGGCTGTCGCAGCTAAGGGTTTTCCCAACTGACCACTTTTTAGGAATTCGGAAATGGCCATGTACTCTGGCCAGAAGCGCAGTGTCTGGCCGATCATAAGCACTCGATTCGATTGTTTAGCAACGGCAATCAGTTCATCACATTCCTCAACCGAGAGACCCATCGGTTTTTCTAATAGCACATGTTTTCCAGCTTCCAGAGCAGCAAGGGTAAGGTCCTTGTGAAGATAGGTGGGTAAAGTATTGCTGACTGCATCGATGTCTGGATCGGTGGCCAACGCCAGTGCATCTGTGAACGGTCTCGCGTCATATTTTCCCGCCAATGTGTGTGCCTTCTCGGTAGATCGAGATGAAATTCCGACTATTTGCACATCTGGAACTTGGGCGAAGGCTTCTGCATGGGTAGCCCCCATGAATCCTGCGCCAAGGATACCGATTTTCAGCATGGCGTTTCTCCTTTTACCTAGTTGGCATGATCGCCCGCAAGGATGTCTTGACGTATCTTATCTGGCACCTCACGGGCGAAACGTTATTTCAGACCAAGACCGCTTAATGTCTCGTAAGACACCTTCATAGCCCTATCAACTTCCGCCAACGGAGGCCAAGGCTCACCCTGAAATTCAATTTCAACGCTCAGCGGGCCAGAGAAACCGACATCGTCCAATATACTGAGCACTTTAGCAAAATTGACGTAGCCCTCACCTACCCCCGGGAAATTCCATTCGCGGACTTCGCCGGCTTTATCCTTCAGATGAACGTGCGCAAGGTAGGGCGCAGCCTTTGCGATATCATCAACTGCTTGCACGTTGCCATAAAAGATGCAGTTGGCGGTATCGTAGTTGATCAACACATTGGGACGATCGATTTCCTGGATGAGTGGAACCGACAGTGCTGCACTGGCCATAATATCGCCGTGAATCTCGAGGGCCAGCATAACATCACGAGCTGCCGCGTAGTCGGCGAGATCATGAATGTGTCCCATGAAAGCGCTCTTGTCCTCATTTTCGCTGTAATGTCCACCGATGGCTGTACACATGATCGTAACCCCCAGCTTTTGACATAGGTCAACCGCTTTCTTTCCATCCACGACGCCTGCTGCTGTGGTCAGATCAGAATGGCCGCTCAACGAAGATATTTGCAAACCCCAATGTTTCAGCTTAGCTTGTATTTCTGCAATGTTGGCGTCGGTTGCATCCAACGGCACATGCTCGGTCCAGCCTTTCACAGCAGAGAGTTCGACATACTTGAAACCAGCTTTAGCGATCCCAGCCAGGGATTCATCGAGACTATAGGTATGGTAGCTATTGGTATGTCCTGCCAGTATGTTGTTCATTTGCTTCGTCCTTTAGGGAAATAGTTGTGATAAGGCTAGTAGCTCTGATTCGGTCACTGTAATCCGCCATTCAAAGGGGAGCGAGTTCTCAATTGACCCCGCTCCCCATGGTCATCAGTTACACTCTAGCACAGAAACATTCTGCCATTCTTCGTTGAGTTGGAAGTTCTCGGCGTCTTGCTTGACACGTTCTTTGTCGAAGTTGTTGGCCGCCTCCACAAACTGATTGGTCACTACGTCTTCGACCGCTAGCCGGTTCTCGATCTGACCCAGATCGAAGACGGTCTGAATGTAGTTGTCCCAGTTGTCCATGTCATGGTAACCGTAGCCCAGACCGAGTTCATAGCTCTCGTAATAACCACAGGCCAACTGTAACATGGAATCGAGCGCCAGTTGAGGCGTCATCTGTTCCTGCAATGCAGGGAACTGCTCATATGTAATCTGAGCGGCAGCGCGCGGGTTCTGTCGTGCAAAGTCGAGCCCCATTGCGACGCACTGGAAGAATCGACTCCACATATCAACCTTGTCAGGATCGTCCAGGTCCGACTTACGAATATCATAACCATTTGAAGGGTGGTCTGAGAAATCGTTACCTACGATGTAATCCAGTTCCAATCCCTGCGCATCCCACTGGGCGGCTAATCCACGCCATGCCAGCGCGGCATCGGCCTGACCCTGAGCGACTACTTGACCCCACTGCGCACCGCCAACTACATACTCGACATCAGCTGGATCAACTCCTGCCTCAATCAAGATCGGGTCAACAACGACGTTGGCGCCAGGAGCCCACAGTGAAATACTCTTGCCCTTCAGATCCGCGATGCTTTTGATATCGGAGCCTTTCGGAACGGCGAAATCAAAGACCTGACCCATCATCATTTCCCACGCCAGGATGACTGGAATGCCGGTATCGATACTTGTTACCAACACACCAGGCGAGGGATATCCGGCATCAGCTTGTCCCTCGGCTACCAAACGCGTGACAGCGAGAGATTCCTGCGGTCCGGGCTGAAGTTCAAGGTCAATACCGAGTTCGGAGCAATATCCCATTTCAATGGCGGACCAGAGGTTGTTATCATCCATAACCTCTAGTGTCCCGCGAGGAGATACCCAGACGACTTTATCCATTGGCATTTCAGCGGGTTCCTCGGCAGCCGGTTCTTCAACTGCGGGTTCCTCGGCAGCCGGTTCCTCCGCGGCTGGGGCTGCAGGCGCTGCAGGCTGTGGTGCGGCGCAGGCTGCTACCAGGATGCCTAGAGCCAATATCACGATCACAAGAAATGCATTTCGCACAACTACGTTGCTTTTCATGGAGTTCTCTCCTTCATGAGCAGTGGGCGCCTGCAAAGCAGGCCGGTTGAGAAACGATTGGTATTGGTTTATTCAGATTAACTGTTTTGATTAGTGTTCTTGCTCACCTCCTACGATCTAGAGCTGGGGCTGCTGCTACGCTTCCCAACTTGCCCATCTTTTACCGATAAAATAGAACAATACATAGAGGGAGATACCCATTGTGGCTACGATAACCAGGACGCTGAAAAAGCTGTCCATGCGTGCCAATGAAGAGTAGTACATCAAGCGATTGCCTAATCCGCTTCCACCGCCGACCATTTCAGCGCCTACTGCCGTGAGTAGGCCAAAAATGCCACCAACCATTAAACCAACAATGATCATCGGCAACGCCAGGGGAAAACGCACTTTGGCAAAAATCTGATAGGTCGAAGCGCCATAGAGCCTTGCTAACGCCAGCTTTCCTGCATCGGTGCGTCGAAAACCCGTGGCAGCGTTAATCATCACCATGGGGCCGACTGCCAGAGTGACAGCGATGATACGAGGCGTCTCGCCAAACCCGAACTGGAGGATCAATAAAGGTACCAGCGCCATCATAGGAGTTGTGACCAGGATCAATATATAGGGGGTCACAACTTTCTCGGCAAATGGAAATTGTGTGATCACGGCAGCAAGAAAGATGCCTAAGGTCGCACCAATCACATATCCTATGAGTAGATCGCGCAAAGTCGTGGCGATGTGGGGACGCAGGGTGGGAAAGTTGTTGACTAAAGCTGTCGCAATTTCACTGGGTTTGGGAAAAACATACGTAGGAATGTCGAGGACTCGCACCAATAGTTCTGTACCCAGGATAACAGCGATTGCCAAACCGACGATGATGGCGAGCTGAGTACCTGCAAAATCGAGCGATGTTAATGCAGACCAGTTCGTAAGTCCGTCGCTCGGTGCACCTGAATCCTGAGAGCTTGAACCTTCTTTGGTAAGTTCAGCCATGATGAATCTCCTAAAAAATATCTCCTATTTACGAAAGGCGCTTGCGTGGCAATGACGTAAGTTTCTTTACGAAAATGAGGAAAGTTAGTTGAGTTGTCTCAATGAGCGTATTGATCAATTTCGTATTGACCCAATTTTACGGACTCATCAACGTCAGCATAGATGGTTTCTTTGATGTGACCTGTAAGTTCGAAGAAATGCGCTTCGGTCGTGATTGAAAGCGGGCGAGGACGGGGCAGGTCAATTTCGAAGACTTTGGAATTACGGCCAGGGCGAGGCGTCATCACATAGATGCGATCGGATAGATAGACCGCCTCTGGGATCTGATGGGTAACAAACACGATCGTCTTCTGAGATGCTCCCCAAATATCGAGGAGCATCAGATTCATCTCATCCCGTGTGAAGGCATCAAGTGCACCGAAGGGTTCATCCATCAGAAGTACGTCAGGATCGTAGGCCAAGGCGCGCACGATTGAGGCGCGCTGTTGCATACCCCCCGATAACTCGCCTGGATGATGGCCTTCAAAACCAGTCAAAGCTGTCATTTTGATCAATTCGTCGATGCGCTGCTGATAATCTTTGACCTTCAAGCCCATGATCTCAAAGGGGAAATGGATATTCATCCTGAGATTGCGCCACGGCAATAGATTGGCGCTTTGAAAAACCATGCCCACCTCTTTGCGCGGGCCCATCACTTCCTGGCCGTTGATGGTGATGCTGCCAGACGTCAAGGGCCACAATGCCGCCATCGCCCACAACAGCGTGCTCTTCCCGCAACCGCTGGGGCCGACGATGGAAACAAATTCGCCTCGGTTGACATACATATCGAAGCCGCCCAGAGCTTCCACCGGGCCGCGGTCGCTCTCGAAGGTTTTTCTTGCGTTCTTGACTTGGATGACAGGCTCCTGGCTCATCGCGTGGATCACCTCTGCTGCATTGGAATTGAAAATCGATAGTTAGGGTTGGCGTTGTTCAGACTTGGGATGGCTGTACAAACAGGGCATCGCTGGTCTCGCGCAGGGCCGCGGCCACCGCCCCGAATATCACGGCATCCAATCGTAATTCGGACACGACGATATCCGGCATGTGCGGGATCAGCCCATTGAGGCGATTCTGGATCGGCTCGATAAAAAGATCAGCATACTCGGCCAGTTCGCCGCTGATGATGATGCGTTCGGGTGCGATCAGGCTGGCAAGATTGGCAATCGCCAGGGTCAGATAATCGATCGTTTCAGCGACCACCGCCGCGGCCAGGGCGTCGCCCTGCCGGGCTGCCGATAAGATCGCACCGACCGTCAACGGTTTCGGCTCTTTCCCATTACCCGACGATTCCCGAAGCGAAGTCCTCTCCCCGGCGTTGATGCGCGCCCGCGCCCGCTGGATGATGCCCAGGCTGCCGGCCAGCCCCTCCATACAACCGAATGTGTCATACTTCTGGCCCAGGTAGCGCTCACTGGGGATCATGTATCCGATCTCACCAGCCGCGCTGCCCGCCCCCCGATAGAGTCTGCCGTTCAGGATCAGGCCGGAACCGATGCCCTCGCCCAGTGAGATGCACACCAGATTATCCAATCCGCGCCCCGCCCCGCGCCAGCTTTCGCCCAAAGCGATCAGATTGACCTCATTTTCGATCAGCACCGGGACGCCGAGTTGCTCTTCCAATATGCGTTTGAGCGGCAGGTTTTGCCAGCCGAGCGTGGGCGACCATACCACAACGCCCTGGGGATAGAGAACAATCGAGGGTGCGCCCACGGCCACGCCGCGCACTCGCAAACCCTGCGCTTCGGCCTGTTCCATCAGTTCGGTCACCAGGGCGACCAACTCTTCCACGCCCCTGTCTCCAGCCACAGAGTCGCTGGTGCGCCGGGCCAGCACTTTGCCGCTCAGATTAGCCAAGGCCCCGGTCATCTGCTGGCCGATGTACACGCCAATCACCGATCCGGCGCTGGCGTTGAATTCCAACAGGGTGGGGGGACGACCGCCGGTGGAGCTTCCCGCCTCTCGCTCCAAAACCAGGCCGCTGTCGATCAGGCTGGCCGTGATGCGCGTGATGGTGGGGGCGCTGAGCCGGGAATGCCGGGCGATTTCCGAGCGCGCCATCGGCCCTTCTTCCCGCAGAAGTTTGAGTACAGCCGATTCATTCACCTTGCGCAGAAGCGCTGCATTACCCGTACGGCTCAAGTTGACATCCTTGTCAGAAAGAGGGCGCATTCGAGCGCCCAGTTGGCGGGGGAAATCAATCTTGCTTTCTGAAAGAAAGTATATCGGGAAGAGGCGAGGTTGTCAATCCCGAATTTCGCAGCAAACTAAATTTCCGGGAGATTTACGCCCTCATCCCCCGGCCCCTTCTCCCAGGCCGAGAGAAGGGGAGAAACCGCACCAACATATCGCCAGCTTCCCACATGACGCACGTCATTGACGCGCCCGCCCAGGCCCGCTATGATGGCGACAACAACTGGCGTATCGACCTAATCCACTCCTTCCGCCCGACCTGCCACAGCAGCCATGTCTTCGCAGACCCTGAACCAGGAATGAACACCCTCCCCCGCACCCTGATTCTGATCGCCCTCTGCCTGCTGCTGATTTCCTGCCAGGCGGCGGACGGATCAGGCCAGCTCGACGCCAGCGCCCTCCTCGGCCAATTCGTCGTCACCTATACACCCACGGCGACGGCCACGCCCGCCGCTACCGCCACGCCGGAACCCACGCATACCCCGACCGTTATCGCCACCCCCACCACTGTGGACACGCCCACGGCCACGGTCGCCCCGGCGTCGCCCACGCCCATGCCGCTGGCCTTTGCCCAGGCTGTGGCCACCGGCCCCACCAACCTGCGCGACGGTCCCGGCACCAATTACGCCCGCGTGGGCGGTCTGCAGGCGGGCGACGCCCTGCGCATCATCGGCAAAAATCCAGCGGGCGACTGGTGGCAGCTTGCCCGCCCCAATGGCGAGCCGGTGTGGATTTACGCCCCCATCGTACGGGCGCAAGGGTCATTGGACGGCATCGAAGTGGCGGCCAACATCCCGGAACCGCCGCCCACGCCCGTGCCCGCACCCGCCAGCGCCGCCCCGGCTGCCTCAACCGCCCCGTCCCCACGCCCGGCCACCGGCGGCAGCTTCGGCTACGGCGTGCAAATCCAGCCCTATTACGGCGCGGACATCACCGCCGCGGCCAACGCCATCAAAGACCTGGGCTTCAATTGGGTGAAATGGCAGGTGCTGTGGCGGGATATCGAGAAAGCGCCGGGCCAGTTCGATTGGGGGGAGCAGGATCATCTGGTGGGGTTCTTCAGCGGCCAGGGCATCAATGTGCTTAGCTCGGTGGTGAAGGCGCCGGAATGGGCGCGCCCCGCCGATGCCGACCTGGGCGTGGAAGGCCCGCCCGCCGACCCGCAAACATTCGCCAATTTCCTGGGCGCGTTCGCCGGGCATTATTGCGGCCGGGTCAGGGCTATCGAGGTGTGGAACGAGCAAAACCTGCACTACGAATGGGGCAACGAGCCGCTGGACGCCGCCCGTTACATGGATTTGCTCAAGCGCTCGTATGCGGCGATCAAGGCCGCCTGCCCGCAAATGACCGTGGTCAGCGGAGCGCTGACGCCCGTCGGCGACTATGGCAATCTGGCCGTCGATGACTTCCGCTATTTGGAAGCGATGTATCAGCACGGACTTAAGGGCGTGTCCGACGCCATCGGCGCTCACCCCAGCGGCTACAATGTCCCGCCCAATCTCACCTGGCAGCAGGCTTGCGGGTTCGTCTCTAGCGAAAACGCCCAGTTCATGGGGCCATGCGACACGCCGCATCATTCCTGGTCGGCGCGTTCCACCCTGGAAGGCTATCGCAACATCATGCTCAAATACGGCGATGGGGCCAAGCGCATCTGGCCGACCGAATTCGGTTGGGCCGCGGGCGGGGCCTTCGACGGCAATTACATGTACGCCAACGACAACACCTACGACGAGCAGGCGCGGTGGACGCGTGATTTCTATCAGATGATGAAAAATTGGGGCTATGTAGGCCCGGCCTTCCTCTGGAACCTGAATTTCGCCACCACCAATCCCGGCAGCCAGCTCGCCCAGTGGAGTATCCTCGACCAGTTCGGCGGCCCCGGCCAGACCTACGAAGCGTTGAAGTGGATGCCGAAATAAAGTCCGGGCGTTAGGGCCTTGACGATGGTCGACGGACGATAAATGGCGGATCGCTTTTGCCGAAGTTTTTGCCATCATCCATCGCCCGGGGTCAACCATCTTAGAATCAGGGGAACGGGTTGTCCGGGCCTAAGAAATCGGATAGGGCCAGCGGCGAGTCGCCCGCAAACCCATTACGACCCAATGCACGATGACCGGGGCCGCAAAGCCTTGCGCCCCAGCCCGTCCTCTGATTGCCGCTTTCGCCCCAATCGTTGCGCAGTCGGCCCTTCTAATTTGGCAACCTGGGAAAGCGCAACGCCGTATAGCGACCGATGGTACAATCAAATCCCCGCCCAACCAACAAACCAACTCTTACCATCTCCCCATCCCCCATTCCCAACCTCATGCCCCAACCCATCATCGACGCCCAAAACGTTCATAAATCATTCCGCACCGGCAAGGTCGAAGTCCACGCCCTTCGCGGGATCAATCTGGCGGTGGAGCCAGGGGAAATGGTCGCCATTATGGGGCCGTCGGGCTGCGGCAAAACCACCATGCTCAATTGCCTGTCCGGGCTGGATGAATTCGATGAGGGCGAGGTGTTCATCGAGGGCGTCAATCTGCAGGAGATGGGCGATCGCAAGCGCACCAGCTATCGGGCTGAGCGCATGGGCTTCGTCTTCCAGACCTTCAATCTCCTGCCCGTGATCTCCGCCGTCGAGAACGTGGAACTGCCTTTGCTGGTCAGCGGCGTCAAGCCGAAAGACGCGCGGCAGCGGGCGCTGGATGCCCTGGCGCAGGTGGGATTGTCCGACCGCGCCGACCATCGCCCCGCCGAACTCTCCGCCGGGCAGCGCCAGCGAGTGACCATCGCCCGGGCGCTGATCAACAACCCCGCCATCGTCTGGGCCGACGAGCCCACCGGCAATCTCGATAGCGAATCCGCCGAGGATGTCATGGAACTCCTGCGCAAACTGAACGACGAACAGAACCAGACTTTGATCGTCGTCACGCACAACCGCGAGATCGGCGAGCTTTGCGACCGCATCGTGCGTATGCGGGATGGCCAGGTGCTCGACGACGGGCGCAACGGGCGGGCATGATGGGCAACCTGTCCTGGCTTGAGATCGCCAGCATCATTCTGTTGGCCGGCGTGGGCCTGATCCTGCTGGCCATGGTGGTGCTCGCCATCCGCAACCCCGTGCTGATGAAACTGGGCCTGCGCAACATCACTCGCCGCCCCGCCCAAACCTTCCTCATCATCCTCGGCCTCACTCTCAGCACGATCATCTTCATCGCCTCGCTCAGTCTGGGCGACACCCTGAATTATTCGGTGCAGCGCAACGCCATCGACGCCTATGGCGAGGTGGACGAGGTCATCGCCCCGCCGCTGATCTCAGCCCTGGCCGGGTTCGCAGAAGACAATACCGCCATCGACGATCCCGCCACTGAGACCGAAGAAAACCTGAACAATCTGCTCGAAGGCGGGCTGACCAGCGCTCTGACGGTGTTGGAAGGCGGCCTGTTCGGGATCAGCGAGGAGCGTTATCTGCAATTGCAGGCCGAGGCCGAAAGCGAGCCGCTGATCGACGCCGTGGCCGGTTCCATCCTCTTCCCCACCATCATTCGGGATGTGAACAGGGGCCAGGGCGAGCCGCTCGGCTTTATCTTCGCCGTGGATTCCGCCTATGACCAGAACTTCGGATTGACCAGCGTTGATGGCAAGCCGGTGGACATGGCCAGCCTGCAACCAGGCGTAGGCGTGCTTTTCGCCCAGGTCGCCAATCTGATCGCAGCCGCCAACGAGGCTGGCTCCGATTTGGGACTGGAGGGATTCAGTCTCACCGATGCGGTTTTGGCTGTGGCGGGCGGGGCGGCCGCTCTGACGGCGGCGGCCAGCGGCGAGGGCATCGATCTAGCGACAATTGATATCGATCTGGCGACGCTGCAATCGCTTGGCATCGACACCGCACCGTTGGAAGACGCCGGCATCGACAGCCTCAATTTGGAGACGCTGGGGTTCGGCCCGGAACGCTTACAGGCTCTGGGCGTGACGACGACCACCCTCAATCTCGACACATTCGGCATCGACGCCTCCGGCGTGCAGTCGACCACGACCAACCTGCTCAGTGCGATCAACCTCAACACCCTCGGCTCGGACATCGACCGCAATCTGGCCCAGGTCGGGCTGCAACTGCGCCAGGGCGACATCTATCTCAACCGTTTGGGGGCCGAGCAATTGGACGCGCAGGTGGGGGATGTGCTGGAGGTGTTCATCGGCCCGCTGCCGATCCGTTTCCGGGTCAGGGCGATTGTGGAGGAAGCGGGGCCGGTGGGGGCATTGCTGCCGGTGGTGATGATGCCGCTGGAGGAAGCTCAGAAGCTGTTGTTCATGCGGGGCAAGGTCAACAATGTGTTGATCTCTAATTTGGGCGACGAGGTGGAGGGGCTGCAATATGCGGACGAGGTGAGCGAACGCCTGCGGGTGCTGGCGATGGACCCGGCAACGGTCGAAAATGCGGTCGATATCCTGCGCCGACCTCAGGTACGGACAATCCTGGACAGACGCGCGGCCCAGGCTGAGGAGGAGGTCGTCGATCAGGTGGAAGGCCCGCCGCCGGTGATCGCCAACCTGATCATCAATATCGCCGGATTCGATGAACTCGCCCGCCAGGTCAAGACCCTGCCTGCCGAACTGGACAAAACCGGCGTCAGCGACGAATTGCGCACATTGCTGGCAAACGACGGCGTGCGCGGCTGGCTGCGTGAGCTGGATCTGACGAACCAGGACGCCACCGATCTGGACCGGGCTTTGCGGGCGCTGAACGAATTCGACTTGCTCGCTCCCCTCAACAAATCGACCATCGTCACCGCCGCCACCGTGGGCGGGACGGTGTTCACCTCGGTTTTTACGCTGTTTGGGGCGCTGTCGATCCTGGCGGCGATCCTGCTGATTTTCCTCATCTTCATCATGCTGGCCGCGGAGCGCCGCAGCGAGATCGGCATCGCTCGCGCCATCGGCGTGCAGCGCCGCAATGTGGTGCAGATGTTTGTGGCCGAGGGACTGGTCTATGATCTGGCGGCAGCGGCGCTGGGCGTGTTGATCGGCCTGGCTGTGTCCTATGCCATGATCGGCTTTATCGGCGGGCTGTTCAACAATGTCGTCTCTCAATTGGGCGGCCAGAGCAGCATCTTCAGCTTCTATTTCCGCACCGCGCCGACCTCTATCGTCATCGCCTACGCTGCCGGCGTCATCTTCACCTTTTTCATCGTCACTCTGGCTTCCTGGCGAGCCAGCCGCCTGAACATTGTGGCGGCGATCCGTGATCTGCCGGAAGAAGGCGACGGCGGCGATGATGTTTCCGCCGTGCGGCTATGGCGATTGCTGATCGGCCCCGTTCTGCTATTTGCCGGCATCGCCCTATTGATCAGCGCCAACGGCCAGACGCGTGATGCCATCCGCCTGGGCGTCACCCTGGCTGTGGTGGGGCTGAGCCTGTTCGCCGGAACCGTGCTGCAAAGCTCGCCCATGCGCCGCGAGCAGGTGCAACGGCTGGTTTACACCAGCATCGGCCTGACCCTGATCATCGTGTGGGGCACGCCGTGGACGCGCTGGCTGGGCATCTCCGACAGCCTGTTCGAGCAAGACCTCACCCTCGCCATGATCTCCTTCACCCTCACCGGGCCGCTGGTCATCCTCGGCGCTATCCTGGTGGTGATGTTCAATGCCGACGCCTGGACATGGGCAATCAATCGCGTGTTGGGCGGGATCGGCGTGCTCTCGCCCGTGCTGAAAACGGCCATCGCCTATCCCCTCAGCACGCGTTTCCGCACCGGCGTGACCATGCTGCTCTTCGCCATGGTGATCAGCACGGTAACGATCATGTCGATCGTCATCGATGCCGTGCATACGCTCGTCGAACCGGATGAGATCAGCACAGCCGGATTCGAGATCGAGGCCGGATTCTCGTTGCTCAGCTTTTTCGATCCTATGGAAGACCTGGCCGCCGAGATCGCAGCCAATCCTGATTTTCCTCAAAACGAGATCGCTGCCGTGGGCGGGATCAACACCCAGTTCTTGCAAGCGCAGCAGGTTGCAGGCGAATCGGGGAGCGAGCGATGGCGATTCACGATGATGACCGGGGTTACGCCCGGCTATATCGACCAGGCAGAGCAAGTTTATAGCTTCAGCCACCGCGCCGCCGGTTACGCCAGCGACGCCGATGTGTGGCGGGCATTGCGAGAAAGGGACGATGTGGCTATCGCTACCGCCGATGCCGTGAGCAAGGATGGGGATGAGCGGCGTGGGCCGGGCGGGGGTGAATTCGATGGCGATTTCCCCAGCGGCTTTAGGCTCACGGGCATCGATCCTGATGCCAGCACTTTGCCGGAAGTCAGGCTGGCGCTGCGCGAATCCGAAGAGGCGACAGACGAGCACACCGTGCAGGTCATCGGCGTTCTGGCGGAGCCCTTCACCGTCGCTGGCATGGGGATTCAGACCAATATCCGGGCGCTCGATGCCATTCTCGGCGAGCAAACCAATGCGGACACGTACTATGTGAAGGTGAGAGAGGGAGCGGACGTTGACGCCGTTGCGGCCGAATTGGAGCGCGCTTTCCTGGGGAATGCCCTCAATGCCACGGTCATGGCCGAGAGCAACGCCGCCGCCCAGGCGGTGACCGGCGGCATCCTGCGATTGTTCCAGGGGTTCCTGGCTCTGGGCCTGTTAGTGGGCATCGCCGCCCTGGGGGTGATCAGTACGCGCAGCGTGGTCGAGCGCCGCCAACAGGTGGGGATGTTGCGGGCGATCGGTTTCCAATCCAATATGGTGGCTTTCTCCTTTCTGCTCGAATCCAGCTTCGTCGCCCTTACCGGCATCCTGATCGGCGTGATCGGCGGCGTGGTTTTGGGCCAGAATATCGTCAGCATTTTCTTCAATTCCATCCTGCCCGACCGGAGCTTCCCCATCCCCTGGCTGCAGATCGGCATCATCGTTCTGGCCGCTTACGGCTTTTCATTGCTAACGACGTTGCTGCCCGCGTATCAAGCCTCGCGTATTTATCCGGCGGAGGCGTTGCGGTACGAGTAGGGGATGGCGATCGGGGATAGCGATTTCGCGTGCGTTGAGTTTTCGGGGCGCAGACGAGATATTCAACAGTCAATATCCTAGCCCGTTTCCCCTGGCGGCAGTTTTCGTTTATGATGGCGGGCGTAGTTTTTCCGGACTTTGGCCGTTCGAACCACCGCTCGCAGGGATTGGCCCATGTCTGTGCGCATCGCATCTGCCGACACAAGCACAACCCTAAATCAACCGCCCGTCGCCCATCTCAACGCCCGGGATTTGGTGCGCGCTCCGCATCTGTACATGCTGGAATTGACGCGCACTTATGGCGACATCGTGCAGTATCGCGCGACGCTCGATTTCGCCTACCTGATCAATCATCCCGACTATGTACAGCAGGTTTTGCTGACTAACGCCCACAACTACAACAAAGATACGTTTCTGAACAAATACCTGTTGGTCGCCATCACCGGGCAGGGGTTGCTGACCAGCGAGCCGCCCCTCTGGCGCATTCAACGCCGTCTGATCCAACCGGCGTTTCATCGCCGCAGCCTGGTCAAATTTGAAAACGTGATGGTGCGGGAAACGCTGGCGACCGTGGCGGATTGGCAAGCCCATGCCAAATCCGGCCAGATGATCGACATTGCTTCCGAGATGATGAAGCTGACGCTCCGCATTATCTCGGAGTGCCTGTTCAGCTACGATATCAGCGCCCAGGTCGACGAAATCCGCGAGAACCTGGACGTCATGGTCACGATCGGCAAGCCCAAGCATCGCAAAGTGCAGGATGCCCTGGCTTTCATGAACAGGGTGGTGTACGGGATCATCGACCAGCGGCGGCAGCGCCCCGACGACGAGCGGGATGATCTGCTGAACATGTTGCTGACCGCACGTTACGATGACGGCACGGGCATGAGCGATCAGCAGGTGCGCGACGAGGTGATCACGCTGCTGGTGGCTGGACACGAGACCACCGCCAACACCCTGAGCTGGTTGTGGTGGCTGCTCGCCCAAAATCCGCACGAGCGAGAGCGTCTGGACGCCGAGTTGGACGCCGTTCTGAACAGCCGCCAGATCAGTGTCACTGATTTTGAAGAACTCCCCTTTACCCGCCGCGTAATCGATGAGGCCATGCGCCTCTATCCCTCAGCCTGGACGATCAGCCGCCGGGCCCTGGCGGACGACGACCTGGGCGGCTATCATATCCCCGCCCAGGCGATTGTGGCCATGAGCCCGTATGCCATGCATCGCCACCCTGACTATTGGGATGATCCCGAACGCTTCGATCCCGACCGATTCCTGCCCGAACACGCGGAGAACCGCCCGCGCTTCGCCTATTTCCCCTTCGGCGGCGGCGCCCGCATGTGCATCGGCGACCAGTTCGCGCTGATGGAAAGTATGATCATCGTATCGACCATCGCTCAGCATTATCGCATGCGCCTCGATCCCGATCACCCCGTGGAAGGACATGCGCTGGTCACGCTGCGCCCGCGCTACGGCATCATGGCCTCGTTGGCGGCGCGTTAGGCAGAGATTGAGAGGGCGTCGTGCTTCAGGAATTTTTCAACAGTGCATTCGCCCTTCGCATCGGCCTGTTCCTGGGACGGATTATCCCGGGCTGGTTGGGGTATACACTGGCCGACATTGTCACCTGGTTTGTGGCGCGGGGAAACACAGCCCTTGTCCATACAGTACATCAGAACTTGCGGGTCGTGCTGAGCGAATCGGCTGACCAGCAGGAAATCGAAGTAACGGCACGGGCGGTGTTTCGCAATGCCGGTCGGGCGTATTTCGACTTCTATCGAGGCGTGGCAAAAGGGCGGGATTCGGTACTTGGCTCGGTGATGTTTACCGATCGGGCGACAGAATATCTTTCCCAATTAGGCACTCTAGGCGGTTCGGCGGTCGTCGTCAACGGGCACATGAGTAACTTCGATTTAGCTGGATTGGCATTTTCCGCCCAGGGCGTGCCAACACAGGCTCTCACCTTTCGCGCACCTTCCAGCGGGTACGATTTGCAGAATCAGATTCGAGAATCCTGGGGACTCGAAATCACGCCAGTCAGCGTGGTAGCATTGCGCCAGGCCATACGCCGCCTGCGTGGCGGCGGCCTTGTGGTCACCGGCGCAGACCGACCTGACCCCACCGGGGCGGGTGAACCCTTGATTTTTTTCGGTCACCCCGCCATCTTGCCCAGCGGACATATCCGGCTGGCTTTACAGGCGGGAGCGCCGATTGCAGTCGCCATTGTTCGCAATCACACTACTCGACCTCACGCATACGAAGTGGATGTTACGCCGCCATTCCGCCTGCAGATGATTGGCGATCGTAACGAGACGATCCGCTATTATGCGCAAAAAATCCTCAGCATCCTGGAATCGGCTATCCGCGAGCACCCCGACCAGTGGTTGATGTTCTACCCCGTCTGGCCGGGCGATGAAAACGCAAGTGCAGCGGCCGATGAAGCGGGTCTGGAAAGCCCTGCGAGCGAAGCGGAAGCGGTAATGGAGCCTGTCCATGCCTAGCGCCAGGTTGATCAAACAACAGCCTTTCCGCCGCAAGATCGCCCTGATTCCGGGCGGTTCCAAGGGCATTGGCAAAGCTTCGGCCCGCGAGATCGTGCAACTGGGCGGCAGCGTGGGCATCGTCGCCCGCGACCCGAAAGTCCTGCAGGAAACCGCGGATGAATTGGAAAGCCTGCGGACATCCGACGAACAATTCATCGATGTAATCGCCTGCGATGTGACCGATGAGATGCGGCTGTTGGGCGAATTGGCCAGCTTCCTGAACCTGCGCGGACTGCCCGATTATCTGATCAATATGGTAGGCTATGCCTATCCGCAATATTGCGAACAACTGACCCTGGCGGACTTCCGCCGCAATATGGAGGTCAACTATTTTGGCCAGCTTATCCCCATCATGATCCTGTTGCCGCATTTCATGGAGGCGAGGCGTGGTCATATCGTCAATGCATCATCGGGCCTCGGTTTCATGGGGGCGATGGGCTACGCCACTTATACGCCCACCAAGTATGCCATTTTCGGTCTGAGCGAATCCCTGCGCAATGAACTCAAGCCATATGGCGTACGAGTCTCTGTGGTCTTCCCGCCCGATACCGATACGCCCGGTTTCGAGACTGAGAACATCACGAAACCACAAGAGATTCACCTGATGCAAGATGGATTCTTACGCACTTATACAGCAGCGGAAGTTGCCGAGGAGTTCATCGTCGGTTTGCTGAAGAACAAGTTCGAAATCCATATTGGCGCCATGAAATATCTGCGCATCGTATCCCGTATATCGCCTGGCCTTGTTCGTTATGTTTCCGATCGAGAGTATCAACAGGCTCGGCGCAAACTGGGCAAGGCCTGAAATTACACTCATTATTCATTTCCATTTCAAGTAACCGCTCAGAGGCTCCCACAGTTATTACTGACGATAGAACGAAAGTGGACGAAGCGGGAATCGTCACATCGTCAAAGTTCGTCTATTTTCGTCGCCGCACCACACCGCACGACCTTACAGTGTAGTAATCATTCCACAGCGATTTGCAATCTTCACTCACGGCCAGCCGGGGCAAACATCATGACCACCGATTCTTCATCCACAAAATCTACCTGGCGAGACGGGGCTTCCACTGCGCCGCAAGCCGATCTCTTCGCCAAGACGCGTGATTTTACGATCGCCAAACAGGCCATCGAGATGGGCATTTATCCTTACTTCTTGCCCATGAGCGGCCACGAAGGCACTGAAACCATCTATCAAGGCCGACGTCTGATCATGTGCGGGTCGAACAACTACCTCGGCCTCACCACGCATCCCAAGGTCAAGCAGGCGGCGATCGATGCCATCGAACAGTACGGCACGAGCTGCACGGGGTCGCGTTTTCTCAACGGCAACCTGGAAATGCACATGGAGTTGGAGAGACAACTGGCCGAATGGGTGGGCAAGGAATCGGCGCTGGTGTTTTCCACAGGCATGCAGGTCAATCTGGGGGTGATCAGCGCCCTGGTCGGGCGGCGCGATTTCATCATCATGGACAAAGATGATCACGCCAGTATTGTGGATGGAGCGCTGCTTTCCATGGGCGAGATCAAGCGTTTCAAGCACAACGATATGAGTGACCTGGAGCGAGTTCTGAGCAAACTGCCGGAGGAACAGGGCAAGCTGGTCGTCGTCGATGGCCTGTACAGCATGGAGGGCGACATCGCCCCACTGCCCGAGATGGCTCCGATCTGCCAGCGCTATGGCGCCCGCCTGATGGTGGACGACGCGCATGCGGTCGGCGTGCTGGGCGGCGGACGCGGCACATCGGCGCATTTTGGCGTCACCGAC
>JAGFJG010000170.1 GCA_024102915.1 Caldilineales bacterium
ATTCGTTCGTAAAACGCTTTCCTTCTCGAAGTCGGATTACTTCCACGAACTTGTGTTGAGGCTTTTCATCTTCCGTTACAATATTCAAAGACTTGATGCTATCAGTCAATTCTGATCCACTACCAAAAATCTCTGTCATCTTTTTGTGGTGATGGCGGCCTAGATGAAAGCCTGGGTTCAATGTATCCTCTACCATCGAGACTCGCCCTTCTGCTAAACTGCCCATCGTTTTGACGAAAATATGGTCGCTTGACCATTTATATTCGATACCTTTGCCGGGTTGAATAATTCCGTAGTTCATGACTTCCTCTCCTGAAAATAGATGGCTAGAGGGAAATCTTCCTCTAACCCTTTGCGCTTACCCAAGACGCGGGGGCATCAGTGAAACCCCTTTGGGGGTAGTTAGTCGCTAACCTTCATGCCGTATTCTACTTAGTGCTTTCAAAGCAACGTTAGTTTAGATCATGATCAATTGTCGCGCCGCGGTGTAGGGGTCTAGCTTACGTTCCGCGACCGCCGTCACCATTTCCGCCAGATGATCCGGCGTCGTTCTGCTTAGCGCTTCGTTGAGCAGGGTGTCACGCATGATCATGCGCAATTCGGTGGCGGCGCGAAAATGGTCGCGCACCTGTCTTGTGCCGCTCGAAATCAAATACTCGCGGTGCGATTCGATTGTATCGACCAGTTCGCGCACCCCCTGATCCTGGGTGGCGATGGTTTTGAGGATGGGCGGCATCCAGGCTTCTCTCTCGTCACTGATCTCCGGCAATTCCACCGGCAGCATGCGGCCATGGTGCAAAATCTGGCGGCTGGGAATGCCGAGTCCCAACATCATCTTCAGAGCCATGACCGTGCGATCCGCTCCCTCCCGATCGGCTTTGTTCACGGCGAAGATGTCGGCGATCTCCAGGATGCCCGCCTTGATAGCCTGCACCTCGTCGCCCAGGCCCGGCGCTTCCACGACGACCGTGGTGTGGGCGGTGCTGGCGATCTCGACCTCACTTTGCCCCACCCCCACCGTTTCGATGATCACGCGCTGAAACCCCGCTGCGTCCAGCGCCATGACCACATCGGCTGTGGCCTGCGCCAGTCCGCCCAGACTGCCGCGTGTCGCCATCGAGCGAATGAAAATGCCGGGGTCGCCGGCCAGGTCGCGCATGCGAACGCGGTCGCCGAGCAGCGCTCCGCCGCTGAATGGGCTGGTGGGATCCACGGCAACGATAGCAACGGTTAGCTCGCGTTTGCGATATTCCTGAGCGATGACATTGACCAGCGTGGATTTGCCGGTCCCCGGCGCTCCCGTGATCCCGATCAGATGTGCATTCCCCGCCATTGGATACAAAACGGCCATCAACGGTTGGGCAAGTTCGCTGCCGTCCTCGATGTGCGAAATGATGCGGGCGAGAGCGCGGCGATTGCCCTCGTTCAGGGCGGAAATCAGGCCGGGGACGGAGTATAGGTCGGGCATAACAGGGGGATGGCGTTAATGAAGTAATGGAGTGATGAAGTGAAAATCTAATCCGCGAGACGCCCCGTGACTGATTACTTCATCACCCATCATCAGTTTACACCGGCTCCGCCACCTCGCGGTTGATAAAATCCACGATCTCGCCGGTGGGCGTGCCTGGGCCAAAGACGCCGCGAATGCCCATTTCGTGCAACGTAGCGATGTCCTCGTCGGGGATGATGCCGCCCAACAGCACGACGACATCGCCCATTCCCGCTTTTTCCAACGATTCCATCACTTTGGGGGCCAGGGCCATGTGCGCGCCAGAGAGGATGGAAAGCCCGACGACATCGACATCTTCTTGCAATGCCGCTTCGGCGATCATGTCGGGCGTCTGCCGGATGCCGGTATAGATAACCTCGAATCCGGCGTCGCGCAGGGCGCGGGCCACGACTTTGGCGCCGCGATCATGGCCGTCAAGACCTGGTTTGGCGACAAGGACACGGATATTACGAGACATAGATAGCTCCTAATGAAGTGTTGGAGTGATTGAGTAATGCACAGGAAAGCGACTTTATTACTTCATCACTCACTAGAAATACACCGGCTCATGATACACGCCAAAAACCTCGCGGAAGACATCGGTGATCTCGCCCAACGTGGCGTAGCGCCTGACCGCTTCGATGATCGGCGGCATGAGGTTGTCGTCACCGCGGGCGCAGTCGGCCAGTTCGAGCAAGGCTTTCTGCACAGCCCCGCCATCTCGCTCGGCCCGTACGCTGTTCAGTCGCCTCGCCTGGCGCTCGTAGCCGGCCGGGTCCATCTCCAGGATAGGGATGGCGATCGATTCGTCGGCCACAAAATCGTTGACGCCGACGATGGTACGCTGGCCGGTGTCAATTTCCATCTGATAACGATAGGCGGCTTCGGCGATCTCGCGTTGGAAGAAGCCTGCTTCGATGGCGGGGATGACGCCGCCTAGGGCTTCGATGCGGCGGAAATAATCGTTGGCTTCCGCTTCCATCTGGCCGGTGAGCTGTTCGACATAATACGAACCGGCCAACGGATCGATGTTGTTGGCCGCGCCCGATTCGTGGGCGATGATCTGCTGGGTGCGCAGGGCGATGGTCACGGCCTTTTCAGAGGGCAGAGCCAGGGCTTCGTCCATGCTGTTGGTGTGCAGGCTTTGCGCGCCGCCCAGCACCGCGGCCAGGGCCTGGATGGCCACGCGCACAATGTTGTTTTCGGGTTGCTGGGCGGTGAGGCTGACGCCCGCAGTCTGGGCATGGGTGCGCAGCAGCCATGAGCGAGGGTCATTCGCCCCATATTTCTCCTTCATCGTCCGCGCCCAAATGCGCCGCGCCGCCCGATATTTGCAGACTTCCTCAAACAGATCGTTGTGCGCGTTGAAGAAAAAGCTAAGGCGCGGGGCGAAGTCGTCGATGTCCAGCCCGCGTGCCAGCGCCGCCTCCACATAGGCGAAGCCGTCGGCGAGCGTGAACGCCAATTCCTGTACAGCCGTGCTGCCCGCCTCGCGGATGTGATAGCCGCTGATGCTGATCGTGTTCCATTGCGGCAGTTCTTGCGAGCCGAACTCGACCGTATCGGTGACGAGACGCATCGAAGGCGTGGGCGGGAATAGGAATTCTTTTTGGGCGATGTATTCTTTGAGGATGTCATTCTGGATGGTGCCGCGCAACTGATCCCGACCATAGCCCTGTTTCTCCGCCGCTACGATGTACATCGCCCAGAGAATGGCGGCGGGCGAGTTGATCGTCATGCTGGTGCTGACTTCGCCCAGGGGGATGCCGTCGAACAGCGCTTCCATATCGGCCAGGGAACTGACGGCCACGCCACACTTACCGAATTCGCCCAACGCTTCGGGCGCGTCGCTGTCGTAACCGTAAAGGGTGGGCATGTCGAAGGCGACGGAGAGGCCCATGTTGCCCTGGTCGAGCAGGTATTTGTAGCGGCGGTTGGTTTCCTCGGCTGTGCCGAAGCCAGAGAACATGCGCATCGTCCACAGCTTGCCCCGGTACATGGTGTTGTGCACCCCGCGCGTGTACGGATACTCGCCCGGCAGCCCCAAATCCCGCCCATAGTCGAGGTCGGCCACGTCCAGGGGGGTATATAACCGGCGCACGGGCGTCGAGGACGTCGTCATGAACTCGGTCTGGCGTTCGCCTCGCTGTTTGAGCGTTTTCCCCAATGATTCCGTTTCCCAGCGCTCGAAATCCCGTTGGATTTGCTGCAACTGCTCGTTATCGAACAGGGACATGGAAAACCTCCTGTAGGTTCAGGGCAGAGTTGGAAACGCCGGGTTCAAAGTTGAACATTTGCAAACGACGCCTGCCTTTTCATAAGGGAGAATCGACCAATAAAAATCGGGGCAGACATTTTTCCTCAGACTACGCAGAACCATTGCGAGCATTTTACACCAGTCCCGCCTGCCGTCGCCAAAGCAAGACGCGCCGCGCCATCGTGGCGTCGGCTCAGAACTTTGAACCTCGAACTTTCAACTCAAATCAGACCAGCTTTTCGCGGGCCTTGGCGCTGAGATAGTCCATGCTCCACACCATGAGCACGATGGCCAACGTGGCCGCCCCCGCCGCCGCATACTGATTCAGCCCCACCCAAATGCGGAACTGCTCGCCGATGCCGCCGCCGCCTACAAAGCCAAGCACGGTGGACATGCGGATGTTGATATCCCATTGGTAGAGGATGAACGCCAGGAAGGGGGGGACGATCTGCGGAACCAGGGCATACACCAGCACCTGCAGGCGGTTCGCCCCGGTCGAAGTCACGGCCTGCATCGGCCCTTCGTCCACATCTTCGATCGTTTCGGAGAAGAGCTTGCCCAGATTGGGGATATTGTTCAGCGCCAGGGCGATCACCCCGGCGAATGGCCCTGCCCCCACCCAGGCGGCGGCGATCAGCACCAGGATCAGCGGCTCGATGGAGCGGAAAACGTTGAAGCACATGCGCATAAATGTGTAGATCGACATGCCAATCCGCGACCCGCCCATGACATTGCGCGCAGCCAGGAAGCTGAGAGGGATGGCGAAGAAGGTGCCGATCGTGGTGGCGATGAGGGCGATAAGCAGGGTTTGCAGCGCCAGATTCAGGACGATCTTGGCGTTCTCGCTGATCTGCGGGCCACCCACCACCTCTTCCCAGACGATGACCACGCTGCCGGCGCCATTGGCCGCGTCTTCCGGGCTGATTTCCATCAAGGGCGAAATGGTCGCGTCGAGTTGGACGCTGCCAGCAGCGTCGGTGGTGCAGCAGTTAGCTTGCACGCGCAGATAAGCGCCATCGGGCAGCGACCAGCGAATGGAGACATCCGTATCGGGCGGTAGCTCCGAGCCGATGATGGTGAGGGGATCGCCAACGTCGCCGCAATCCAGGCTGAGACTGACCCGCGGGCCGCTGCTGACCTGGGGTTCGTTCTCGGCGATGCCGCAGGGCACGGGCAACAATTGGCTGACCGAGCGTTGTTCGGTGGGGCGGTCGATCAGGTCGGGCGATGCGAACGCGCGGGCGATACGCAGACCATCGGGCGCGCCTTTCACCAGTTCCGGCAAATCCACCTCGGCCACATTCCACGACCAGATAAAGGCCAGGATAAAAGCGCCGACCAGCCCCAATCGCACGATCCGGCGCCGCATCTTTCTCTCATTCGTGGCAGCGGGCTTGCCTTCGATAATGCCCTGGCGGACCTTGCCGGACACCCAATCGAGGATGGCGACCACGAGCACGATGGCGATGATGGCGGTCGCCATGGCCCGGAATTGATTCAGCCGTATCCACTGGATCACGAGGAAGCCCAATCCGGCGTCACTGACCAGACCGATCACGGTGGACATGCGCACGTTGATGTCCCAGCGATAGAGGGTGTAGGCGACGAATGAGGGCAGGATTTGGGGGATGACGGCGAACGAGACCATTTGCGGCCAGCGCGCGCCCGTGGCCCGAATCGCCTCAATCGGCCCCGGCTCGATGCTTTCGATGGCTTCGGAATAGAGTTTGCCCAATGCCGCCACCGTGTGCAGCCACAAAGCAATCATGCCGCCAAACGGCCCCAGCCCCACCCACACGGCGAAGATAATCGCCCACATCAACGTCTCGATGCTGCGCACAATGTTCAGGGTACCACGCACCATATAGTAGATGACACGCGTGATCGGGTGGCCGAACATCAGATTGCGGGCGGCCAGAAAACTGACCGGCAGGGCGAAGATCACGCCCAGTACCGTAGCCAGAAAAGCCAGCGCCACGGTCTCGCCGATCTTGCGGATGACGAGGCGCAGTGTCTCGGTGGGCTGCGGCAAGCCGTAGGGCCTATGTTGGACGACCTGCACGCGATGGGTCTGCGTTTCTCCGGGGCCGGGCAGGTTGGAGATCGAAACCGACATGGGCACGACGATGGAGACCTCGAAATGACCCTGGTCATCTGTCGTGAATACGAGCGGCTGGCGGTTTTCGAGTATCCGCTGCTCCGAGCCGATGGGGTTGATCCACCAGATATTCCCCTCGAAATCGGGGAAGAAGCCCTCGCCGGAAACTTGAATCGTATCGCCCACCGACGCGCATTTCACGCTGAGGATCACATCAGGGTCTTCGGTAGGCAGGCGGTCGGGTTCGGGCAGCGGGTCGATACAGGGCACCTGGATTGGCTCGACCCCGATCTTGTCTTCGGTGGGATATTCGAAAAGCTCTGGCTCGGTCAGCGCCTTCACAAAGGGCCACATGCCGGGCAGCCCGGTGACAAGCCGATCTAGCCGCACCTGCGTGACCTGCACGCCCATGGCATAGATGACGATGGCGCCGAGGATCACGGGCAACCAGATGCGCGACGCCCGACCCTGCGCCAGTTGATAGGCGTCGCGGATGTTCCAGGCCCAGACCAGGCCGACCAGGGCCAGTAGCCCCATCCCGCCGAACCAGTATGCCAGCGGGGCCAAGAATGCCAGCCCCGCCATGATGCCGATGCCTCGCCAGCGCCATCCCAGCCAGAATTGACCTCCGCCCGGCAGGATGGTCGAGAGCAGGGCCGGTTGCCAGGGCGGGCGAGCAGGCTGTTTGGAGTCCGGGGGCGGGGAAGTGGTCATGCTTTCACGAAAGACCGCAGATTAAAGATTAGCCCGCCTTCGCTGATGCAATGTGATCGTCAACGCCTCAGCCCTCCATCTGCCCTGACACCGACACCATCTCCGCTTCCTCGCCGTAAACTTCCTTAAAGCGCTCGGCGGTCAACTCTGATGGTTTCCCCTCAAACACAAGCTCGCCGTCTTTCAGCCCCACCACGCGCGTGGCATAACGATGCACCAGATCGAGAAAGTGCAAGCTGCACAGAACGGTGATTTTATCCTCACGATTCAATAATTCTAAATACTGTAAAATCGAATGGGCCAAGACCGGGTCCAGGCTGGCCACCGGTTCATCCGCCAGCATCAGGGTGGGTTCCTGCATGAGGGCGCGGGCGATGCCGACGCGCTGTTGCTGTCCGCCTGAAAGCTGGTCGGCGCGATTGTTGGCCTTTTCGGAGATGCCCACCCTCGCCATGGCCGCCAGCGCCCTTTGCCTGTCCTCTTTGGAAAACCGCCCGAACAGGCTCATCACCGGATTTGCATAGCCCAGCCGGCCCGATAACACATTTGTCATCACCGAACTGCGCTTCACAAGGTTGAAGTGCTGAAACACCATGCCAATGTGCCTGCGGATGTGGCGCAACTCCTGGCCCTCAGCAGCCGTGATATCCCGGTCATCCCACAAAATCCGCCCTTCGCTCGGATCAATCAGGCGATTGATGCAACGCAGAAGCGTGGATTTCCCCGATCCTGATAGCCCGATGACGGCCAGGAATTCCCCATCCTGCACATCGAAACTGACGTTTTTGAGGGCGACGGTGCCGTCAGGGTAGATTTTGGTGAGATTCTCGATGCGCAGCAAGGGAATTCTCCCGCAAAAGAAGAAGGGAGAAGGCCGGGACCCTCTCCCTTCGGTGGTTGTGAATCGCTTACTTGGCCAGGGCTTCGATATCGATGCCTGCCTTGCTCAGATCAGCGCGGAAAGCATCGTAGAAGCTGTCAGTCGATTCTTGCAGCCCGGTGATCTCATAGAGTTGATCCAGGGCCGTCTTGCCTTCCTCGGACTGGGCGATCTCCACCAGAGCCGCCACAATCGCCGCCCGCATTTCAGGCGGGAAATCCTTGGTGAAGGAGACATTGTCGTTGGGGATTTCGGTCGTATAGTCGAGGACGGCGATCTTTTCCTTCACATCGGGGAAATCATCCTCGATGGTGCCGCGAGCGTCCTCATAGGTGAATCCGAAGTCGCAGTTACCCTGATAGATTTGGGTGATGATGTTGTTGTGCGAGCCAGCCGAGATCGCTTCAGAGAAATCATTTTCAGGGTCGATGCCGTTGGCCTGCAGGTAAATGTGCGGGATCACGTAGCTGGAAGTCGAATTGGGGTCGCCCCAGCAAACGCGCTTGCCCTTCAGGTCTTCCAGGGATTCGATGCCGGCATCGGCCGCGACGTTCAACTGGCCGCGATAGAAGGTGGAGCCAAAGCGCTCGGTGGCGAGGGCGATATCGATGCCATATTTTTCATGGGCTAACAGATAGTTGAAAGTATTCAGCCAGCCGATTTGGGCCTGGTTGGCGCCCATCGCTTCCCGCACGGCGGCGAAGTCCGTTCCCACATTGGCGTCAATGACAAGACCGGTTTTGTCGCTGATCATCTTGGCCAAATCATCACCGCTGGCAATAATCTCCTGGGTATCGCCTGAGGGGACGAAAGACATGACAATTGGATCATCCGCTGTGCCCAGAGTCGAGGCGGCCGGTTCTTCGGCTGGCGCTTCGGTGGGGGCGGCAGGTTGTTCAGCCGGGGCAGCGGGGGCCGGAGCCGGAACCGCACAGGCCGAGACAAGCAGGGCCAAAAGGCCAACAACAGCGACCAGAATTAGCCACTTCTGTTTTCTCATCGTACATACTCCTGTGAATAGTAAATTGAGAGAGAGTCGATTGGGACGTTTGGCGATGGGGCACCGGATCGGAATCAGTGCGGCCAGGTCAGGCGCAGAAGGCTTACCTGTTCGTTATCATACAACTGTGAAAGTTTGATGCCAAATCGATCAAAGAAGCAGCCTCAACATGGTACGTCGCTTGTTCGTATCACGGGTGGCGACGGTTTTCAGGCTGGTGGAATGGGCTTGCACATGATCCAGGTCATAGACAGTTGCACCGCATATCTGCCAGAATAGATTGGTCAAATAGGGAAAATGGCTGAGCACACATCGCCGGTGTCGCCAAGAAAAAGTGCCGGGCCAGTTCTCCGCAGTGGAATGGTTCTGAAGTTTGATCGCCATCGTTGCACCCGGGAGAGATCGATGGAACTGTCTGCATTATTTGGGTTTCGAAAACGTTGGCGGCGATGGGGCGTCATCGTGCTATTTGGCGGGGTCGCTCTGATACTGACCATATCCGCCATCGCCGCAGCGGCCAGCGTCGATAACCATGCGATTGATATTGCCTCAGGCGGTGCGGATGACATCTGGATTCTGGACGCCATTTATGTCGATCTAGAGCCGCACCCTTCGCTTGATTTTAACGCCATCGGCGTCAGTAATACTGTTAAGGAAGTGAATCCTTTTACGGGAGAGACGGAAGCGACTGCGACAATGAGCGGTGTGTTGAATTTCAGCTACCCGTCTATTCTGAAGGGCGATGAAGAAGCCACCTTCGCCGTAACGGGCGCTAATGCCACCTATCAGTGGAACTTTACCGGTAACATCTGGACCTATCGATCAGGGACCGCAAGACTCAAGGCCGAATTCTACGATTCGTACAGGGCTTTTGGCCGTCACGATTGCGAGAAGGAGGACGTGAAGAGCGCGACGGAGGGGCGTCAGGGGTCCATTTCCCTGCAACTCGATCCGTTTTCGTGCACATATGATCGTTCGAACTACATATTCGACGATCTCGATTTCGTGTACCGGCTCATCGTTTCGGTGTCGTATTACAACGGTACACAGATGATTACCCTGGGCCAAGACATTGGGACGGTACAACTGAAATACAAAAAGCAGGAAGCGCCGTCCGTGAAGATTCTAGGGAAGATTTTCACCACGCCCGAACGCGGCAAGACCTACCCGCTTATCGGCGTGCCCATTGCTGTCGTGCGGGAAGGCAAGGTCTTGCGCCAGACCATCAGTCAGCCTCCCGACGGCCATTATGCACTTTACGGCGTTCCGATCACAGATACTCTGACGATGAGCGTGACGCTGGAACACGCTGGCTATTCTCCCTCGATCTTCCGAGTTGATTACGGCACTGCCGCCACCCAGGTTTATGCCACACATGGCCCCTTTGTCACCACGGAGGCGGAAAACCCGATGTTGAGGGATTTCGATTTCGTGAGAAGGCCCAATGTACGTACGGCTGCTGGCATCAACCTCGATCACCTCGATGATCTGGCGATGATCTACTACCACACACATCAGACCTGGCAACTTACGAAGGAACTCAAACAACCGCTGGATTCAAATCTGCCTGTAGACATTATCGCCTTTTCCACAGAAAACGTGACCTACTGGGCTGGTCCTCGCACCAATGGCGCTGATTTGAATGTCGATCCCTACGTCAATTTGGCTGCCAATATGAGCGACTTCACAGACAACAACCGGCCGGACAATCGGGAGTGGCATGAGTTCGGCCATCACGTGATGGGTGACGCCTTCGGCAACCTGTTTCCCTCTCACCCGATCAATTGTCCCCAGCCGCCGTCAGTGGGCAATGACTGCAACCATTGGGGGTATCTCAACGCTGCGACGACCGATTCCTGGACAGAGGGCTTTGCCGAATTCTTCTCTATGATGGTCGCACGAGAGATCGAGGATGATCCACGACCGGGGTTGTACAGGTGGGCGGGGTGGAACGATGATCTGGAAGCGAATTATATGGCCTGGACGGTTGAAACAAGAGTCTTTCCAACCGGGAATCGGACGTTTGCGATGGAAGAGTTTGCGGTGGCTGGCCTGCTGCTGGATCTGGTAGATCCAGTGGATGCCGGGGATGCCACGGTTATGACTTCTTCAACAGGGATCACATCCACTTATGCTGATTGTATCGAGATGAACTTGGAAGATTTTTGGAAATTGCTGGCCGCCGATTGGAATGGCGGAGTGGCGAAATCTCCGGCAGCCCCAGCCGCCTACGGCCACATCTTCGACATCAAACACCTTTACGATGTGCTGGAGGCCAAAGACATTGGCGAAGTTGATTCCCGACGCAACGGCCTCAGTGATCTGGATGAGTTATTTGTGGCTCATGGTTTCTTCGCCGATCTTCAACAGCCTTTCCATGTGTTCGATCCGGGTGAGGAGCCAGGGCTGAGCGGTTACATGACATTCACCTTACCCAGTGGCCGCTCTGTCCCGGCGCGGCCAGACCGGCGAAACCTTCCTGCCATTCCCGGTTCCTATATCGGTTTTCAGGCGGTTAACATCGAGAATGGCGCAAATATCGACGTAGATGACTTCGATGTCGAGGTGCGATTTGCCGGCCCGTTTGAGCACTATAGCTATGGTTTTCAAGCCAACAGTCGCCAGACCCCAGGCCGACTCTTTGTGCACGCGCCGGATACTCAATACGAGGTGACCATCAACATCAGCCCGCACGCGCCCGGCTATCAATCCGAACCATTTACAATGACCAATGCGTTTTATGCACAGCAAATGGCGCTCTCATTGGGTGATACCTTTCTGGAACATACTTTCGAGATGACGTCAGTTCCTACACTGTTCTTGCCTTTTGTGATGACTGATGAAACCTCAGTGGGAGCACAGACGGTCTCTTCTGTACCGGTCCGAACACCCCAGGCATGTAACCCGATCAACACGGAGCCGACTTCGACGCCAACGCCCACCTCCACGCCTACCCCAACGCCTATTTTCACTCGAACGCCGACCTCCACTCCCACCGCTACGCCAACTCACACCCCGACCCCGACCGCCACGAAAACCCCGGCCCTGACTGCGACGCCCACCCCCACGCCTGATCCCGGAGCGCCAATCGTGGAGAACGTGTCCCCCGATTGGGCGGCGGCGGATACGGATACCCGGATCGCCATTACCGGCCAGAATTTCCAGCCCGGCGCCAGCTCATATATTGGCGCATCCCTGCTACGAGATATCGACCAGCCTGACGCCGAACATCTATTCGGAACCCTGCTGGTTGGATTAGGCCCCGGTGTCTACGATGTCGTTGTGATCAATCCTGATGGCAAATTGGGTGAATTGAAGGAAGCCTTTACGATCATAGAGCCAGCACATACGCCGAGCCCGACCCCGACGCAGGTCGTTTCTCCCGATTATGAAGACGATTTCAGCAACCCTGCCAGCGGCTGGCCGTCGGGAGATACATCCACTTACCGCTATGGCTATGTGGAGGGCGAGTATCAGATTTGGCTTAAGGAAGCTGGATGGATGGCCTGGGCATCGCCGGGGGTGGGGGTTGGAAATGGCCGGGTCGAGGTTGATGTGCGCAGTGCTGATGGCGCTATCGGCGCTTACGGCATTTTATTCGGTCTTGATAATGATGGGACTTCCTATTATGTTTACTTGATCGATAATGCAGGATTCTATTCGCTGCAACGATATGACGACGGAGACTGGAGTGATGTGATCGAGTGGGAGTATGCGGACGCCATTTTGCAGGATCAGGCGACCAACCGTATTGCTTTGACCCACGAAAACGGCGTCGTCACTTTGTATGCCAACAACAAGTTGCTCGACACGGCGGAAATCGGCCAGAGCATTACTGGCCGCGTGGGGCTCACGGCCATGAGTTACGAACAACCCTTCGATGCCCGGTTCGATAATGCCCGCGCCTGGTTATTTGGGGCAGGACATTTTTTGTCCAGCTATCCCGCTCGCACTGGCTTCGATGCTCGGTCTATTCACTGATCGGCCCCGCCGCCTCTTCCGCGACCGGCACAGTCTGCGTGCGCACGGCCAGAGTCACACTATCCGCCACCCAGGCGAGACCTTCCGGCGTCTGCACCTGCCACCAACTGCGATCCATATTGCTGCCGATGATCGGCAAGGTCTGGCTGGGGGCAAGCTGGCCGACGATGTCGAATTCTGTGCCCGGCCCTGCCCGCAAATTGACAGCGCCGCCGCGCGAGAACGCGGTGGGGTCATCGCTGTCGGCCAGGTCGAGGGTTTGCTGCTTGAGCCAGCGGTCGAAAAAGGCGACCGAGCGTGACATAGCCGTATTGAAATTGACCGAGATGTTGTGATTGTCGCCGGGATAAGCGTAGAAATCGATGGGCACGCCTGCGGCCTGGCCTTGCTCATACAGGAGTTCGGACAGGACGATGGGAACCGATGTGTCCCCGGCGGCGTGGTGCAACTCGATAGGGCCGGAGAGATCGTCGAGATAGTAATTGGCCGAGAGTGTGCGCCAGAATTCGGGGTTTTCTTCGGGCAGGCCGTAGGCGCTGGTCAGGCTGTTGCGCCAGCGCCCGCGCGTGCTGGTGGGATTAGGCGTTGGCGTGGGGCCGCTGCCGCGGCGCCAGCGCGTGAAGAGGTCTTCGTATGAACCGACCACGCCCGCCCAGATCACGCCTGCCTTGATGTCCGGATCGGTAACCATGCTGCGAAGGGTGATCCAGCCGCCCATGCTGTGACCCCACATGCCAATGCGTCCGGGATCGGCGTCGGGATAGCGCTTCATCGAGGCGGTGGCGTTGAGTACATCGATAACGTAGTCGGGCGAGCCATATGCGCCGCTGGGAAAGCCTTCGGACTGATCATGGCCGCGATAATCGGGGCGGAAGACGATGTAACCGCTGCGGGCGAAGCCATCGACATAGGCCACATAGCGCTCGGTGGTGCGGTACTGGCTGGGCGGGATGTAGCCGTGATTGAAGATGATCACAGGCCAGCCGCTTTCCGGTTTCGTCCCGCGCGGCACGGTGAGCAATCCGTATTGTTTCAGGCCTTCCGAATCATAGGACGCGTAATAGCGGTCGTAATTCGAGCCGGGGGCCAGGGTCTGTTCAATGACGATATCGCTGCCAGGAAATTCCTGTTCGCGCAGATAGCTGATGCTGAGGGGATGAACCGGCGTGGCGGTCGGCGTGGGCGTGTTGGTCGGGATCAGGGTGGCGGTGGGGGTCGTCGTGGGCAGGGGCGTAGATGTCGGTTCGGGTATGGCGGTGGGGGTCGCTGTGGGCGCGACCGTATCGACGACGGCGACCGCGGTGGGTTGCGGCGTCGAAGTGGGTTCGTCCCGACCACCGCAGGCGGCAAGGGCCAGAATTAAGAGACCTAGCGGAATGAGGGTACGAAGCGTGGGTGTGTGGATTCTTGAAGGCATGTGTATTGACTCCCGCCAGGCGATGCCAGTTTTGCTGTGTTGCGGTTCCTCCCCCCTGTCCAGCATCGCGATGGTGTGACGAAGCTTATCGGATGGTGCGCGTAGAGACGGTCAGGTTGATCGCAATCTTAACAAAGTCTAAATATTTGCTCCGCCCCAAAGTATGCCAATGATTGAAGATTGAATATCAAGGCCCGAACTGCTCTTGCAGCACCCAGATCAATCTTTTATCGTCAATCTCCAGTCATTTATGCCCCAACCCACTCAATCACCTGATCCAGATTCATACGCGCGCCCTCCTCCCCGGCGGCGGCCCCGGCCGTCTCGTCAACTTGGGCTTTGAGATGGGGCACAGTGGCGTCGTATTCGACCCCCTCTTGCGGCGTTTGTATCGAACCGCTCGCAGGCGCTATTTTCCCCGGAATGTCCGTAAGCGGCTTATGAGGTGTGATCCTCGCCGCCATCGCTGCCAAGAACTTGCACTCAGTCGGGAGCCTGATTTGACACTCGGCCATTCCCCGATTAGAATGTGCAAACGTTTGCGCACATTGTGAATCTGGCACGCTTGTGAATCCCTATTTGCCCGTGACCCACCGGCCTTCCATCAAAGACATCGCCCGCATCGCCGATGTCGACCCCTCCACAGTCAGCCGGGCGCTGGCGGGTTCGACGCGGGTTAGCCTGGATACGCGGCAACGGGTGCGGGCCATCGCCAACGATATTGGCTATACGCCCAGTGTGGCGGCACGCAGTCTTGTGACCGGGGCCAGCCAAACGTTTGGCATTATTGCACCCAGCCTGGGTGATCCTTATGCTGCTGCTGTGATACGCGGGATCGAGGTGGAGACGGCTGCCGCCGGTTATCGTCTCGTCGTCGCCAGCACCGGCGGCGACCCGGCCAAAGAAGTCGAATCCCTGCGTTTGCTGGCGGGCCAACCCGCCGACGGACTGATCGTGCTCAGCTCACGGGCAGGGCAGGCCTATCGGGACTTATTGCCGACATTGGGCGCACCGCTGGTTTTCATCAACAGCGATCAGCCGGGCGATCACATTTTCAGCATCGCCACCGACAATGAGTATGGCGGCTGGCTGGCTACAAGCCATTTGCTCGACCTTGGACACAGGAGCATCGCCTATGTGGGCGGGCCGGGCAATGGACGGTCGCAGCGAGCGCGAGCCGCCGGGTATCGGCGGGCCTTGGTTGAGCGCGGCATCCCATTTCGATCAGAGATGATCCTGGCGGGCGACGGTTCGATTGCAGCCGGTCGGTCGGCCCTCACCGCCATCCTGGCTCGACCAAAGGCGGAACGAGTGTCGGCTGTGTTCTGTTACAACGATCTCAGCGCCCTGGGCTTATTGGCCGAGGCGCATCAGCATGGCATCAGCATTCCCGGCGATCTCTCGGTCGTCGGCTTCGACAACGTGCCCTATGCCGAACTAAGCCTGCCCCCCCTGACCACCGTAGAACAACGCACCGAGGACCTGGGCCGCCTGGCTGTACGCAATCTCCTTGATGCGCTCAATGGTCTGCCCGTGTCCGACATCCACCTGCGCGGCGATCTCATCGTGCGAAGCAGCGCCAGTTCAATAAATCGGAGCCAGTGAACAGTGATCAGTATTCAGATGGCTGCTCTGTCGATTGAATGCTGACCACTGCTTTCTGCTTACTTCCCCCCTTCTTCAACCCCCCATTTCCAAACTAACCTAAGGAGACCCATCATCATGTCCAACAAAGTTCGTGTCGCCATCATCGGTGCAGGCAATTGCGCTTCGGCTCTGATCCAGGGCGTCTATTACTATCAGGACGCCGATCCTTCTGACAAGATCCCCGGCCTTATGCATGTGCAGTTGGGCGACTACCATGTGCGCGATATCGAATTCGTCGCCGCCTTCGACGTGGACAGCGAGAAAGTCGGTAAGGACCTGTCCGAGGCCATCTTCTCCGGTCAGAATAACACCTACCAGTTCGCCGACGTGCCCTTCATAGGCGTAACGGTGCAGCGCGGCCCCACCATGGACGGCCTGGGCGATTACCTGCGCCAGGTGATCACCGAAGCGGATGAGCCGGTCGCCGACGTGGCCGAGGTGCTGCGCCAGACCAAAGCCGATGTGGTGATCAATTATTTGCCCGTGGGCAGTGAGGAAGCCACTCGCTGGTATGTCGAGCAAATCCTGGAAGCTGGCTGCGCCATGGTCAACGCCATCCCCGTGTTCATCGCCAGCGACCCTTACTGGCAACTGCGATTCCGCAATGCCGGCGTGCCCATCATCGGTGATGACATCAAGAGCCAGGTCGGCGCCACCATCAGTCACCGCGTGCTCACCCGCCTGTTCGAAGACCGCGGCGTGCGTCTAGATCGCACCTACCAACTCAACTTCGGCGGCAACACCGACTTCATGAATATGCTCCAGCGCTCGCGCCTGGAGAGCAAGAAGATCTCCAAGACCAAGGCCGTGACCAGCCAGCTCGACAGCCATACTCTGGAAGATCGCAATGTCCATGTCGGCCCCAGCGATTACATCCCCTGGCTGGACGACCAGAAATGGTGCTACATCCGCATGGAAGGCACAACCTTCGGTGATGTGCCCCTGAAGATGGAAGTCAAGCTGGAAGTGTGGGACAGCCCCAACAGCGCAGGCGTGATCATCGACGCGGTGCGTTGCGCCAAGATCGCACTGGATCGCGGCCTCAGTGGCGCCCTCGTCGCCCCTAGCTCCTACTTCAAGAAAACCCCGCCCATCCAGTACCATGATGATGAGGCCCACCGCATGGTGGAGGATTTCATCGCCGGCAAGGATGGCCTCACCCTGCCCGCCGTGGAAGCGAAAGAGACCACGCCGGTTTTGGCGTAATCGAATCCAGCTTCCTGCTAATACCTAGTTGCAGCGGCGAGGACATGCCATCCTCGCCGCTGTTTCTTATCGACCGCTTTCTCTGGGAGCAAACCATGAGTCTTGGCATCACAAAAACCATACCGGCTGGCGAAACCGCCGAGTTCGTGGACACGCTCTATGATGGCACGCGCTCGGAGTTCGAGTTTCACATGGCCGGCAATCCCTCGAAGCTGAAGGTCGGGGATTACGTTTATACGATTTTCGAGCACCAACTGGTGGGGCGATTGCGCATCACCGAACTCAGCCCCGGCCATGTCAATCCCAAGTCGGGCAAGCCGCGTACGCTGATCACGGTCGCCTGTCCCGGCGAACGTCTGGCGACGCCGATCCCGCGCCAGGGACACCAGGGCACGCGCTATTACGATGGCAGCGATTGGCCGGACTGAGCGAGCCGAATACGCCTGTTTGGAACTAAAGCTGTGTTGCGCGATTCACAAATCTCCGTATAATGCAGACCACGACTGAGTAAGTCTTCCCAAGTAAGTCCCCGATAACCTGAAATATAACCCCTGCCGCGACGATGCGCCGCATCCCTGGCAGGGGTTTGCTTTTATCTCGTACATCTGAAAGTCCCGCCGCAATGATGCGTCCCATCGTTCAGGCGGGACTTGCTGTTTTACAAACTTGTCGTCCCGAAGGAGCCAAACCATGAGCGCCACACACATCGTCAGCAACGGGCTTCCGCCCAAACAAGGTCTGTATGATCCGCGCTTTGAACACGATGCCTGCGGCGTCGGTTTCGTGGTCAATATCAAAGGCCAAAAATCGAACGACATCATCCGCAACGCCATTACCATCCTGCAGAATCTGGCGCATCGCGGGGCGAAAGGGGCGGAACCGACCACCGGAGATGGCGCCGGCATCCTCTTCCAATTGCCCGACAAATTCTTCCGCAAGGTCTGTCCGGGCCTGGGCTTTGAGTTGCCGCCCGTGGGGGACTATGGGGTGGGTATGGTTTTTCTGCCGCAGGACGAGGAACTACGGCGGGGTTGTGAGCGACGGTTTGAGGAGATCATCGAGGGGGAGGGCCAGCGGGTCTTGGGTTGGCGCACGGTGACGACGGATGGGTTCGCCCTGGGCAAGACGGCGCGTTCCCGCGAGCCTTTCGTGCGCCAAATATTCATCGAGGCGAACCCGGACGCATTCCCCAGCCACGACGCGTTGGCTTTCGAGCGCAAGCTTTATGTGATTCGCAAGATAGCCGAACACAATATCCGCTACGCCGAAGTGGGTGGCTGCGATCAGTTTTACATCGCCAGCCTTTCCAGCCGTACGATCGTCTACAAGGGTATGTTGCTATCGGAACAGGTCGAGGTTTTTTATCCGGAACTGGACGATCCATACATGGAAAGCGCCCTGGCGTTGGTGCATTCCCGCTTTAGCACGAACACGTTCCCCAGTTGGGAACGGGCGCACCCCTACCGTTATCTGATCCACAACGGCGAGATTAACACCCTGCGCGGCAACATCAACTGGATGTACGCCCGCCAATCGCAATTCGTCTCCGATCTATTCGGCGATGACTTGCCGAAGATATTGCCCGTGATCAACCCGGATGGCAGCGATTCGGCCATGTTCGACAACGCCCTGGAATTTATGTATCTGGCCGGGCGTCCGCTGCCGCACGTGATGATGTTGATGATCCCGGAGCCGTGGTCGAATCACGAGACCATGAGCGACGAGAAAAAGGCGTTTTACGAATTCAACAGCACCTTTATGGAGCCCTGGGATGGCCCCGCCTCCATAGGCTTTACCGATGGCACGGTCGTCGGCGCGGTGCTCGACCGCAACGGCCTTCGTCCCAGCCGCTATTATGTCACCAAAGATGATATGGTGATCATGGCCTCGGAGGTGGGGGTGCTGGATGTAGCGCCAGAGAATGTGCTCTACAAGGCGCGGCTCGAGCCAGGACGCATGTTCCTGGTCGATACCACGGAAGGCCGGATTATCTCGGACGAGGAAATCAAGCATCGTTATGCATCCGAATATCCCTACCGCGAGTGGTTGAACCAAAACCTTGTGCCGTTGGAAAAACTGCCCGATGCGCCCAGCCTGCCGCCCTATGACCATGACTCAATTGTGCAGCGGCAACAGGCTTTTGGCTATACCTACGAAACCCTGCGCGTCATCGTCGGCCCCATGGCCCAAAACGCCATCGAACCAATCGGCTCGATGGGCAACGACGCCCCGCCCGCCGTACTATCCAACCAGTCCCGCCTGCTTTACGACTATTTCAAACAACTTTTCGCCCAGGTCACCAACCCGCCCATCGACGCCATCCGCGAGGAACTGGTCACGGCCACCGAAGTGATGATGGGCACGGAACTAAACCTGCTGGACACCCGGCCCGAAGATTGTCATCAGATCAAGCTCAAGAACCCGATCCTCACCAACGAAGAGCTGGCGAAAATCCGTCACGTGGCTGTGCCCGGCTTTAAGTCTCTCACCTTGCCCATGCTGTTCGATCCATCCTCCGGCCCTGACTCACTCGACCGGGCGCTGGATGATATGTACGAAAAAGCGCGGCAGGCCATCGGCGAAGGCTACAACATTTTCATCCTCTCCGACCGCGGCGTCGATCGCGAGAATGCGGCCATCCCCGCGCTGTTGGCCGTCTCCGGTCTGCATCATTTCCTCATCCGCGAGGAATTGCGCACGCAGGTGGCGATGATCATCGAATCGGGCGAGCCGCGCGAGGTGCATCACTTCGCCCTGCTGGTCGGCTACGGCGCCACCGCCATCAATCCTTACCTGGCCTACGAGAGCATCGACGACATGATCCGCCAGGGCATGATCAAAGGCATCGATTACGACAAAGCGCACAAGCAGTACATCAAAGCCTGCGTCAAGGGCGTGGTCAAGACCCTGTCCAAGATGGGCATCTCCACCATGCAAAGTTATTGCGGCGCTCAGATATTCGAGGCGCTGGGGCTGAATCAGAAATTTGTGGACAAATATTTCACCTGGACGTCGACCCGCATCGAGGGCATCGGCTTGCAGGAAATCTACGAAGAAGCATATCGCCGTCACCGCCTGGCTTTCCCCACCTATCAGCTTAACGGCAAGGTGTTGCCCGTGGGCGGGGATTATCAGTGGCGCAAGGATGGCGAGCGGCATCTTCTCAACCCGAAGACCGTTCACACCCTGCAAAAAGCCGTGCGCACCGGCGATTACGGCACGTTCAAGGAATATACCCGGCTGGTCAACGATCAGGCGGTCGATCTGTACACGCTGCGCGGCCTGCTCGAACTCAAATACGATGCCGAGCCCGTGCCGTTGGACGAGGTTGAGCCGGTGGAGGAGATCGTAAGACGCTTCAAGACCGGGGCCATGTCCTATGGCTCGATCAGTCAGGAAGCGCATGAGACGATGGCCATCGCTATGAACCGACTGGGCGGCAAGAGCAATTCGGGCGAGGGTGGCGAACATCCCTCTCGCTTTACGCCCGACGAAAACGGTGACCTGCGCTCCAGCGCCATCAAGCAGGTGGCATCGGGGCGCTTCGGCGTCACCAGCGAATACCTGGTCAGCGCCAAGGAAATTCAGATCAAGATGGCACAGGGGGCCAAGCCCGGCGAGGGTGGGCAGTTGCCCGGTCGCAAGGTCTATCCCTGGATCGCCGAAGTGCGGCTCTCGACCCCCGGCGTCGGCCTGATCTCTCCGCCTCCGCACCACGACATCTATTCCATCGAAGATTTGGCCGAATTGATTTTCGATCTCAAGAACGCCAACCCCAAGGCGATGATCAACGTCAAGTTGGTATCGGAAGTGGGCGTGGGCACGATCGCCGCCGGCGTGGCCAAAGGTCATGCCGATGTGATCCTGATTAGCGGCTACGATGGCGGCACGGGCGCTTCGCCGCAAACCAGTATCAAGCATGCCGGGCTGCCCTGGGAATTGGGCGTAGCCGAGACGCATCAAACCCTGCTGCTCAACGACCTGCGCAGCCGCGTGACCATCGAGACCGACGGCCAGCTTCGCACCGGGCGTGATGTGGCTATCGCCGCCCTGCTTGGGGCCGAGGAATATGGTTTCGGCACGATCTCGCTGGTGACGCTGGGCTGCATCATGATGCGGGTATGCCATCTTGATACCTGCCCGGTGGGCGTGGCTACGCAGAATCCTGAGTTGCGCAAGAAGTTCATGGGCGAGCCTGAATACGTGATGAATTTCATGCGTTTTGTGGCGCAAGACCTGCGCGAGATCATGGCCGCGCTTGGCTTCCGTACCATCAACGAAATGATCGGGCGCAGCGACAGGCTGGAGATGCGCAAGGCGGTGGAGCACTGGAAGGCGCGCGGGTTGGATTTCTCGAATATCCTCTATCAGCCGGAAGTGGCGGAAGAGGTGGGACGCTACAAGCAGATCGAGCAATTCCACGGTCTCGATTACATGCTCGACCGCCAGATTTTGCTCGACCTGTGCGAACCCGCCCTGGAACGCGGCGAACCTGTCAAGGCGACATTGCACATCAAGAATGTGAATCGCACCACCGGCACCATCCTGGGCAGCGAGTTGACGCGGCGCTATGGCGGCGCCGGTCTGCCGGACGATACCATCCACCTGCATTTCCAGGGTTCAGCCGGACAGAGTTTCGGCGCCTGGCTGCCGCGCGGGATCACCCTGGAATTGGAGGGCGACTCGAACGACTATATCGGCAAGGGCCTCTCCGGCGGCAAGATCATCGTCTACCCGCCCGCGGCCTCGACCTTTGTGGCCGAAGAGAATATCGTGATCGGCAATGTGGCGTTTTATGGCGCAACCAGCGGCGAGGCCTACATCCGCGGTGTAGCGGGCGAGCGTTTCTGCGTGCGCAATAGCGGCGTGCATGCCGTTGTCGAAGGCGTGGGCGACCATGGCTGCGAGTACATGACCGGCGGGCGCGTGGTAGTGTTGGGCCGCACCGGTCGCAATTTCGCCGCGGGTATGTCGGGCGGCATCGCCTATGCGCTCGATTGGGAAGGCGACTTCGAGCGCCGGTGCAACATGCAGATGGTCGAGCTTGAAAAACTGTCCGATTATCCCGCCGAGATCGCCGAGGTCAAGGCAATGGTTGAGCGCCACGCCGAATTGACCGATAGCGCCCTGGCCTATCGTGTCTTGCTGCGCTGGAATGAGCTGCTGCCGCAATTCGTGCGCGTGATCCCGAACGATTACAAACGTATGCTGGAAATGATCGAGAGCGTACAGGCCGAGGGCCTCAGCGGCGATGAAGCGATCATGGCCGCCTTTGAATTGAACAAGAACGACCTGACGCGAGTCAGCGGGAATTAGCAATATAATGTGCGACGCACCTCTGAGGTGCGTCGCATATGGAGACATTATCATGGCAAAACCAACCGGATTCATGGAATATCAGCGGGAGACGCCCACAAAGCGCGACCCGATCGAGCGCCTGAGCGATTGGCAGGAATTCGAGATACCCTTGACGGATACGCGCTTGCAGGAGCAAGGTGCGCGCTGCATGGATTGCGGCATCCCTTTCTGCCACACCGGCACGCTGATCAGCGGCATGGCGTCCGGCTGCCCGATCAATAACCTGATCCCGGAGTGGAATGACCTGATCTATCGCGGCCTGTGGCAACATGCGCTGGAACGCCTGCACAAGACCAACAATTTCCCTGAGTTCACCGGTCGCGTGTGCCCGGCCCCATGCGAAGGCTCATGCACGCTGGGCATCATCGAGCCGGCTGTGACCATCAAGAATATCGAGCGGGCGATCATCGATCGAGGCTGGGAGCAAGGCTGGGTGAAGGCTTCTTCGCCCAAACATCGCAGCGGCAAGCGCGTGGCGGTGGTGGGTTCTGGCCCGGCCGGGCTGGCCTGCGCCGACCAGCTTAACCACGCCGGGCATCTCGTCACCGTGTTCGAGCGAGCGGATCGCATTGGCGGCCTACTGATGTACGGCATCCCCAACATGAAGTTGGACAAACGCACGGTGCAGCGTCGCGTCGATTTGATGGCGGCTGAGGGCGTGGAATTCGTGGTCAACACCGAGATCGGCAAGGACATCCCGGCGCAGCAATTGAGCGAGAAATTCGATGCGGTCGTGCTGTGCGGCGGGGCCACGAAGCCGCGCGATTTACCCATCCCCGGCCGGGATTTGGATGGCATCCACTATGCTATGGAATTCCTGACGGCCAACACCAAGAATGTGTTGAACGGGGCCACGCCATCGCCCAGTTTCATCTCCGCCAAAGGCTTGGATGTGATCGTGATCGGCGGCGGCGACACCGGTACCGATTGTGTAGGCACATCGCTCCGGCATGGCTGCAAATCTCTGACGCAGTTCGAAATCCTGCCGGAACCGCCGCTGGAACGCCAGCCCGACAATCCCTGGCCGGAGTGGCCGAAAATTCTGCGCGTCGATTACGGCCAGCAGGAAGCGATTGCTCGCGATGGCGCCGACCCTCGCATCTATTGCATCATGACGCAGAATTTTGTGGGCGATGAAAATGGCCGGGTGGCGGAATTGCACACGGTCGATGTGGAATGGGTGACCGGCAGCAACGGCAAAGGCCCCTATCCCAAACCGATCCCCGGCACCGATCGGGTGTGGCCTGCCCAACTGGTGTTGCTGGCGATGGGCTTCCTCGGCCCCGAAAACACCGTGATCGAGCAGCTTGGCGTGGAGCAGGATCAGCGCTCGAATGTGAAAGCCGAATACGAAAAGTACGCCACCAGCGTCGAGGGCGTGTTCGCTGCCGGGGACATGCGCCGGGGCCAGAGTCTTGTCGTGTGGGCGATCAATGAAGGTCGCGGCGCCGCCCGTGAAGTGGATCGCTATTTGATGGGCGAGACGTTTTTGCCGTAGCGAACTGATTATTCAAGATCAAACGCATTACGATCTGTTTCGGCAGCCATATCCTAAAAAGGGTTGGCTGCTTTTCTTTTTTGATCTGTTTACTTTCTTCCCTTACCCCAACTCCACACGTCGCAAAAACTGCGCATTGATGGCCACGATCACGGTGCTGAGTGACATGAACACAGCGCCCAGGGCGGGCGTGATGAATAGAGTGAAGGCAGCCAGGGGGATGAAGACGATGTTGTAGCCCGCCGCCCACCACAAATTCTGCACCATCTTCTTGCGCGTGGCCCGGCTCAATTCGATCATCTTCACCACGTCCATGGGGTTGCTCTGCACCAGGATGATGCCGGCCGATTCGATAGCCACAGCCGTGCCGCCGCCGATGGCGATGCCGATGTCGGCGCGGGTGAGCGCGGGCGCATCGTTGACGCCATCCCCGACCATCGCCACTTTCTTGCCCTGCGCCTGGAGTTTGGCCACTTTCTTGTCTTTGTCCTCCGGCAGCACTTCGGCGAAAAAGGCGTCGATGCCCAATTCCTGAGCAACCGCCGCGGCCACCTCCTTGCTATCGCCGGTCAGCATCGCCACCTCGACGCCCATTTCGTGCAGTCGATCCACCGCCTGCCTGCTCTCCGGGCGGATGACATCGGCCAGGGCGAATGCCGCCACCGCCTGATTTGCGACAACGAGATAAACTACCGATTGTCCCTTTTCGCCGGATGCGCGGGCGAAATCGGTCAGCACGGGATCTGGTGACAGGTCGAGCATTTCCAACAGCCTGGGGCCGCCGACATGGATGATCTTATCCTCTTGTGTTGCGCGCACGCCCCGGCCTTTGATCGCCTCGAAATCATCAATGGCAGGCAATTCCAGGTTTTTCTCCGCGGCGGATGTGCGAATAGCTCTGGCGATGATGTGCTCAGAATCGCCTTCCACGGCTGCGGTCAGGGCCAGGGCATCGTCGGCATCCCAACCCTCGACGACGGCGCTGCCGACCACACCCTGCTCGCCTCTAGTCAGGGTGCCGGTCTTGTCGAAGATGACCGTGTTCACATTGCGCGCTTCTTCCAGCGCCAGGCGGTCGCGTACAAGAATGCCATTGCGCGCCGACAGCGAGGTGCTGATCGCCACCACCAACGGCACAGCCAGTCCCAGTGCGTGCGGGCAGGCAATTACCAAGACTGTGGCCACGCGATTGATCACCTCCACGCCGAACCCGGCGCTGGCCGTCCAGAAAATGGCGGTGATGAAGGCGAAGGCCACGGCAATATAAAACAACCAGCCAGCGGCTTTATCGGCCAGCACTTGCGTCTGTGATTTGCTCTGTTGGGCTTGCTCGACCAGTCGCATGATCCCGGCCAGCGCTGTCTTATCGCCCGTGGCCGTCACACGCAGGCGCAGGCTGCCATCGCCATTGATCGCCCCGGCGATGACGCTGTCGCCCGGCCTTTTGTCCACCGGTTTCGACTCGCCCGTGATCATGGCCTCATTGACGCTGGAATCGCCTTCGGTCACTTCGCCGTCGGCGGGAATGCTGGCTCCGGGACGGACGAGCACGAGATCGCCAGAGCGGAGTTGACCGGTGGGGACAGTCTCGATCTCACCGTTGGGCAGGATGCGTTCTGCCGTGTCGGGCATGAGCCTGGCGAGTTCATTCAGCGCACCCGAAGCCTGACGCACGCTGCGCATTTCCAGCCAGTGGCCCAACAGCATCACGTCGATCAGCAACACCAATTCCCAGAAAAACCCTGTGCCGGGATTGATGATCAGCGCCACCCAGCTATAAATGAAGGCGACGCTGATAGCCAGGGTGATCAGCGTCATCATGCCCGGCTTGCGCTGGCGCACTTCGGGCACGGCCATGCGGATAAAAGGAACGCCGCCGATGATGAAGACGATGGTGGCGAAAAGCGGCGACACCCACTGGCTGCCAGTGAATTGCGGCGGGGTGAACCCAAACCACTCCTGGATCATGGGGCTGTAGAGCAGAACCGGGATCGACAGGAGCAGACAACCCCAGAAGCGATTGCGGAAAAGCAGTTCGTGGCCGGTGTGATCGACGTGCCCCGCATGATCTTCCTTGTGATCGCCATGACCCGCGTCGTGCGTCATGTCCTGATGGGCTGGCTGTTCGATATGTTCGTGCATGTGGTGATGCATCTCAGGCTCGGTCATTTCGTGCGCCCCCTTGTTTTCAGATTATTTGTGCAGGAATTCATTCCCCGCCGCTTTCCAGGCCGTGAAGCCTCCATCTAGTTCCATGAGGTTGGTGTATCCCAATTGCGCCAGGGTTCTGGCGGCCTGCGTGCTCATATTGCCGCTGTTGCAGTATAAGACGATGGGCTCATCTTTGCCAGGGAGTTGGTCGAGATGCTGGTCGATTTCGTTGTAGGGGATCGAGAGGTCGGTCTGGGGCAGATCGCCCTCATAAGGGATATGGACATTGACCAGCGTGAAGTCCTTGTTTTGCAGCATCTCCGCCAGTTGGTCGACGGAAATATCCGTGTAGCCGTCGGCGTTTTTCTCAGGGACGGTCGGGGCGGATGACTGTTTTTGGCCGGGACTACAGGCAGCTAAAACGAGGATCGATAGAAATAGTATGCCGACGATGCGAAACGCTATTCGAGACATAATGCAATACCTCCGAGAAGTAAAATCGGCCTTAGCTTATAACCCAGTCAGGCTAGAACTCTATTATCAGACTCTGAAGTGACATTTTTCCTAAGGAAATATGACAAAATTATGAAGGTCAGCCGTCACAGAGCGGCGGGTGTAATTACTTCTGTTCCTCTCATTTTTCGACACACACATGACATGCAAGATTCACAATCGGTTCACAAATGCCCGCTATGCTGATTTCAGACAGTTCGAATCAAACGAAAAGGAGATTTCAACATGCGAAACAAAGATCGATGGCTTCTCATCCTTGGGTTTGTCCTGCTCGTCCTCGCCCTCATCATCCCTGCATCCGCTTTCGCCCAGGGTGGAGGGCCTGGGCAAACCCCCTGCACTCAGAATGGCTCCGGGTGGCAGGGCGGCATGATGGGCCGTATTGCCAGTATGATGACCGGCTCCGGCTGCGACGCCCGGTCAAACGCCTGGTCAGGTGGGATGATGGGCGGATTCTATAACAACCAGTCCGGACCTCGCATCACCCTCGACGAAGCTATTCAGATCGCTGAACGCTACGCCCAAAATTACACCGCCAGTTCGCCGCTGGAAGTCAAGGAGGTGATGGAATTCGAGCACAACTTCTACGCCGAAATCGTGGAAAGCGACAGCGGTATCGGCGCCTTCGAAATCCTCATCGACCCCGTCAGCGGGTTCGTCCACCCCGAACCCGGCCCGAACATGATGTGGAACACGAAATACGGCATGCACAGCGGCTTTGGCGGCATGATGGGCCGCTTCATGGGCGAGATGATGGGCGGATGGCAACGACCTTCCGGTGAGATGTCCGTCACCCCGGAGCAGGCAATCGCCCAGGCCCAGGACTATCTCGATCAATCCATGCCGGGTCTCACCGTCGGCGATGAAGTGGATCAATTCTATGGTTATTACACCCTGCACACCCTGAAAGACGGCGAAATTGAGGGCATGCTCAGCGTCAATGGTTCCACCGGCCAGGCCTGGTATCACGGCTGGCACGGCGATTTCCTCGGCATGAGCGGCGACGAACACATCTGATCGACAACCCCTTCCTCCTCCCGCTCCCGTACAGACAGGTTCAGCTCAAAGGACTGAGCCTGTTTGCGCGTGGATGTTGTGCTATGCTTGAGCCATGATGGGAAAAATCCTTGTCGTCGATGACGAAATGCGCATCGTGCATCTGGTGCGCACCTATCTCGAAGGCGCGGGCTACGAGGTCGTTGTCGCTTATGACGGGGCAGAGGCGTTGCACATCTTTCGCAACGAGCAGCCCGATCTGGTGGTGCTGGATTTGATGCTGCCCAAAATGGATGGATTGGACGTGGCGCGAGAGATGCGGCGGAGCGGCAATATTCCTATCATCATACTCACCGCCCGCGCCGATGAGACCGACCGTCTTGTGGGTCTGGAATTGGGCGCGGATGATTACGTGGTAAAACCATTCAGCCCGCGGGAACTGGTCGCACGCGTGCGTGCGGTGTTGCGCCGGACATCACCGGTGGATGCCGGCGGCGCCTCCACTGAGATCATCATGGTCGGCGACCTGCGTCTGGACATGAGTAAACGCCAGGCCACGTTGATCAGCCAACCGCTCGATCTGACCACCGTGCAACTGGATTTGCTGGCCGTGCTCGTCCGCCAGCCTGGACGCGTTTTCACACGTATGCAATTGCTGGATGCCGTGCAAGGCGAAGCCTTCGAGGGTTACGAACGCACGATCGACGTCCATATCAAAAACCTGCGCAAAGCCCTGGGTGACGATTCCCGCAACCCCCGGTATATCGTCACCGTGCGCGGCATCGGCTACAAGCTGGCCGAAGTGGAGTCCGGTCATGCGTAAGAGCCTGTGGCTGAAGCTGATGGGCATATTCGCCTTGATTATCGTCGTGGGTGTAGTCGTCATCATCCTGGTCGTGAATCTGGCTGTTTCCACGCAATTCGAGCGATTGGTGCATAGCGGCGACTTGTTGCAGGCGCAGAAACTGGCCGGAGTGCTGGCGAATTTTTATGCACAGCAGGGAGATTGGTCGGGCGTTCAAGACATTCTCGTCTCACAAGCGTTGCCCGACATCGAACATGAACCAGGGCATGGCATGATGATGGGCGGCGTCTCTGCGGATGAGATGGTGGACATGATGCGGGTGAGCGGGATGGGCGTGGATCGGGTGGCGCTGGCTGACGTCGACGGCGTGGTCGTGGCCGATACTGCGGGTGAGCAGATAGGCCAGCGTCATCCCGGCGAACATCTGTCCATGGGGCAACCGGTGGAGGTGAATGGGGAGCGGGTGGGAACGGTGTTGGTGGGATCGATGATCGAACCAGCACTGAATCCCCTGGACGCCGATTTCCTGAGTTCGGTCAATCTGGCCGTATTCCTGGCGGCGATTGCTGTGGGCGCTTTGGCTTTACTGCTGGGCTCGCTGCTCTTTCGCCAGATCACACGTCCTGTGACGGAAGTCACGGCAGCCGCCGAAGCGTTGGCAGCAGGCGATCTTGGACGTCGCGTACCGGTGCGCAGCGACGACGAAGTAGGGCGGCTGGGAGATGCGTTCAATCACATGGCCGATTCTTTGGCCCGGCAAGAAGTCCTGCGCCGCAACATGGTCGGCGACATCGCCCACGAATTACGCACGCCCCTGAGCCTGATGCAGGGCAATCTGGAGGCGATGCTCGACGGCTATTACGAGCTTTCACCGCAGAATATCGAACAATTGCATCAGGATACGCTGATGATGGCCCGGTTGGTCGACGACTTGCGGGTGTTGTCGCTGGCGGAGGCCGGGCAACTGACGCTTGAACGCGAGATTGTGAATGTTGGGGAATTGGCTCTACGTGCGAGTGAGAGTTTCAAGGGACAGGCGAGTGAGAAAGACGTGACCCTGACGATCGAGATCGAACCCAACCTTCCAACTATCTCGGGCGATGAGCAAAGGTTAACGCAAGTGCTGGTCAATCTGCTGGCAAACGCCCTGCGGCATACGCCGGGTGGAGGAACAATCAGTGTTCAATGTTCAGTGAGCAGTGATCAGTTGGGCGGTTGGGTACAGGTAGCCGTGAGCGATACGGGCGAGGGCATCCCGACGGAGGACCTGTCAAACCTGTTCGAGCGCTTTTACCGGACCGATAAATCGCGGACGCGGGCCAGCGGCGGTACGGGCCTGGGCCTCGCCATCGCAAAACAGCTGGTCGAAGCGCACGGCGGCCGCATTTGGGCGGAGAGTGAAGGGATGGGGAAGGGAAGCGCGTTCGCCCTCGAATTACCTGTGTCGGCACAACAAAACAGCGCTTACCGAGGATGATAAGCGCTGTTTTGCGTGTGGGGGTATGAAGAGAATTATGGCACCCAGTCGGAAAGAACGGTCAATTGCGTCTCTGGCTGGGCGGGATCGTTGGTCTTCACGTGCACACGGAATTCGTGCGGGCCATCCATACCGGCATGCATCGAGAATCTAAGTGAAAGAGTAGCGCTATCACCGGGCTTGATGGTCGTCGAACTGACGACGGCGGGGGGCGGTCAGCAACCCTCCACGAGTTCGACTTCCGGCGTCTGCTCGATTTTTAGCGGCGCATCGCCCACATTGCGCAAGGTGAAAACGGATTCGATGGGCGTGTTGAATTTCACCTGACCGTAATCGACCGTGGTCTGATCGACTTCCAGTCGTGGGCCCTGGGCGCTTACCGCGTTGTCGGGCCGGCTCGGTTCGATAATCAGATAGGCGATGATTGCCAGCAGTGCAGCGCCTGCGAGAATCAGAACCAGTCCCAGCCATTTTTTCATTCCCGTGTTCTCAGCCGCGGGTTGTTGACCGGGTTTTATCTTATGTTTTCGACTCATTTCAGTGGTTTATTGCCAGACGGCAGCCTCCTTGTTTGGGTACTTTATCTGACTATAGGTGAACTCCATGACGCTGGTTTAAAGACAATATGACGATTCTGTGAAGCCTGCGCTTCTTGGTCGTCCGTTTCAAAACGGCTCGAAGGCCCTGACCCTGATCTCGCTTTCCGTCCCCTCCACCATTTGCATATCCTCCCACACCGGCCCGAACTGGATCTGCCTGGGGAATGGCGGTTCACCGCCCATCTCGACGCGGATCACGGTACGGCCGCTGTGTTCAATCGCCCCGCGCACGGTGTCGAACAGCCCCGGCACGGTCCACGGGAAAGCCTGGGTTTCGTCCAACGGAAACGGTTCCCGCCACTCGCGTTGGCCCCTGTCCCACAGCAACATGACGGCGCTTGTCACCACGCCATTCTCGACCGTGAGTTCGTTGCGGCGCAACTCGTCTGGCCGGTTCACCTCCACCACGATGCGATAGCTGAGCACGGGATTCGCCTCCCAGGCCGCTTCCGCCCGATCCATCTCAGCGATGGACGTGCCGCGCAGTTTGGGCTCGCAGCCGGACACTGTCATTGCGGCCAGCAATGCCACTAGGATGATGAGTAGACTGGCGGGCTTCGTGCCGTTCATGACTTCTACGCAGCCTATGGCCCCATGGCATTTTCAATGGCTGCCATCAGGTCGGCAGTCGGGATCACCCCGACCCGATTCCACACGACATCGCCCTTGCTATCGACGATGACGATGGTAGGATGACCGCGCACACGATAGGTCTGAGCCGCCACGCGCCCATCCGGCTCATCCACATTCAAGCGCTCGAAGACGATGCGGTCGCCGTAGTCCGATTCCAGCCCATCCACGATGGGCTTCATTTCGTCTCAAGCGGGTCAGGGGAAGCTCCAGAAAAAGAGCAGGGTGCTTTTCCCCAGCGGCTGACCAGCAGGCGTGGGGGCGGCTTTGTCACCGCCGCCTCCACAACCGCTCAACAGCCAGAGAGCCGAAAAGATGACGGCAGAGATCAGGAAGATACGAGACAGGTTAATTCGTAACAACATGGGATTAGCGTGAGATGGTGACGACGCCCTTCATACCAGCGTCATAATGGACGCCATCCTGCTCGAAACAACCCATCTCCCACTCGCCCGCCATTTGCGGTGTGACCTTGAATTTCATCGTGGCCTGGCTTTCGCCTTTGGGTAATAAAACCATAAACCCTTCGTGCTGCATCTCATCTTCTTCGCCATGATTATCCATGCCCGATTCGTCATGCGATTCCATCATGACGACCTCCGGCTCTACGCCGCCGGCAGCGAATAGATCGGTCTGAAATCCGGCGGGGCGATTGTTCATCTTCATTACATCGCGGCCAAACATAATCTCGTGCGCCAACTGGCCGCTGTTTGTGAGGGTAATCTCGATATCTTGACCCACTTTGAATTCAAGCGTGTTCGGGTTGAAAGCATATTCTGTCATGTCGATTGTATAGCGCACTGGTTCGACAGGTGCGCCGCCGCATGCAGCCAGCAGTATAACAAACGAAAGCGCAAGTGCAGCCAAGGCGAAACGTTTCATTTTCGTCCTCCAGAAAAATAGGTAGTCTCCCTGTACAGTGTTGTTATTCGTTTTTGCCACGAATGGCACGAATTCACACGAATAAAAGACTTCAATTCGTGCCAATTGGTGAAATTTGTGGCTGATTTTCTAATCGGAAATAGAT
>JAGFJG010000171.1 GCA_024102915.1 Caldilineales bacterium
ATCTATTTCCGATTAGAAAATCAGCCACAAATTTCACCAATTGGCACGAATTGAAGTCTTTTATTCGTGTGAATTCGTGCCATTCGTGGCAAAAACGAATAACAACACTGTACAGGGAGACTACCGATTATCAGGAGTTATGCAATGAATCAGCAAATCAGTGACACTGTTTCCGTATTCTTCGATTCTTCAGGTGCGCCGGAACAATTTTTGTGGCGAGGACGCAGTTTTCGGGTCGAGATGGTCGAGCGCATCTGGCGCAGCGGTCAGCAGGAAACGCATGGTCCGCGCACCTATCGCGTGCGGGCTGCAGGTCGCACATTTCTGTTGCGGCATGATCGACGGCATCGGCGCTGGCAGATGATGCGCTCACCGTTGAGCTTGCGCCTGGGACTCACGCTAGAAGGCTGGGCTATGCGAATGACTCCGTGAGCCTCGTTCTCTATTCACAACCTGACAGCATTGCGGGACGTCGTAACTTTTGAACGACGGCCCTGTCGTTTTCGGCGCTTTTTCGGATTGCTATTTCTTGTAATGGTGTGAACAGCGCATAGACGACGGCGTTGCGGTGTGAGTCGGGTCGTCTTCGCTCTGGCGGAGGTTGTTTGCTGTGGTAGAATAATGACTTGACTGCCAATTTCAAGAGTTGTTATACAGCGCCTTTGCGCCCTTCATTATGGGTATTTTCGACATTCCCCTCATTTCAAACACCCGGCGTAATCATGCCCTCGAGCATGCCACGATCCATATCCTCAGTCGCATGGAGCCGAATACCAGCATGGCGGGGAGATCGAACAGCGCCGGGTTTTTCATCTATGGCAATCTGCCCACCGAAGCCATAGGCGAAGCGGTGAACGAGGCGATTCGGCGTCTGCACAGCGGCGAAGACCATCTCGCCATTCATCCTAACTGCGGCACCAACATGGTAACGACGGCGGTTCTCGTCACCCTGACGACCATGTTGACGACCGCAGGTAAGAAGCGCCATCTACTCGAACGCATTCCCACGGGCATTTTGGGGGCGACCGTGGCGGTATTCATCGCTCAGATTCTGGGCACGAATTTGCAGCAGCGCGTGACGACTTGCGCTGATATTGGCGATGTCGATGTGCTGAGCGTCGAACGGAGGCAGGTTCGATCACGAATCCTCCACTGGGTGCAGCTCCAGTATCATCCCCTCTAGCAGACGCAAGCGATGATTTATGTTCTGCACGGGGAGGAAGAGTTCGAGAAGAGCGAGCGTTTGGCGGCGCTGCGTGCGGGCGTTAGCGCCGATCCGTCGCTCGTCGATCTCAACGTCACCTCGCTAGATGGTCGCAATCTCACCGAGGCGGACCTACGGCATCATTGCGATGTGCCGCCATTTTTGGGTGAATACAGGCTGGTCATTGTCGATGGGTTGTTGACATCGGGTTCAAAGAGTCGCAGCGCCAAAAGTGAAAATGCATATCAGTGGCTGATCGATTATTTGCCCTTCATGCCCGACTCGACCCTTCTGGTGTTGCTCGAAAGTCAAAAGCTGGGGGCGAAAGATGCTGTTCTGACCGCGGTCAAAGGGATGAGCGGCGAGGTGATTCTCTTCGAGGCGCCAGCAAACAAGCGGGGCGAGTTAGCAGCCTGGGTGGAGCACCGAGCCAGTCGCAGGAACGCAAAACTCGGTCGCGGCGTCGCCAATGATCTGGCGAATTTCATCGGCCCCGACTTGCGATTGATCGACAGTGAATTGGAAAAACTGGCGATCTATGCCGGGCGACGTGCGATCACCCAGGAGGATGTGCGGCTGCTGGTTCCCTACGCCCAGGAAGCGCATATCTTCGACCTGGTTGACGCCCTGGGCAACCGCCGCACCCAGCAGGCATTTCATCTGATGGCGCAATTGCGGAACGCCGGCGCGCATCCACTTTACCTGCTGACGATGATCGTGCGCCAGTACCGCATTCTGCTTCAGGTCAAAGAACTGGCGGGCGAGGGCCTGCAACAGGATGAAATCGCCAAAGCGATTCGTCAACATCCCTTCCCCACCGGCAAGGCGATGACCCAGGCGCGGCAATATTCGCCCGACCAATTGACCAGTATCTATGACCGCTTGCTCGATACCGACCTGGCGATCAAGACCGGACGCATGGAAGCCAATCTGGCGCTGGATGTGCTGGTCGTCGAACTGGCGCGACTGTAGAAAATCCGTCATTCACCATGCCGACCATCGGGTCAGAGCTTTCGCTGTTAGCGCTGCCTTCGCATCACTTACACGGCGATGACGTGCGGATTCACTATCACGACCTGGGGGAGGGGCCGCCAGTTTTGCTTCTGCACGGGCTTGGGTCTTGCGGTAGCGACTGGTTTCCCATCACCCCGGCTCTGGCCCCGCACCACCGACTCGTCTTGCCCGACCTGCGCGGGCATGGGCAGAGCAGCCTGCCGCTCAGCCGCGACTTCAGCATTAACTGCATGACCCGCGATATCGTCGGGTTACTCGACCATCTCGACCTCGCCAGCGCCGACGTCATCGGGCTGTCCCTGGGCGGTTGCGTCGCCCTGCAAATGGCGTGCACCGAACCGCGCCGTGTTAGACGACTCGTCCTGGTCAACACATTCGCCCGGCTGCAAAGCAACGGCGCTGGCATGTGGAAACAGCGTCTTCGCCGGGTTGGGGCAGCCCTGGGCGACATGGATTCATTGGCCGAACTCGTCGCGTCCAGCCTTTTTGCAGACCCCGCATTCCAAACATTCGTTTACGAGCGCTTCCGCTGCAATGATCTGGGCAGTATGCGCCGCTGCATGATCAGCATTGCCCGCTTCGACCTGCGTTCGCGGCTATCCGCCATTTCTAGCCCGACCCTAATCCTGGTTGGCGACCGGGATGCCACCGTGCCCCGCCGCTGCGCCGACCAACTGGCATCCGGCATCCCCAATGCCCGGATGCAGATCGTAGCCGACGCCGGGCATGCCCTGCCTTACGACCAGCCCGACGAATTCGTGACAGCCGTCGAGGATTTCTTGCGCTCATGATCGACAGACTTCGGATCGAACCGATCAGCGATGTCGCCGACTTCGAACAATGCGAAGCCGTGCAGCGACAGGTGTGGACGATGAGCGAGACCGAGATCGTGCCGGTGCACTTGCTGCGAGCGTCGGTTCACAAGGGCGGGTTGATTCTGGCAGCCTGGGATAACCAGGAAATGGTCGGGTTTGTGTTCGGGTTCCTGGGCCGCAGGGCGGATGGCCGCCTGGTACACCACAGCCACATGGCGGCAGTGATACCCGCCTATCAGGGGAAAGGGGTGGGTCTGGCCCTGAAAATCGCCCAGGCGAAAGAGGTGGCAGCGCAGGGGATTGATCTAATCACCTGGACATTCGATCCCCTGGAAGCGCGCAACGGCCATTTCAACCTGAATTTGCTGGGCGGCATTGTCCGCACATACCTGGTCAATTTTTACGGGGCGATGAAAGATGGTTTGAATCTGGGGCTGGCAAGCGACCGTTTTGAGGTGGAACTCTGGCCTGGCACAGAGCGAGTCCGGACGAGACTGGCGCAATCCCCGCCGGACGAACTGGCCCGGCCAGCCGCCCAAATCCTGGCGGCAGACTGGCAAGATGATTTGCCCCGTCCGCCTGAAGTACTGTTGCCGCTGCCCGCAGCCCCCTTCCTGGTCGAAATCCCCGCCCGATTCCAGACGATCAAACGCCACGATCTGGAATTAGCCAAGGCGTGGCGCTTGTATTTCCGTCAGATGTGTCAGGCGGCATTCCCCGCCAGCTTCGCCGTCACCGCCCTGCACCGCATTCCAGAATCAGTTGAGAACTCCGATCCGCAGCGCGTTTTCTACTTATTCGAACCAGTCCCGCCCGATGCAACTGGCTGAAACTAATCGCTCTTGGCGCTGCTGACCGATTCCTTCTTTTCGGCCTTCTCAGCTTTGGGTTCGCTTTTCTCCGCCTTAGCCGGATCCTTCGCCTCAGCAGCAGGCGCCGACTCGCTCTCCGATTTGGCGGCGGGCGCTGCTGTGCTGCTCTTGCCTTTCGAGTCATTGACATAGAACCCGGATCCCTTGAAGACGATGACCGGGGCGGTGAACTTGCGACGTACCTTGCCAGAGCCATTGCACTGAGGGCACGCGGGTACGCCCGTTTCCGTAAAGGAACGGCGCACTTCAAATTCATCATCACAGGTGTCGCAAATATATTCGTAAACAGGCATGATGCATACTCGCGATGTAAGCTAGCGATTTCCAACAATCAATAATAGCCAACAGCGGCGAATCCGTCAAAGTGCCTGCGCCAGTCCTGCTTGGAACCGGCGCTTGATTCCATGAAACGACGAATCGCCCTCTGCGGCTTTACAGATTGCACCCATTAGCATGCGCCACAAGGATTAGCGCGCCGTTGGCGTAATATTAGAGATTCGGTAGCAGCGACCTCAGGCCAGCACGTAGGCGATTCGCTCCATCGCCCAATCGATATCCGGGCGGGTGATGACCAGGGGCGGGGCGAAGCGGATCACAGTCTTGTGCGTGTCTTTGGCCAGGATGCCCAACTGGCGAAGGCGTTCGCAATAATCCCTGGCGGCCCCCGCTTCGGGCAGCAGATCCACGCCGATCAGCAATCCTTTCCCCCTCACTTCGTGCACATGAGGGCTGGCCATGTCGGATAGACGGTCGATGAAGTACTCGCCCATGCGGGCGGCGTTGCCGATCAGGTCTTCGTCTCGCAAAACGGCCAGGGCTTCCCGCGCGATCACCGCTCCCAATGGATTGCCGCCAAAGGTCGAGCCATGATCGCCGGGCAGGAAAACATCCATGATCTCGGCATCGGCGAGGATGGCCGAAACCGGATAGAATCCGCCCGAAAGCGCCTTGCCCAGAATAATGATATCGGGCCGGACGTCTTCATGGTCGCAGGCGAAACGAGCGCCGGTGCGACCCAGCCCGGTCTGGATTTCATCGGCGATGAAGAGCACATTCTGGCGACGACATAGCTCCGCCGCTTCGGTCAGGAATCCAGGCGGGGGTGTTACGACGCCGCCCTCGCCCTGGATTGGCTCCACCAGAAATGCGGCGGTGTTCGGCGTGATGGCGGCTGCCAGCGCTTCCATATCACCGTATGGGATCAGTTTGAAGCCTGGGGTGAAAGGGCCGAATCCCGACCGGTATTGTTCCTCGGAAGAGAATCCGACGATGGTGGTGGTGCGGCCATGAAAATTGCCCGCGCAGACGATGATCTCGGCCTGATCGTCGGGCACGCCCTTCACGGTGTACGCCCACTTGCGCGCCGCCTTGATCGCCGTCTCCACGGCTTCAGCGCCCGAATTCATGGGTAACGCTTTCTCGTAGCCGCCAAATTCGCACAGTTCCTGCACGAATGGGCCTAGCTGATCGTTGTAAAACGCCCTGGATGTAAGCGTGATTCGTCCGGCCTGCGCCTGCATGGCCGCCAGAATCCGGGGATGGCAATGTCCCTGACTCACAGCCGAATACGCGCTGAGACAGTCCAGATAACGGTTGCCTTCCACATCTTCGACCCACACGCCTTCACCGCGGGTTAAAACCACATCCAAGGGTTTATAGTTTTGGGCGCCCCACTTCTTTTCCAGCTCAATCAAATGAGCGCTTTTTGTTGTTACAGTTTCACCAATGATCGACATTCCCTGGTAATCTCCTTATGGCATCAAGTTGATCTCCGGCAACATCGCCGGCACAGCCTATTCCACCATTCCCGGAAATTGCTGTCAAATATCTCCGTACGTCTATGATTACGATGATGGTTTCACGACCTTACCGGCCGCACTGTCCCGCCCAGGCGTATGGACGCACCAACATCATGATCCTCCGCCCTTTCCAGGCCGTACTGCTTTGACAAAGGTGAAGTCTCTACCGTATCATCTTTGCCCCAATGATGGACATTCGTCCACAGCATTTGGCGATTTCCAACCAGCAAACGAGCCGCTTGCGCTCGTTTCTTTCATGTCTGGCATGAAAACGTTCCGACACACTTCCACTCGATGAAAGCATTACGCCAGATCTGGCAGAATTGGGTCTACCAGGCCCGCTTTATCGGCAGCTTCCAGGCGCGCGCCTTGATCACCCTGGTCTATTTCACGGCGCTGCTGCCATTCGGCCTGCTCAGCCGCCTTTTCTCCGATCCGCTGAAGATCAAACCAGCACACGATCGAACTGACACTGCCTGGCTGTCCAGACGCACCCGCGACCTCGATCTGGATACCGCACATCGCCAGGGCTAGCACAGTCGGCAGTGATCAGCAAGATTCTGCCACCGAAAACTAAATTACTACTTCTTTATTGATCCCCGTTTACCATGTACATACTTGGCGTCTCCTGTTTTTACCATGATTCGGCTGCCGCGCTCCTGCGCGACGGCGAACTCATCGCCGCCGCGGACGAAGAGCGATTCAGCCGCATCAAGCACGACTCCGGCTTCCCGCACCTCGCCATCGATTATTGCCTGCGCCAGGCTGGCATTCAGGCGGCTGATCTGGACTATGTCGTCTTCTATGAGAAGCCATTGCTCAAGTTCGACCGGATTTTGCGCAGCGGCTTCGCCACATTCCCCAAATCGTGGCTGGTCTTCCGCGAGGCGCTGATCACATGGATGAATGAAAAGCTGTGGATCAAGGCCATCTTGCAAGAGACGCTGCACGAGGTACCGCGGGATAGATTTCTTTTCGTCGAACATCACCTCTCGCACGCGGCCAGCGCGTTCTTCGCTTCACCTTACGAAGATGCCGCCGTCATCACCATCGATGGCGTGGGGGAGTGGACGACGACAACAGTGGGCAAAGCGACGGCAGCCTGGAATGGGCAGGGCGAAAATCATATCGAACTTCTGGAGGAATTGCGTTTTCCGCATTCTCTCGGTTTGCTATACTCGGCCTTCACCGCTTTCCTCGGTTTTCGGGTAAACAACGGCGAATACAAGGTCATGGGCATGGCGCCTTATGGCGAGCCGCGTTATGTCGATAAAGTCGAGAAAACCATCCGCCTGAATGGGGATGGCTCGTTCCATCTCGACATGGATTACTTTGAATTTCAGCATTCAGCGGAACGCACCTTCAGCGACAAATTCGTGCAGCTATTCGGCCCTCCCCGCGTTTCTGAATCCGAATTCTACACTTACACCACCAATCCCGAACGCGACCTGCCGAATTGGGACGAAGAGAAAGCGCGCACCAATCAGCATTATGCCGACATCGCCGCCAGCATTCAGGTCGTGACCGAAGAGACGATGCTGAACCTGGCCCGACATGCCCACGAATTGACCGGCAGCAAGAACCTCTGTATGGCGGGCGGCGTGGCGTTGAATTCAGTCGCCAACGGCCGCATTCTACGCGAGGGTCCATTCGAGAGCGTTTACGTGCAGCCAGCGGCCGGGGATAGCGGCGGCGCATTGGGGGCGGCCCTCTATGTGCATCATGTCCTGCTCAAGCAACCGCGCAGGTTCGTCATGGAACACGCCTATTGGGGTGAGGGATTCGACAACGATCAGATTCGATCCTTTCTTGATACAGCCGGCATTGCCTACGAATTTGTCGAGGACGAAAGTCGTCTGATCGGGCAGGTGGTGGACACGATGCTGGCCGGGAACGTCGTCAGCCTGTATCAGGGGCGCGGCGAATGGGGGCCGCGAGCGCTGGGCAATCGCTCGATCCTGGCCGACCCGCGCCGCCATGACATGAAAGAAATCGTCAACACGAAAATCAAATTCCGCGAGCCCTTCCGCCCCTTCGCTCCCGTTGTGTTGGAAGAGGCGGCGTCCGACTATTTTGAATTGCAGAATCCGGCAAAAGAATACATGCCTCGATTCATGCTGATGGTCGCCCCTGTGCAAAAAGACAAATGGGACGTGATCCCCGCCACCACCCATGTGGGCGGCACAGGACGTTTGCAGACCATCCGCCGGGAGTGGAACCCGCGCTATTACGGCATCGTGGAACAATTCGGCCAGGCCACAGGCGTGCCTGTCGTCCTGAACACCAGCTTCAATCTGCGCGGTGAACCAATCGTCAATACCCCGGCCAACGCCTATAATACATTTAGCAACAGCGGCATCGACCTCCTTGCCATGGGCAACTTCCTGGTCCGTAAAGCCGACTGACCCCGAACTGTAACCTATTCCGAATCAGGAGTTTCTCCAATGCGAATCATGCGCCGACTCGGCATTATCGGCGAGTTCTTCAGTTTCCTGTGGGATCAAAAACTTTATTGGATGATCCCCATGTTCGTGATCCTGTTTCTCGTCATTCTGATCAGCCTGCTGGGGCAGACGACCGCCGTCGGCCCATTTATTTACACCCTATTCTAATCTGAAGTTGCAACGAAACACGCAGTTTATTTCACGACGATAGACGATTGAACTCGTTTTGTCAGCCCATCGTCAACGGTTGATCAAAAGTCGCGGTTCCAAAGTGACGTTAGATTAATGCTGGCCCTGCCATCTATTGGGTGCAAAGTTCAATTGCCCTGATGTCGGCGTTGCGCTATACTTGCGCATACTTTAATGATAATTAACAAGCTTTAAGGAAACTCAATGGCAGCAGACGGCCGCACGCAAGCAATAGACTCTGCAATTAACAACCTCAACAAGCGTTTTGGTGAGGGAACAATCATGCGGCTGGGCGAAGCATCCGCCCTCAAAGTGGAAGCAATCCCCAGCGGCTCCCTGGCCCTTGATCTGGCTCTGGGAGTCGGCGGCTTACCTCGCGGTCGCGTTATCGAAATCTACGGCCCCGAATCCTCTGGAAAGACCACACTCTGCCTGCACGGCATCGCCGAAGCCCAAAAGCTCGGCGGAATTTGCGCATTCATCGACGTCGAACACGCTCTCGACCCCTCGTACGCTGAGAAGATCGGCGTCGATGTCAACAATCTCTACGTATCCCAACCCGATACCGGCGAACAGGCGTTGGAAATCGCCGAAGCGCTCGTCCGTTCCGGCGCTATGGATGTCGTCGTCATCGACTCGGTGGCGGCCCTGGTTCCTCGCGCCGAGATCGAAGGCGAGATGGGCGACAGCCATGTCGGTTTGCAGGCGCGGCTCATGAGCCAGGCTTTGCGCAAGCTCAGCGGCGCCATCAAACAAACCAACACCGTTATGATTTTCACCAACCAGTTGCGGCAGAAGATCGGCGTCATGTTCGGCAATCCCGAAACGACGTCCGGCGGCATGGCCCTGAAGTTCTACGCATCCGTGCGCCTGGACGTGAGACGAATTCAATCGTTGAAAACGGGCAGCGAAGCGGTTGGTAATCGAGTGCGTGTCACCGTCAAGAAAAACAAGGTCGCCCCGCCATTCAAAGTGGCGGAGTTCGACATTATGTTCAATGAGGGCATCTCGCGTGCAGGCGAGGTGCTGGATATGGGCGTAGATTCCGACGTGATCGAAAAGCGGGGATCCTTCTATAACTATGAAGGGGAGCGTCTGGGCCAGGGGCGCGAAAACGCCAAGAGTTTCCTCAACGAAAATCCAAGAGTCCTCGATGTGATCGAGAATCACATTCGGGCGATGAGCGGTCTGCCGCAGCGCACGCTGCCCGAACCGGCATAACCGGCGGATCGTTCAAACCACAGTAGCGACAATGTTCAGGCGCAATGACTTGTTGCGCTCGAACCGTCCATTACTCACAGACCGAAACCTCTGTGATTGAGATTTCGGCAACTTACAGGCGCATCTGCATGCTCATTTGATCGCCTGTAATCGAGGACGCTACAAGCCCGGCCCTGTGGCGTCCGGCAATTTGGAGCGCTCCTTTGCCTGGCACCATCACCCGGCTCGCTTACCAAAAGAAAAATCAGCAGCGCGTCAGCGTCTATCTGGACGACGAATTCGCCTTTGGCTTGCCCGATATCGAGGCAGCCCAGTTGCGCGTCGGCCAGACTTTAGACGACCGCGAGATCGAGCGATTGCGATTGCTGGCGGAAGTCTCATTGGCCGTCGAACAGGCTGTGCGGCTACTCACCACCCGCCCTCGGTCCGAATCCGAGATCGCAACGAACCTCCGGCAACGCGGCCACTCTCCGCAAGTCTGCGAACGAGCGATTGCACAGTTGAATCGCCTCGGTTATCTCGATGATCGGGCCTTCGCCAACTGGTGGATTGACAATCGCACGCGTTTCAGCCCTCGCGGACATCAGGCTTTGCGCTACGAATTGCGCCAAAAAGGCATCGCCCCGGAATTGATTGAAGCCGTGCTGGCCGATATCGACGCCGATTCACAGGCGGTGAGTGCAGCCCGGCAACGTGCGGAACGTTGGCGCAATCTGCCCAAAGATGACTTCGACAAAAAAATGCTTGGATTCCTGCAGCGCCGTGGCTTCAATTATGCCGATGCCCGCGCAGCCACGGAACAGACCTGGCAAGAGTTGCAGGAAGATTTCCAGGCTGATCTATCAGACGATATTTGAATTTTACGAAATGATCATTACCCATCGAACCCGGCTTGATTTTGGGAAACGCCAGCCCGGTCTGGCCCCCATGCCGGGACCGAACCTCCCCACTATCCCTGCTAAGGAAGCATCAATATGGAATACGTGTTAGCCATTGTACTGGGCCTTATCGGCCTGGGAATTGGCGTCGCGGTTGGCTTTAGGTATAAGCAGCGCACGGATGCAGAGAAGATCGATTCAGCCGAAAAACAGGCTGAAAATATTCTCACAGAGGCGAAAGAGAAGGGCTTTCAGATCGAACTGGAAGCCAAAGACACTGCCCTCCAGATCCGTGACGAAGCCGAAAACGAATCCAACCGCCGTCGCCGCGAACTGAGTCGCCTGGAAGAACGCGCCCAGCGCCGACTCGATCAACTGGAGACCCGCTCGGAAAACTTGGAGCAGCGCGAGCGGAAACTCAATCAGCGCCAGAGCCATATCGACGTGCGATTCGCCGAATTGGAAAAAGCCGAAGCGAATTATCAGGCTATGCTCGAAAAGGTGGCCGCCATGACCACGGAAGACGCCCGCGAGGAATTGCTGCGCCGCACCGAGGCGACTGCTCGCTCCGACATGGCGCGTGTGATCCGTCAGGTCGAGGTGGAACTCTCGCAGACGGCTGATCGCAAAGCGCGTGAAGTGGTGGTGCTGGCCATGGAGCGGCTGGCATCCGACATCGTGGCCGAGAGCACGATCACTTCGGTGCCGTTGCCTGCCGACGAGATGAAAGGCCGCATCATCGGCCGCCAGGGTCGCAATATCCGCGCCATCGAAAGCGTGACCGGTGTGGACTTGGTCGTGGACGACACCCCGGAAGCGATCATCATCTCCAGCCACGACCCGGTACGGCGCGAGGTCGCCCGCATCGCCCTCAGCAAGCTGGTCAGCGATGGCCGCATCCACCCCGCCCGCATCGAGAAGGAAGTCGAGAAGGCGCAGGAAGAGGTGGAGCGCAGCATCCGTGAGGCGGGCGAAGAGGCGGCCTACCAGACCGGGTTCCAGGGATTGCATCCCGAAATCCTCAAGCTGGTGGGCCGATTGAAGTACCGCACAAGCTATGGTCAGAATCAATACTATCACGCCATCGAGACCAGCCACCTGGCCGGGCTGCTGGCCGCCGAACTGCATGGCGATGTGCGGGCGGCGAAGATGGGCGGCTTGCTGCACGACCTGGGCAAGGCCGTCAGCCACGAGGTGGAAGGCCCGCATGCCCTGGTCGGCGCTGAGATCGCTCAACGATATGGGGTGCCGGAAAAGGTCGTGAACATCATCGCCTCGCATCATGGCGAGCAGGAGCCGCAATCTTTGGAGGCGATTCTGGTCGCCACCGCCGATGCGATCTCCGGCGCACGGCCTGGCGCTCGCCGCGAATCTCTGGAAAATTATGTTAAACGCCTCACCGCCCTGGAGGACATCGCCACCGGTTTCGACGGTGTGGATCAGGCATTCGCCATTCAGGCGGGCCGCGAGGTACGGATTCTGGTGCAGCCGGATGCAGTCGATGACCTGACCTGCATCAACCTTTCGCGGGACATCGCGCAGCGAATCGAGGACAATCTGCAATATCCTGGGCAGATCAAGGTGACAGTGATTCGCGAGACACGGGCAATCGAGTACGCCAAATAGCAATCGCCAAGGTGCGACGCACTTCGAAGTGCGTCGCACCTTAGTCCAAAAGTGACTCCAATGATTCAAGTGATCAGGCGCGCCGAACCAACCGACGCGCCCGCGCTGACCTCGATCGCATTTACCTCCAAACGACACTGGCGCTATCCCGAACGCTGGATCGAATTCTGGCGACCGGCGCTGACGATCACGGAAGGTTATGTGGCCGCGCACGAAATCTGGGCGGTTGTGGAGGCTGGCGAAATAGCCGGGTTTTATGCGTTGGGCGAGCCAGGCATACAGGTCGAGCTAGAACATCTTTGGGTGTCGCCGGAGTATTTGGGACTGGGGCTGGGGAAAGCGCTGTTCGATCACGCAGCGGCGCGGGCCAGAGAAATAGGCGGGCAAGTCCTCGTGGTCGAATCGGACCCCAACGCTGAGGGGTTTTACCGGCACATGGGCGCAATGCGTGTGGGCGAGCGCCTGTCAATGTACGAAGATCTTGTACGCGTGCTGCCCTTGATGCAGTTCGATCTTACGCCGGTTGCTCAGCCCAAAGCGGCACAATCTCAAATCGATCTACGTCAACCAGCCCCTGATCGGTGAGTTTCAGGCTGGGGATCACTTCCAGGGCGAGAAAGCTCATCGCCATAAACGGATCATGCAGGGACGAGCCCAGGTCGCGGGCGGCGCGGATGGCGTTGTCCACCTGATCTCGCACAACGATGATCGGCTCCTTGCTCATCAGACCGGCCAGCGGCAGCGGCACTTCGGCCAGGATGTGCGCGCCGTCCGCCACCACCATGCCCCCGCCCAGATTTCCAACCCGCCTTGCCGCCGCCATCATCGAGGCATCATCTGCACCGATGACGACGATGTTGTGGTGATCATGGGCGACTGACGAGGCGATTGCCCCGCGCTTCAAACCGATCCCCCGGACAAAGGCTTTGCCGACTGCGCCGGAGGCCATGTGCCGCTCGATCACTGCCATTTTCAGGATGTCGCGCGCCGGGTCGGCCACAGCCTGTCCATCGACCAGCAGGGCCTCCTCCACCAGTTGGGTTGTCACCAACTGATCGGGAATAGCCCCGATCACGCGGATGGAATGACCGGCGGCGGGGATGGCGAGATCAACCCGATCCCAACGCACATTGATGCTGTGGCGCAGGCTGCGGTCGGGCAGGTCGGGCGGCGAAACAGCCATCTCCCCATCACGGGCGACAAGCTGACCGCCGCGAAAGACAAGCCGTGGAACCGGCGCTTGCAGATCGTCGAATACGATCAGATCGGCGCGGCGGCCCGGATCGACCGCGCCCCGATCATAAAGGCGAAAGTAATGGGCCGGATTCCAGGTCGCCATGCGCATGGCGATGATGGGATCGAGACCCTCGGCAATCGCCGTGCGCACCATGAAGTCGATGTGGCCTTCGTCGAGCAGGTCGGCGGGCTGGCGATCATCCGTGCAGAAACAGATGCGGTGATGGTTTTCGGGCGTGATCAGGGGCAGCAGCGTTTTGAGATTGCGGGCGTTCGTCGCCTCGCGGATGAAGATCATCATGCCGCGCCGTAGTTTCTCGCGAGCTTCCTCAACCGTGGTGCATTCATGATCCGACATAATGCCGGAGGCGATATAGGCGTTGAGCGCTTTACCGGACAGGCCGGGGCAGTGACCGTCGATCACCGACCCACTGAAGGTTCGCAATTTATCCAGAACCAGGGGATCGCCATGCACCACGCCGGGGAAGTTCATCACCTCGGCCAGGCCCAAAACCCAGGGATCGTTTTGCAGGGATGTCAGATCGTACCATTGCAGCACCGCGCCGTTTGTCTCCATGTTGGTGGCAGGCACGCATGAAGAAGCCATGACATACATGCTCAGCGGGCCGTACTTGGCGCTGTCGAACATGAAACGAATGCCGTCTAAGCCGAGGACGTTGGCAATCTCATGCGGGTCGGTGATGACGGTGGTCGCCCCGCGCGGCACCACGGCGCGGGCGAATTCGCTGGGCGGGACCATGGCGCTTTCGATGTGCACATGGGCGTCGATAAAACCGGGCGCGAGATAAGCGTTTTCCAGATCGATTTCGGTGACAGCTTCGTAATCGCCCAGCCCGATAATCCTGGAATGCTGGACGGCGACATGCGTGGGTATGACCTCGCCGGTATGAACGTTGATCACCCTGGCATTTTTCAACAACAGATCGACGGGCTTGTCGCCACGGGCATAGCGAATGAGGGTGGCGAGTTCCATGTCAGCAACCTCCGGTGGAAATACGGTCAGCGCCTAGCAAATGGATCAACCACAGATTTCGCAGATTCCACAGATTTGGTAGTCTCCCTGTACAGTGTTGTTATTCGTTTTTGCCACGAATGGCACGAATTCACACGAATAAAAGACTTCAATTCGTGCCAATTGGTGAAATTTGTGGCTGATTTTCTAATCGGAAATAGATAC
>JAGFJG010000172.1 GCA_024102915.1 Caldilineales bacterium
ATCTATTTCCGATTAGAAAATCAGCCACAAATTTCACCAATTGGCACGAATTGAAGTCTTTTATTCGTGTGAATTCGTGCCATTCGTGGCAAAAACGAATAACAACACTGTACAGGGAGACTACCGAATCTTAAAACGCCGAATCTCATCCCGTTTTTCCTCCAATTCGATGAGTACGTGCGGCGGCGCGAATGCACCCAATTCCACTTTTTGCCGCTCCAGATGGTTGAGAACGCGGGTGGCGACGGCCAAAGTCTTTTTCAACTCGGCGCATTCGATGCTGGCAAGGGCTGTGTTGCCATCCATCTCAGGCTTGCTCCTCGGGGGCGCTCTGTTACAATGGCGGGACGATGATGCCCCGCACTATAGCATGTCGTGAGCAAGATTCCCAACCGGACGATGGACGACGGCAATGCCAACCGCCAACCAACCATCAAACCGCCCAACTTCCAAACTCCCACCCCACCCATGAACCGCACCGCCCTCGTCCACTGCCTCGACGACCTCCTCCGCATCCCCCTCGTCCCCGACTACGGCCCCCAGGGCTTGCAGATCGAAGGCCGGGAGGAGGTGCACAAACTGGCCGTCAGCGTCGATGCCGCGCACGCGGCCATCGATGGGGCGCTGGCGGCGGGGGCGGATATGCTGTTCGTCCACCACGGCGTTTTCTGGGGCGGGCCGCGACCGATCAGCGGAGCCTGGGGCCGCAAGGTGCGGCGCTTCATCGAAAGCGATCTCAACCTCTACGCCGCGCACCTGGCCTTGGACGCCCACCCAAGCCTGGGCAACAACGCCGAACTCTGCCGATTACTCAATCTGCAAGCTGTCGGCAGTTATTTTGCGTATAAAGGCGTGGACATCGGCATCATCGCCGAGCCGGTGGCGCCGGTCGATTTCGACGATCTGGCGGCGGCTTTCACCAGCAACCTGCAGCCGCCCTTGCGCGTGGAAAGTTGGGGGCCGCATCAGGTGGGGCGGGTGGCCGTGTGTTCGGGCAACGCCATCCGCAGCCTGGAGGAAGCGCACGCCCGCGGCTGCGATACGATGGTCACGGGCGAGACCGATTACACCATGGCCCACATGCCGGAAGAACTGGGCATGAATGTGATCTACGGCGGTCATTACGCCACCGAAACACTGGGCGTGCAGGCCGTCGCCCGGCATCTGCAAGAGGCGTTTTCACTATCCTGGGTATTTGTCGATGTGCCCGTCGAACAATGACCGACCCCTATATCTAGTGGGTGCAGGCTTACCAATCCGCAATATATGTGTCTTCTTACCATAAAGTTTTCCCCATTGCAGTTCAGTTATCCACAGATTTATCCCCAAAAATCACCAATTTCCTGACCGACTTTCAGATTGCGGTCATCTTTGATTTTGCATCAACCGATGATTGGGCCGTGAATCACGACCCCTATATCTTGATGATAGGATGATAACTTACTCTATCGATTCGCCTGATCCGCCCATGAAATTCGACGCTGTTTTCGATGCTGACACGCCCCGCCAGATCATGGCAACGGCCACCGCCGCCGAGGGTCTGGGCTTCGACTGTCTGTGGGTTCCCGAAATCCGGCACGACCCCTTTTTACAGCTCGCCCTGGCCGCCGACTACACTTCAACCATCGCCCTGGGCACGGCCATCGCCGTCGCCTTCGCCCGCAGCCCCATGCACACGGCTTATGCGGCGTGGGACCTGGCGCGGTACAGTCAGGGGCGTTTCATCCTCGGCCTGGGCACGCAAATCCAGGCGCACATCGAGCGGCGGTTTGCCATGCCCTGGAGCCATCCCGCGCCGCGGCTGCGAGAATACATCCTGGCCCTGCGCCACATCTGGGACGTTTGGCAAAATGACGGCAAGCTTAACTTCCGCGGCGATTTCTACAAAATGACGTTGATGTCGCCTTTCTTCAACCCCGGCCCCATCGAGCACCCACACATCCCCATCTACATCGCCGGCGTCAATCAGCGTCTGTGCGAACTGGCAGGCGAGCTTTGCGACGGCTTCCATGTGCACCCGTTCCATTCCGTTTCTTATTTGCGGGGGTGTATTCGTCCCTGGGCGGAAGCCGGAGCGATGCAAGCCCGGCGGGGTCTGGAACAGGTCGAGTTCAGCGCCACGGTGTTTGCGATTGTGGGAGACAGCGAAGCCGAGCGGGCGCAGAACCGGGCGGCTGTTCGCCAGCAAATCAGTTTCTATGCCTCCACCCCCACTTATCAATCTGTGCTCGAACATCATGGCTGGGGCGAGTTGAGCGGTGAATTGGGGCGACTGGCCGTGCGCCAGCGCTGGGCGGACATGCCCGCACTGATCGGCGACGAGATGCTGGATGTATTCGCAATCGAGTCCACCTGGGCGGAAGTCGGCGCGGCCATCCGCCAACGCTATCAGGGATTGCTGGATCGATTCACCCTCTATTTGCCGTTCTTACCCGGCGAACGCGACGACAGGTGGCGTCTGGCCTTGCAGGGTTAGCGATCAGCGCATGGCGTGATCTTCGGTGAAGGCGAGAGATTCGGGCAGCGACTCGTGCGCGACGGGCCACACCGTGAAACGGACAGCCGTCCGCTCTAAACCCTGAATATCGACATCACGGAATATCGGCATGCAGGCGATATCGATGCCGTCCTCCAAAAGATAGCCTCTGGCGATGGCGATGGCCTTCACCGCCTGATTGACGGCGCTGGCGCCAATCGCCTGTACATCCGCCTGACGATGTTCGCGTATCACCCCTGCAATGGCCCCCGCCACAGCAGTTGAACGAGACCGGGCCGATACTTTTATGACCTCCATGGGCCTGCTCCTTCTCCACCAGGTAGTACGAAAATAGGCGGCCTGACAGGCGCAGCATTGCGCTGTTATGGACTATGCGATTTCTGCCAGATTGATGGAAAGCCGCGAAAAGAAGCGCTCGGAAGCGTGAAGGAATTTGATGTGAGCGCCAGCGATGCCGGAGGCAGGCGTTGGCTGTCTTACATTGTACCTGAGATTACGAAGAAGGGCAACATCCACTTCACTCAATATTCCTTCTGGCGCGGACGATACTGGATCGCCTCGGCGATGTGGGCGGGTTCCATGCGGTCGCTGCCCGCCAGGTCGGCGATGGTGCGGGCCAGCTTGAGGATGCGGTGATAGGCGCGGGCGCTGAGTTGTAACTGGCGCATGGCCGCCCCCACCAACTGGTGCCCGGTCTCGTCCAGTCGGCAGAACTCCCGCACTTCGGTGGGGCCCATGTCGGCATTGCAGGAGGCGTGCGGCACATCGCGCAGTCGGGCTTCCTGGCGCTCGCGTGCGGCCAGCACGCGTTGCCGGATGGCGGCGGAGGGTTCGCCGCGTGTGTCGTCGGTCAGCTTTTCGTAATCAACGCGCGGCACCTGCACGTGGATGTCGATGCGATCCATCAGCGGGCCGGAAATGCGCTTCTGATAATTCTGCACAGCCGCGTTCGAGCAGGTGCAGGCGCGCTCGTTGTCGCCGTAGTAGCCGCAAGGGCAGGGGTTCATGCTGCCCACGAGCATGAAATTCGTGGGGAAGGTGACGGCGCTGGACGCCCGCGACAGGGTGATCTGTTTATCCTCCATAGGCTGGCGCAGCATTTCCAGCATGCGGTTGCCGAACTCGGGCAATTCGTCCAAAAATAATACTCCCCGATGGGCTAAGGAAATTTCACCGGGCCGGGGAATGCGCCCGCCGCCGATCAGTCCGGCATAGGAGATGGTGTGGTGGGGCGAGCGAAAAGGCCGGGCGCGCAGCAGCGGCGTTTCGGGCGGCAGCAGGTCAGCGACCGAGTAGATGCGGGTGACATCCAGCGCTTCCTGTTCGATCAGGCGGGGGAGGATGGTGGGCAGGCAGCGGGCCAGCAGGGTTTTGCCAGAGCCGGGCGGGCCGCTCATCAGCATGTTGTGGCCGCCCGCCGCCGCCACTTCCAGCGCCCGCTTCACATGCTCCTGACCCTTCACATCGGCCAGGTCCACGCCGTAGATTTCGATGTCAGCCTGTTCGAGGATGAGCCGGGGCTGGGGGCGGATGGGCACAACGCCGGAAAGATGATTGACCAGATGGGTGAGATGATCGACCGGGATCACCTCGATGCCCTCGATCAGCGCCGCCTCGGCGGCATCGACATCGGGCACGTACAGGTGGCTGAACCCCTCGCGCCTGGCGAAATCGGTCATGGGCAGGATGCCGTTAACATGGCGCAGACTGCCATCCAGCGCCAGTTCGCCGATGAAAACCGCCCCGTCCAACGCATCCAGAGGGATTTGCTCGGTCGATGCTAGCACTCCGACCGCAATGGGCAGGTCGTAGGCCGGGCCGCGCTTGGGCAGATCGGCGGGGGCGAGATTGACGGTGTAGGTTCCCATGGGAAAGCGCAGACCGCTGTTGCGGATGGCCGCACGCACACGCACGCGCGACTCCTGCACAGCCGCGTCCGGCAAACCCACCATGATGAAATTCGACACCCCGCCGCCCTTGTCGATCTCGACCTCAATCGTGCGCCCATCCAGTCCGACTACCGCACAAGAATAGACTTTCGCCAGCATAAGTTATTGCGCTGTCAGATTCCTGAGAGTGATGAAATGCGAACGCGAGAGCAAACTACGCGTGAGTATATCACAGGTCAGGGAAAATAGGGCGGCGGCAGCAAGGGTTCTAACGCCTCCGACGCCTGAACGAAACCGGCGATCTGCTTCGTGCGCTGTTCAGGAGTGTTGAATGCGCGCTTCCACACATTCGCCCAAAGCTCAGCCTGTCCCGCCGTAGTTCGTGGGAACCGAGTTGGCAATGGCTCCAGGCAGATACGTGCCATCACCGTGGCGAATCGATCGTTTGTCATCAGGCAGGCTTCGACTTGATTGTCTCGCGGCCAGGCGGTTGGCGATAACTCCGCGCAGGCCGATGCCATCGTGGCGGTATTCATGTCGCAGGCCGCAGCGAGTTCGTCCATCCAACCCTGGCGCGCCGCCATCTGGCAGCAAGACTTCGCCCGGATCGGCTCGATCTGATAGAAGCTGCGCGCCGGCCCCCGCACCTGGCGGCGGGCGCGTATCTGGATGCTCTCGTACCAGGCCACGCGTACCATGAAGCGACGTGTCAGGTCAAGGCGACGCAAAAATGCCTCGTCGTTCTCGCCAACCTTTTGCGATTCGAGTTCATCCAGGGCCTGGCCGGTCAGCGCCCACAGCGTCTTTACCCGCAGCGCCGCATCATCCCCAATCCGGACGTTATACGGTTGTAGAAGTGGATGATTGAACGGCCCCAGCGCAGCGGCCAGAATGAACGTGCACGCAATCAGACCCGCCGCAAGGATGGCGAGCCGAACCTGTGCGCCTGGCATAATCCGTCAATCCGTCGCGTCGTTCAGCGATGAACGCCCGCGGCCAGACTGGTTGCAAGTTCTCTCACCCTGGCCCTGGGCTGTTCCCCGCCCGCCTGCCTGACGAGGGCGCTACCCACCACCACGCCATCGGCGATCTCGGCCACGGCGGCGGCGTGCGCGGGCGTGCTGATGCCGAATCCCACGGCCAACGGCAGGCCGGTGTGCGCACGCACCCGCGCCACGAAATCGGTCAGGCCGGGAGGCAGGTCGGCGCGAGCGCCGGTAACGCCGGTGACGCTGACGAGATAAAGGAACCCGCTGCTATGGGCTGCTGCCAGCGCCAGTCGTTCCGGAGTGCTGGTGGGGGCGACCAGGAATACCAGGGCCATGCCGTTTTCCCGGCAGGCGGCTTCCATCTCGGCAGCTTCGTCGGGCGGGAGGTCGGGGATGATGAACCCGTCGGCGCCAGCATCGGCGGCTGCGGCCACGAATTTGTCCAGCCCGTAGGCGAGGATGGGGTTGATGTATCCCATCAGCAGCATGGGTGTGGCGACGCCGCGAGCGCGCAAGCTGCGCACGGCCAGCAAGCAATCCGCCGTGGTCACGCCATTGGCCAGGGCCTTTTGGGTGGCAGCCTGAACGGTGGGGCCATCGGCCAGCGGATCGGAGAATGGCACGCCCACTTCGATCAGATCGGCGCCGGAGTCCGCCAAAATCTGAAACAGGTCGAGGCTGGCGGGCAGGTCGGGATGACCCACGGCCAGGTAAGGCATGAAGGCCGCCCGGTTCTGGCTGCTGGCTGTGGCGAAAGCGCTGGCGATGCGTTCGAGTCCTGTCATGATTGAGATTTCCTTATCTTCAGCAAAAACATTTCGAGATCGTAACGACACACGCGTCAAAGAATGGTACGCGGATGACGCGGATAAAGCAGATTTTTACGGATGTTTTTTGACAGCTTTCATATCTGATTTCGCGCTGCTTCATTGAAAAAGTCTGCGGAAAATCCGCACATATCCGTCGCATCGGCGCTGATCCGCGTTCCATTCTGTTCGGTTACGTTGAGATTAATGAATTTGGCGACTTGAGCAGTATAAAGTCGACATAACCAATCTCGCCAACGCATGTGCCGATCACCCGAAATCCAACTCCGCCAGAACAGGCAGATGATCCGAGGCCAGCAACGCCGGCGTGGCGTCCCAGCGGCGGCAAGCAGTCAGGTGTGGGGCCAGCGCTTGGGAGAGGAAGATGTAATCGATGCGGAACAGGGGCTCAGGTTTGTTGCAGCAGGTTGCGGAGGGGCCAGCGCCTGCCGTCGTCCAGGCATCGACATAGCCCGCTTTGAGCAAGCGCGGGATGGTCTGCGGCTCGTACAGGCTGAGTCCCAAACCTTCGACCGTGCGCCGAAAAGCCTCGAACTGCTCTGGGTCAGCGTAGTCGTCCGGATTGAAGGCGTTGAAATCGCCCATGAGCACATGCGGCTGCGCCCGGTCGCGGCTCGCCCAGGTCAGCAATGCCTGCGTTTGCGTCAGGCGCACATCTTCGTCACCCGCCTCCAGATGTGTGACGTAAACGGTGAGGGTGCGTTGATTGGGCAGCAGGATACGCGCTTCCAACAATCCCCGCGGGGCAAAGCCTGAGGGGGCGGTGAGGTGATGGGCGGCGGAGGCGAGGATAGGCCAGCGCGAGAGCAGGGCATTGCCGAAGCTGCGTCCGGGCCGATTGAATGCCAGCGTAAAGGTCTGGGCCTGACCGTAGACGAAGTGCATGCCCAGCCGCTCGGCCATATAACTCAGCGCCGGTTGGCCCAACTCGCCCGCTTTTGTTGGATGATAAACCTCGTTCAGGCCAACGATGTCGGCCCCGGATGCGGCGATAACCTCGATGGTGCGGTCGACATCCGACACGCCGTCGCTTCCTTCCCAGTAATGAATGTTGTACGTAAGGATTTTCATCGGCAGTCTGTCATGCTCAAGACTTCGAAAAGACGCGGGCGAGATGCGTAACTTGCAATTGAAACCGGCTTCAATCCACGCTGCTCCCAGGCCGTGCGCACGATATGTTTGTTGAACTCGTGCACCTGCGGGTCGCCCCAGAAGTCGGCCAATCGCATCCATTTCGCCTCGGCGATCTCCGCCTCTTCAATGGTGATCTCGCTGGAAAGGGGCGACATGCGGCAGACCAGATAAAGGCTGGAAGCGCCAAAGCGCCAGTTGTGTTGGTGGCGGATGGTGACCAGCGATTCGAAGCGAGTCTCAACCCCGGTTTCCTCTCTGATCTCGCGCACCAGGGCATCGACAATGTGTTCGCCGGGATCCAGCAGGCCGCCGGGGAGTTTGTAATAGCCCGGTCGCGTGGGTGCGTGTTTCTTTTCGATCACGACCAGCACTTCCTCGCGCTCATTGAACACTGCGCCGCCAACGCCCACCGCATGTAGGGCATAGGGCGGGATGAACGCGTCCGGCGTCATTCGTTTGGTCAGCATCAATTGGTTTTCGCTGGCATGATGGAACTCGAATCCGGCCGCAACCGCCGACGGGATCAGATTTGCGCGCTGGATGGGGATGGGCAGCCAGACCAGAAAATACCCCTGTTCCCGCCATTGCGCTACTGCGTCCGCCAGCATGGCCGCGAAATCAGTCGCTGAGTCCGGCAGATCATCCGCCGAGCAGTGCAGTCCTCCGTATTCATTGGTGCGGGCGTTGAGGAGGGGGTTGGGCATTGGAGTCGATCAGATGACAGTCACTTCCGAAAGTGGCCGTCATCTCAGCTATGGCCGTGGACGATCCGCCCGCCAATGACGGTCATCTCGACGGCGGCGTTGGCGATTTCGTCGGGGGCGCAGGTGAAAATATCGCGGTCAAGGACGATGACATCGGCCAGGTAGCCGGGGGCGATGCGGCCCTGCTGGTGCGCCTGGCCGATGGTGGCAGCCGCGTCCACTGTGTACGCCCGCACCGATTCGGCCACACTCAACCGCTGTTCGGGATACCAACCGCCGGTCGGCGTCCCATCTGTCCGTTGGCGCGTGACGGCGGCGGAAATGCCCAGCCAGGGATTGGGATTGGCAACCGGCGCGTCCGAGCCGAAAGCCAGCAACGTGCCCGCGTCCAATAGTGACCGGAAGGCATAGGTATTGCGCCCGCGCTCGCCCCAAAACCGGTCGGCATTGGTGATATCGTCTGTGCAATGAATGGGCTGCACCGAGGCGGTGATCGCCATCTCGGCCAGCCGGGGCAGGTCATCGGGCTGGATGGTCTGCACGTGTTCGATGCGATGCGGGATGGCGGGAGGACGGTCGCTGCCGCCAGCGAGAACTTCGGCGAAGATGTCCAGCACCTCGCGATTGGCGCGGTCGCCGATGGCATGGATGGAGATTGCCAGGCCGTGGCGATGGGCTTTCTGAATCACCTCCAATACCTCGGCGGGCGAGGTGAGGTAAATGCCGGTGTTTCCAGGTTGCCCCTCGAAAGGTTCCAGCATCCAGGCGGTATTGGCGCCCAGCGACCCATCGGCGAAAAGCTTGACGTGGCCCAACCGCACCCACTCATCTCCAAAGCCGCTTTGCAAACCCAGGGCGATCAGATGATCGATATTGGCGGCCTCGACATTGCAACTGATCCGCAATGGCAGATCGTTACGATCGCGCAGCCGCGTGTAAAGGCGCAATGCCGCGGGGCCTTCCTCGTGATGGTCTTTCATACGCTGGTCGTGCGCGGCCACGATGCCCAAACGGTGCAGATCGGCGGCGACCGCCAGCAGATTGGCGCCGGCTTCGGCCTCGCTTTGCGGGGGGATGCATCGCCGCACGAGGTTGATGGCCAGTTCTCGCAGCACCCCGGTCGGCTGCCCGGATTCGTCCCGGTCGATCACGCCGGAGGGCGGATTGGGCGTGCCGCTGCCGATGCCCGCCGCTCGCAAAGCCGCGGTATTGGCCACCGCCGCGTGCAGGTCGGTGCGCCAGAGGATGGCGGGGCGGCCGCCCGTCACCCGGTCGAGAGCGTGACGGTCGGGATATCTCGGAACCGGCCAGCCGGACTCGCTCCACCCGTAGCCCAAGGCCCAGGCGTCCGGCGGCAAATTGGCCGAGAAGATGCGCAAGCGTTCCAGAAAATCGTCCAGGCTGGCGGCGTCATAAAGCGCGATCTGCCCGCGCCGCCATGCCATATCGTGAAAGTGGATGTGGCTATCGGTGAATCCTGGCAGCGCCAGCCGTCCGGCCAGATCAATCACTTGGGTAGCGGGCGTGACCAGAGACAATACAGTGGAATCGTCGCCGATGGCGACAATCCGCCCATGTTGCATGGCGACTGCCTCAGCCCAGGGCTGGTTTGGCGTTTGGGTGTAGATGCGGGCGTTGTGAAGGATGAGGTCGGGCATGGGAATATGATGAGGTGATGAGTAGTTGTCAGTCGCCGATGTATCGGAACAAGTGAACCTGCCATTTCGAAAGAGGGCTTGAACCCTCCCGCCGGAAGATGTCGAGGGCGGCGCGGGCGGCGATTTCAAGGTCGGGCTGCGTGGGGTGATGAAAAGCGTAGGGCCAGCCCCCGCGCTGTTCTTCCGCCGCGTAATCCTGCGCGCTTTGCAGCAGGTCGGGCCGGTTCAAGTCGAACGGAACCCAATCGGTGCTGGCGAGAACGCCCTCATACTTCAGGCCGGTCGTGTCGCTCCACAGCCGTCGCACGCGCTCAGCCCCGTATTGATAGGAGATGTTAAGGAATAGGATGCCGTTTCGCCGCAGGAAGCCTTTGGCTCCTTCCAGCACGACACGGCGGAATTGGAACCCGTCGTCGCCATCGCTGCTAGGAGGATTGGCTAAAATGAAATCAAAGTTGCCTGCCTGTGCAGCCAGATCATGCCGATCAGTTTCGGAAAAGGGTAGATAGGAGTCGGCCAACATGAAACGGGTTTTGGCGGCAACGCCATTGCGGGCTGCATTCTGTCGGGCGATCTCGATATTGGCGGGCACAATGTCGAGGCCGTATACCCGGTCAACCTCTGCGATGCGGGCGGCGAGGATGCCGAGACAGCCGGAACCGCAGCCCCAGTCCAGGCCGAGTCCGGCCAGCAGGTTTTGGTGCGCGATGATGGCGTCGATGCCGATCAGGCTGGCGGGCGTGAGGGCGAATGTGCCAGGCGGATGCAGGATGTCGATCTCGCCCAGGCCGCCGGTCGCCTCCGCCGTAAACGCCGTGTGGGCCAACTGTGCAGGCTGCCCGGTCATTTGGGGAGATGCGCAGCGGACACAGTCAGCAGGCGGTTCAGGTCGGCAGGGAGATCCACATCGAATGCCAGGCCGGGCGTGCGCAGAATCACCGGTTCGACCCCGGCCATGCGGGCCAATGCGCAATGCCCGGCGAAGCTCTGCGGCCCGAAGTGCGGGAGCAGCAGTCGGGGCGGGCGCAGCGCCAGAGCGTTAGTGCCGGTTTCGTGTTGGTCCGGGGCGATGACCGCGCAGTGCGATTCCAGCATACAAGCCAGGGCGAGCTTGCGCACATCCGCCACCGAAAGCTGCGGCAGATCACCGGGCAATATCACCAGGATGTCGGCGGCGTGCATTTGTGCCCAATGCCCGGCCTGCGAGACGGCGTCGTTGTAGCCGAAGCCTATCTCGGAGATGGGTTCGAAGTCCATCTCCGCAGCCAGGGCCAGCACTTCCGGGTCGCTTGCCACAACGCCCGCCACATCGGCCACGCCGCTGGCGGCGATGATCGACAGCACATGCCGGAACATATCCTTGGCCAACTGCTGCCGCACCGGATCGTCGATGGCCGGTCGCAGACGTTGTTTGGCCTGCGCCAGTGGTTTCATCGGTGTGGCGACGGCCACGCGCACCCTGTTCAAGCGTCGTTCTCCTGATTGCGTATGGCGCTGGGCAGGGGCTGGTCATCATACCAGGGGATATCGAAACGCTCTGCCCAGGTGAGAATGCGGGATTGCTCGGCTGGCGTGAAATCTCGTTGCCAGGCGGCGATGGTCGGCGTCTGGCCGCCGGTGGTGACGCGGCTGGTTTGGGTCAGGACTTTGGCCGGGATTTGGGCGTCGGTGTAACCCAGGGCTGGCAGAATCCGGTTGAGCTCCACCTTTGGCTCTCGCACGAGGGCTTCATAATAGATGAACTGATGTGGTCGCGTCGATAGATCGTCCATGGCGACACGGCTTTCCACCGCCCACCACAAAGCGTGCGCGCCCAATAGGTCGGTTTCAGCCTCAATCTGGGTCAGCCAGGGACGAAGATAATCCTCGACCAGTTTTTCCTGCCGCAACAGATGTTTGACGTCGGCATGCCAGGGCGTGCGCACGCGGTGCAGCCGGGAATAAACGACGGCGCAGGGGTGGCGCACCAGAAAAATGATAGCGGGACGAAAGTTTTCGTAAATAAAACCCAGCATCAAATTGGCGCGGATGAATTTGACCAGGAACCGATCTGGGAAGTAGCTGGTGCGGGCGTAATCGGAGCGATAGTTGCGGACGCGACCGCTGAGTACGTCGGCCAACAGCGCATGCCATTCCGGCTGTGGTTCGTCGGGCCGCAGATAGGCGCGCAGGTACACCGGCCCCTGGTCGCCGTCCCAGCCGGAAAGCCGCCTGTACACGGCGCTGGCCTCGGGGTGAAACGGCTCGAATATCTGCTGCACGCCGGGCAGGGCGCTGAGGATATCGGCCAGCCAGGTGGAGCCGCTGCGCCCGGACGAGGCCAGCACGATCGCAGCGGACGGATCCGGCCTGCCCTTCACGGCAAACTTCGCATGTTCGCCCAATCTGCGCGCATCCGCCACTGCCTTCCGGCCCCAATTCTTGGTTGGATCGCTCATGCGATGTCCGACCACTCTCGCCCGGCCATGCTCAAAACCTCGCCCGCCAGCCTGGCCCTTGCCGCTTTGTCAGTCATGATGGTGTCGGTCACCAAGACCTTCATGCCCAGTTCGGCGACTTCCTCGGCCAATTCCGCATCCGCCTGGTCGCAGACAAAAGCGTCCGCCAATCCCTGATAATGCCTGGCCACGCCCAGTGCGCTGACCTCGACCTCCATCTCCGCCATCATCTTGGCTGCGGGGCCTTTCAAAGCCTGGCCGCCGACGATGGGGCTGACGGCGATCGTGGGGATGTTGGCGATGCGGGCGCGAACGCCCGGCAACGATAGGATGGGGTCGATGCTGACGAAAGGGTTCGATGGGCAGATCACGATCAGGTCGGCGCGGCTCAGGGCGGCTGTGAATGCGTCCGCCGGTCGGGCGTGCTCCAGGCCTTCGAGCGTCATCCCCAGCATGGCCGGCTGGCAGCGGCGATGGACGAAATATTCCTGAAAGGGCAGGTCGCCCTCTGGCGTGATGATGATCGTCCGTACCGGCTGATCGGACATCGGCACGACGGCGGGGGCGACGCCCAGACGCCGAGCCAGGTCTGCCGTAATTTCAGACAGGGTCATGCCCGCGTCTAACATCTGGCGGCGCAGCAGGTGCAGGGCGATATCACGGTCGCCCAGGCGAAACCAGGCTTCGTGGCCCAGGCGTTCGGCCTCCTCCAGAACCTGAAAACTCTCCGACGTCCGGCCCCACCCCTGTTCGAGGTTGTTCACTTCGGCCAGATTGTAGAGAACGGTGTCGACATCCGGGCAGATAAGCAGGCCCAGGTGCTCGAAATCATCAGCCGTGTTGACCACGACCGTCAGGCGTTCGGGCGCAAGATGTTGGGCCAGGCCGTGAGCCAGCTTGGCGCCGCCCACACCACCGGCCAGAGCGATTACGTTCATCGTTGATTGTACTGCGGAAACCATGCTGCGATTATAGCCGGAAAAGTGGTGATCGGGGTAAGGCGGATGCGCGGCAGGTCGAAGAAATGCGGAATTTCGCATCCTTGACGTCTCCTGTTTTTCTGCTATGATCAAGTAGGTAGGTTTTTTCGACTGGATAATTCGTCGAAAGTGAAACTTTACAAGGCGCTTCCCCAGACAACTCTGTATCTTGGGGGAGTTGTGATGGTGCTCAATCGTTGTGCGATGGAATTCTGGAGGCATTCGAAAGTCTCACATTTCTATGACTGGCCGTCGTTCATTGCTTACGTTTCTCAACCTGTTTTGTCTGGTCGTCCTCGTGGCGCTGGCAGCCCGTTCCTCAAGTACGGTCGAGGCCCTGAGCGCGCGAGATGAAGCCAATCAGCCGGGGAGTGCAGCGCCGCTTCAGGCCAACGCCACGTTGACGCTGAGTCAGGGCGTGGATGGCTATACGGGCACAACCGACACCAGAATAGATTCGTTCTCGCCGACGACCAATTTCGGTGGGGCGACGATTCTGGCCGTGCGCGGCGGCGGTCAGGCCAACACGCTGATCCGCTTCGATCTGAGCCCATTGCCCGCTGGCGTGACGATTATCGCCGCCGAGTTGCAGATGACCACCCTGAGTCGCACGAACGCGGCTTCGGTGGATGTGGGAGCTTTTGCGCTGCGGCGACCCTGGGCGGAGATGGAAGCGACCTGGCAACAGGCGGCGAGCGGCGATGCCTGGGGCAGTCCCGGCGCTGGCAATACCAGTGTGGATCGCT
>JAGFJG010000178.1 GCA_024102915.1 Caldilineales bacterium
CGCAATTCTACATCGAGACGATGGACGTGACCGGCGCCGTACAATTGGCGAGCGGCGTAGAGATGGTGATGCCTGGCGACAACGTCACCTTCGAGGTGGAGTTGATCGTGCCGGTGGCGATGGAAGCTGGTCGACGGTTTGCGGTACGCGAAGGCGGACGCACCGTGGGCGCTGGCGTCATCACCAAAGTCCTGGACTGAGCCGTTCATCCCCTTATATAAGTATCCAAATTAAGGAGCAGGCTGAGATTGCCTGTTCCTTCCATCCTGGCGAATAGCCAACCAATGCGAGTTGATATCCCGTGGCAAAGAAAGGCAATCGAGTCCTGATCACCCTGGCTTGCACCGAGTGTAAGGAACGCAATTATCTCAGCAGCAAGAATCGCCGGAACCAAACCGGCCGCATGGAATTGAGCAAGTACTGTCCCAGGTGCCGATGCCATCGTTTGCATCGCGAAACCAAATAGGGTATGCTACATTGTCGAGCAGTTCGCGTCGATTCCAAAGGCGAGTAGCTCAATTGGCAGAGCAGCGGTCTCCAAAACCGCAGGTTGCGGGTTCAAATCCTGCCTCGCCTGCTCGTTGAAGCAAGACACCGCTTCCGTTTTTTTTGGGGCGGTGTCTTAATCCGTAAGGCCCCCAAAACGACGACTCGTAAGCCGAATTTTCGTATTTAGGCGCCACCTAGCGTCGTTGCCTTAGAACAGGAGTATTTTACTCTTATGACCAAAACCAAGGCCGAAGTCCCAGCAAAGACTACTGTCAATCCTGTCGTGCGCTATCTGCGCGAGACACGAGCGGAACTTGCCAAAGTGACCTGGCCGACGCGTGAAGAATGGCTCAGGCTGAGCGGCATTGTCCTTGTTGTGACAGTTGTCATGGCATTCATTTTGGGCGTAGTCGACGCCGTTGGCGCTGAGCTTGTCAAGCTTCTGCTCACTGCCTGATCCGATCTAATCTCTCAATTCGTAGTTTTATCTCTCACTGGATAGTCTCGTGTCCGAGCATCAGAACGACCTTCCTACAACTGATGAGCCAGCAGTTGACGAACGACTGGATGTTTCCGGCCAGCCTGACGCAGAAAGCATGGCTGAGTTGGAAGTTGCTGAAGCGGAAGATGATCTGGAAGACGAGGTTGAAGAGATCGTTGAACCTGAATCAGCCGAAGATGTAGATGATGGTCGTTCCTGGTTTGTTGTCCATTCCTATTCCGGCATGGAAAACCGGGTCAAGCAGAATCTGGAGCATCGCATCGAATCGATGCACATCTCGCACAAAATCTTTCAGGTCATCGTTCCTACCGAAGAGCAAATCGAACTGAAAGAAGGCCAGCGTCGCGTGGTCGAAAAACGCGTCTTCCCCGGCTACATCCTGGTGCAAATGGTGCTGGATGATGAGAGTTGGTACGTCGTACGCAACACCCCCGGCGTCACCGGGTTTGTCGGCGTCGATAACAGGCCCACACCGCTCAGCCCCAAGGAAGTCGACCGCATCATGCGCCGCATCGAGGCCGAGGAGCCGACCGTTAAAGTCGATTTCAAACCTGGCGAGCGAGTACGCGTAACCGAAGGACCTTTTTCAGAATTTCAGGGTGTTGTTTCCGATCTGGATTTGGAGCGGGGCAAGGCTCGTATTCTTATCTCGATGTTCGGGCGAGAAACGCCGGTCGAGGTTGATTTTCTGCAATTGCAGAAGGTATAAAAAATCAAGTAACCATTCATTCGAGTTTATGACTCGGATTTGATTTTGGAGTCGAAATGGCAAAGAAACTCAAAGCAATCATCACTCTGCAACTGCCAGCGGGCAAGGCGACACCGGCCCCGCCGGTAGGTCCTGCGCTCGGCCAGCATGGCGTGAATATCGTTGGCTTCTGCAAGGAATACAACGCCCGCACTGCCACCCAGGCCGGCAATATTATCCCGGCCGAGATCACCATCTACCAGGATGGCTCGTTTACCTTCGTCACCAAAACCCCGCCTGCCAGCGATTTGCTGAAGAAGGCGGCGGGCGTCAAGTCTGGCTCGGCCGTTCCGCAAACGGACAAGGTCGGTAAGGTGACGCGGGCGCAGATCAAAGAGATTGCCGAACTCAAGATGAAGGACCTCAATGCTATCGATCTTGAAGGCGCCATGCGCCAGATCGAAGGCAGCGCCCGCAGCATGGGTATTGAGGTCGTCTAACGACAGTTATCAACCCAGACTTTCGGAAAGCTTGTAGCTGACCGAAGTCGCCATAGTTTTTACGTGGGAGGGTCGTACCGACCCGTTTGCACCACAGGAGTTTTCCAAATGTCAAAGCATGGAAAAAATTACAACATCGTCGCCGCCCAGATAGACAGGGATACTTACTACGGGCCGGAAGAGGCGATTGATCTGCTAAAAAAGACAGCTACTGTACGTTTCGATGAGACATTTGAACTGCATTTGCGCATGGGCGTCGATCCCCGCCATGCCGACCAGATGGTGCGCGGCGTCGTCTTGATGCCGCGAGGCACCGGCAAGGTAGTCCGAATCCTTGTTTTCGCAGATGGCGACGCCGCTGCATTGGCCGAAGAGGCGGGCGCGGATTTTGTCGGTCTGGACGAAATGGTCGATAAGATTCAGGGCGGATGGACTGATTTCGATATGGCCATCGCCATTCCCTCGGCCATGGGTAAAGTGGGCCGCCTCGGTCGCGTTCTCGGTCCTCGTGGCCTCATGCCCAGCCCCAAAGCGGGCACTATCGTGCAGCCGGGCGAGATCAAACGTGTGGTCGAAGAGGCGCGTATGGGGCGTGTCGAGTATCGTGTTGACAAGACCTCGAATATTCACATCCCCTTCGGCAAGCGCAGTTTCGCCGTGGATGCCCTGGTGGAAAACCTGGCTGCCAGCGTCGATTCTGTGGTGCGGAACAAGCCTTCATCTTCCAAGGGCGCCTATATCCGCAAAGCCTATCTCACGATGACAATGTCTCCTGCCGTGCGCGTTGACGTGAATCAACTCACTGCTTTGCGTGCATTGACCTAAATCTACTTTTTCACAACTCGCAGAACTTTCTGCTTCCATCGTCGAAGACAGCAGGCGTCCAAACAGCGTTTGGGCTTAATCTCCTGCCGAGGCGTTGGACAAAGAGAACAATAGGTCGGGTTCACGTCCGACTTTCACTCTTTGCCTTCGCGTCAACGGCGTGAAGGCATTTTGTTTTTGCACCCAATCTCAATTCTCAGGACAAGGAGGTGATTTCACTTGCCAATCTCTAGAGAACAGAAGGCCGACCTGATCGAGTCTTACAAGGATGCCATCGCCAACAGCCATGCCATCGTGTTGACCGACAATCGTGGGCTTTCAGTCAAGCAACTCCAGCGACTGCGCTCGATGCTGCGCGAGAACGATGCCAGCTACATCATCGCCAAGAAAACGTTGATGGTGCGTGCACTGGCGGAATTGGATCGTCCATCCCCAAGAAGCGCCATGATCGGTTCTACCGGTTTCGCTTTTCTCGGTGAAGACCTGGCAGCCGGCGCCAAAGCACTGAAGGATTTCGCCAAAGAAGCTGGCGAACTCTTCATTGTGACCGGCGGTCTGCTGGGCGATTCGGTTCTGGATGCATCTGGCGCCGCCGCCCTGGCCGATCTGCCGTCGCGTGATGTGCAGCTCGCCCAATTGGTAGCCGCGATTGCCGCCCCGATGAGTTCTCTGGTCAGCGTGCTTACCGCACCGCACCGCGATCTCGTTGGGCTTCTGCAGGCGCGGATCGACAAGGAGGGCGGTGAAGCGGCTGAAGCTGCTTGATTGCATCGCCAACGTTCGCCATCGCCTGATCAGCCCAATGCGCGCTATGCAGACGAGGCCAATACCATCGTATTCAAAATAAGTAATTCATAACAAGGAGAAAATCCCACAATGGCTGCTGATTTGCAGAAGATCTACGACGACCTGAGCGCCCTCACTTTACTTGAGGCCGCCGAACTGAAGAAGATGCTCGAAGAGGGCTGGGGCGTGACTGCCGCCGCGCCCATGATGATGGCCGCCGGCGCCATGCCTGGCGCCGCCGCCGAGGCGGAAGAGGTCGAAGAGCAGACCGAATTCAACGTCATCATCAAGGAAGCCGGAGCCAAGAAGATCAACGTGATCAAGGTTGTGCGCCAGCTCACCACCCTCGGTCTGAAAGAGGCCAAGGAAGCCGTCGACAGCGCCCCGCATACCCTGCTCGAGGGTGTGCCAAAGGAAGTCGCCGAAGACGCCAAGGCCAAACTGGAAGCCGAAGGCGCCGTGGTCGAGATCAAATAACTCGATTCCGGTTACCGATTCAGTACAGAAAGGTGAAAGTCACCCCCGACTTTCACCTTTTTTGTTTGCCTGCATCCGTTTGCGAGTCTGGATCACCACCCTTGTGAAATTCCGGGCGTGCGCCCACGGCTTGATGTGGCTGCGCTCGTCCGCATAGATCGTCCGGATCGGAACCCAGGAAAGCCGGTAGCCCTGCTCGACGCATAGCACGATCATCTCCACCTCGAATTCGAATCCCTGCTCGGCGCTGGTCAGAGTGGCTTCCATCATGCGGCGGCTGAGCAGGCGATAGCCGGACTGATTATCCAGGATTGGCTCACCCAGCGCCCAGGAAAATGACCATCTGCCCAGCGTATTGGCGATGCGGCGAACCGGCGGAATCTGACTGAAATCACGGGCCCCGATGATGAGATCAGCGGCATTGAGCGAATATTCGTCTAGGAACTGGGGTATCTCCGCCGGATCGTGCTGGCCGTCGGCGTCCAGGGCGACCAGTGCGTCGTAACCTTGCTCCAACGCCCACCTGAACCCGGCCCCCAGCGCCGCACCTTTGCCCTGGTTGGGAACCTGGCGAAGAACCGTTGCGCCTGAGCGTTCGGCCACAGCAACGGTGTCATCTTTAGAGCCGTCATCGACGACGAGAACCGGCAAATGCTGGGCCGCACCGGCGATTACGGGGGCGACGCGTCCGGCTTCATTGTAGGCGGGGATCAGAGCGAGAATAGAGGTCAATGATCAGAACCTGCGGATCATGTTGATATTGGTGATCTCGAACCCGGCCTTTTCGTATAACGCCCGCGCTGCGCGGTTGTGTCCGAACACGTGCAGGGCGATGCCGTTCCGCCCCAACTTTCTGGCCTCATCTTCCAGACAAGACAACGCCTCTAAAGCATAGCCGCGACGGCGGAAAGGTTCAAAGATGACGAAATCATAGAGAAATGCGGCAGAGCCTGCAAAATCGGTCAAGGCCAGCCAGGCCACGCCCACATGCTCTGGCGGATGATCGGTTACGATGGCGAAAAGGTAATGGTTGGTGGTTTCCACTCCTTCTGGCAATAGCTTGGCAAATTCGGCTTGAGACCGTTCGAGCGCGCCTTCCGCCGGCCAATTGCCCGACATAACCTTGTCATTCGCATAGTCGGTAATGATGATGCTCGACCATGTATCAAATTCGCTTTGCGAAAGTGGACGTAAACGTACGTTTGCGTCCGTGCTCATGCAGTTTCCTCTTCATTATCCGAGCCCAGGAGTCTCTTTTTCATGCCCTGCGCCTGATTCTGCAGTTCGTAGTTGGCGATAAACCACATACCCTTCCAGGTATCCACTTTCAGGAATTCCTCTTTGGGCGTATCCGCCAGCATGACCTGGAGATCGGAAATCGTGTTGACGCCGGGGAGGCGTCGCAGGCGCTGGCGCAGGCCCACGGTGCGCTCATTCGCCTCCATCTGCACGAGATAGTTAAGCGTGAACCACATGCCTTTCCAGGTCTCGATGTCCCTGAAATCGTCAATGGATGTGCCTTCGAGCGTATCCTGCAATGATCGCACAGCCTCCGGCGTGAAACGTCCGGCATTGGTCTTGAGCAGACCCAACATGCCCGATGGCGTGTAGGGCGGCGGCGTGTATTCGGGCACGGCCCGTTGCAATTCAGCGGCTAGCTGGTTGAGTTCCGCAATCAATGCTCGCAACTCGGCGTCATTTTCACTGACCGCCGGCGCAACATCGGCTTGATAGCCTTGATGAATGTGACAATAATCCGAGTCGTGTTGGGCATAATTTCGGCAAGGCGATCCAGATTTGGTCAGGGCTGCGCATTTGGGTGTTGTATCGGTCATCTTGGACTCCTTCATTCCCGCAGGATTACCAACAGGGAAAACGTGGACGATAATTTGTAGCGAATCATACAGCGGTCATTGTGATTGCGCAATTCGCTTTTGTCAGAAGCCTCGCCCTGACATAAACTCCTTTCATGCTCACCCCGAAAGGTCTGGTTTGTTTATCCTCGCCCCATTCCCATGACTGAATTGCGCGTCCTGATCATTGCCGACGACCCGCTGGCTGGTCGGGCTTTGACAATGGCGCTGGGAGAGCGTGAGGATTGCGAGGTGGCGGGTCAGGAGTCGGCTGAGTCCGATTTGCTCCTGGCCGTGGAATTGCATCGCCCCGATGTCATCCTCTGGGATTTGGGTTGGCAGGGCGGTACCGGCATCGAGGCGCTTATCGACAAACTTTCATCTCTGGTGGATGATCTGCCGCCAATCGTCGCGTTGCTGCCGCAGGCAGATGACAGTTCGTCGCTAGCCTGGCAGGCCTGGATCGCCGGTGCGCGTGGCCTGCTTCCACGGACGGCGCCGAGCGAAGCCGTGATGGCGGCGCTGGCTGCCACCTTGACCGGTCTGGTTGTAATCGATCCTGAATTGACTGCGGGCCTGCTCACCGCACCCGACCTGACCTCGCCAACCCTGGCGGAATCATTGACCGAACGCGAGTTGCAGGTGTTGGCGTTGGTGGCTGAAGGGCTGCCAAATAAAGGCATCGCCAGGGAACTGGACATCAGTGAGCACACGGTGAAATTCCACCTGAATGCCATTATGGGCAAGCTGGATGCGCAAAGCCGTACCGAGGCGGTCGTGAAGGCGACGAGATTGGGTTTGATAATGCTTTAGCGCCACTTGACCTGACCATATTTCCAGGTATGCGCCGCTCTTTTGAGGGATGCGGGGACGCGGGGCAATCACTAAAATGGGAATCATAAAACGATGGAGCGCTTGCTCTTTCTCTCATGATTCTGTATGAGGTGATTCATGTCTGATTTTGTCAAACAACTTTCTGATGGTCTGGCCGATGCCGTGGCTAAGGCGGGCGAAAGTGTGGTGCGCGTCGATGGCCGCCGTCGCCTGTCCGCCAGCGGGATCGTGTGGTCTGCCGATGGCGTGATCGTCACCGCCAACCATGTGGTGCGCCGCGATGAAAATCTGGCGGTGGGGCTGCCGAATGGCGAGCGGGCGGATGCCGAACTGGTGGGGCGTGATCCCAGCACCGATCTGGCTGTGCTCCGCACGACCGCTGATCTGACCCCGGCCGTCTGGGCTGAGCCCGACAGTTTACGCGTGGGGCAACTCGTGTTGGCAGTTGGCCGCCCTGATCTGGGCTTGCAGAGCACGCTGGGCGTGGTCAGTGCAAGTGGCGGGGCCTGGCAGACTGGCGGCGGCGGGAAAATCGACAGCTATCTGCAAACGGATGTAGTCATGTATCCTGGCTTTTCCGGCGGGGCGTTGGTTACGGTGGCGGGCGAAGTGGCCGGATTGAACAGTTCTGCACTGGCTCGCGGCGTCAGCCTCACTCTCCCCGCCCCCACCCTGCGCCGCGTGGTTGCGTCGCTGCTGGAACACGGCCATGTGAGACGAGGTTATCTCGGCGTGGGCGTGCAGTCCGCGCGCTTGCCTGCCAATCTGGCCGAACAGCTTGGGCAAAAAACCGGCGTGCTCGTCACCTCGGTCGAGCCTGACGGGCCTGCGGAGAGTGCCGGTCTCGTCCTGGGCGACACGCTCATCAACCTGGATGGTCAGGCGCTGCGCCATGTCGACGACTTGCAGGCAGCGCTGAGCGGCGAGCATGTGGGGGTTCCCGTTCCGCTCCGCATTGTGCGTGGCGGGCAGGTGCAGGAACTCAGTGTGACAATCGCCGAGAGGGCTTAACGCGGCGGCGTTGGCGACGGACGCAATCCTGACCGTAATACCTGGGCATAAGCGCGCATTCGTTCCATCCGCAATGTGCGCTTGTGCCCGACCAGCCATTTCGCCCCTTCGCGCAGCCATTGGAATGCAAAGATCGCCAGCAGCCACAGCCGCAGCGTCTCCGCCCAGAATGATCCGTAGTATTTCCGCGTATAGAGTACTCGGCTGCTGAAAAAGCGGACGTGACGGCTGGCCATCACTTGTTCGCTGGATTTGCCCTCGTAGTGCACGATGCCCGCCGCCGGAACATATCCCACCTGCCAGCCAGCCTCCACTGCTCGTCTGCACCAGTCCAGTTCTTCCGAATACATGAAAAAGGACTCGTCCAGCCCGCCGATCTGTTCATACACCTGGCGGCGGGCGAACATGGCCGCCCCCACGATCCAATCGACGGTTTGAGGGATGTCGTCCGCCTGATCGGCCAGATAGTAGCGACGGAACAGCGATAGCCCTGGCAGGTATTCCTGCACGACCGCGCTTTCGGTGAAGAGGACGGGCAATGTGGGGAAGCGACGGCGGCTGGATTGCACCGAACCATCGGGATAGCGCAATCTCGGCCCGGCAATGCCAACGCCGGGGTTCGCTTCCAGATAACGCCAGAGTTCGGCGATGCTGCCGGGGTCAGGTTCGGCGTCGGGGTTCAACAGAAACAGGTAATCGCCGCGCGCCTTCGCCAATGCCTGATTGTTCCCGCTAGTGAAACTTCTGTTCTCTTTGTTTGCGATGACGTGGACTTCGGGAAAAGCCTGAATGACCGCCTGCACTGTGCCATCGCTGCTGGCATTGTCCACCACGATAATCTCATAGCTGCGTTCACTTCCCCCCGCCGCTGGCAGCGCCGCCAGGCATTTCAGCAACAGGTCTCGTACATTCCAGGAAACGATAAGGATGGAGATGTCGACCGCAGCCATTGAATTAAAGATAATGTCCGATATGCTGCAAAAGATTGCATGAATTGAAGAGAATACTCGCACCGATTTGCAGCGCGTTCAATGACATACTGGCGTAAAGCTGCCGAAATCGCTATGCCAGTTTAATCGCCTGAGCGCTGGCGTGCACTCATCTTGGTTTTCAATAACTGTAGTTGTTCTTTGAGTTCGACCAGTCTAACCAGCTCAACTTCCTCCGCCGGGCTCAATCTTCCTACATGACTTTTGTTAAGCAATGAATTGATGCTCTCTTCCACACCTAGCGAGAACCGGAATTTGACGATTTCCTCCGCACTGGGCGCTTGAGTCAGGAAGAGAATCGTTTCACTATAAGCGCGCGACGAAACAGGCGCTAACCGGCTTACTCCCAACTCAATTACAAGCGACAACTGATCGCCAGTCATGTCGAGCAGCGGCACGACCGACTCTGGGATGTCCAAGGTCACAGTAGTCATGTTGCACGCTCCTGTTGCCGCCATTTTAACACACAACTTCGTGCGGGTCAGAAATCTCTTTCCACCACGTAGCGGGCGATATCTTCCAACGCCGAGCGATGCGGCGAGAAGGGGAACAGTGACAGGTCGGCAATGGCGTGATCGACAAAACGCACGGCTTCCACCCTGGCTTCGGCAATCGCCTCCGACGCTCGAATCAAGCCCACCACTTCGGCGACGACATCTTCACCCTGGCGCTGACCATCCACCAGCGCCACCAATTCATCCCGGCGTTCCGGCTGTTGGATGTAGAAGAACACGGGCAGGGTGATGATGCCGGAACGCAGATCGGATCCGGCGGGTTTGCCCAACGTATTCTCGTCCGCCACGAAGTCGAGGATGTCATCGACGATCTGGAAGGCCATGCCCAGGTGATAACCATAGGCGCGCAACGCTTCTTCCGCCTCGTCAGGAGCGGCGCCCAACACCGCCGCCGTGCGCGTGGCCACCTCGAACAGCGCCGCCGTCTTGCCATAGATGCGGTCGAAATAGGCTTCTTTGGGCTGACTCCAATCGCGGGCGGTGAAGGCCTGCCGCAGTTCGCCATCGACAATGACCCCCAGCGTGTCGGCGAAAAGCTGAATCACGCGAGGATGTTCGGTTTCGGCGGCAAGGGCGGCGGCGCGGGCAAAAAAATAATCCCCGGCGGTGATTGTACTGGCGGGCGTCCACTGGGCGTTGAGGGTCGATTGCCCGCGGCGCAACAGCGCCCCATCGATCACGTCATCATGCACGAGAGTGGCGGTGTGCAAGGATTCAACTGCCGCCGCCAGGCTGATCAGGCGTCTGTGTTTGGCCGGAGGATAGAATCGGGCGGCCAGAAGCGAGAGGGTGGGGCGTACGCGTTTGCCGCCACTGTGCACCAGCGTAGTCAGCACCTCGGCCAGCGGTGCGTAGTTGCTGCCGATCTTTTTCAGCATCAATTGCTCGACGGTGGCAAGGTCGTCGGCGACAAGGGCTTGGGCGGAGGCGTAGGACATGGGGAGCAGATGGTGTTGGGTGGTTGTCTGAGGGCTGAAGTCCAAATACCGAAAACCGTAAACTGATTACCGAATACTGACTACCGAATACCGATTATCCAATACCAAACAGCTTCCGCGCGGTGGCCGTCGTCTGCGCCGCCACTTCCGCAGAGGGCATGGCCCACAACTCAGCCAGTTTTTCGGCGACGAGAGCGACATAGGCCGGTTCGTTGCGCTTGCCGCGGTACGGGTGCGGTGTGAGATAAGGCGCATCGGTCTCAATGATCAGGCGGTCGCGGCGTAAACGCGGCACAAGGGCTTGCAGCGATCGGGCGTTTTTGAATGTGACCGGCCCGGAGATGCCGATCACGAAGCCCCATTCATAGGCTTCTTCGGCCATGTCCAGGTCGCCGGAAAAGCTGTGCAGCACGCCGGTGAATGGCTTCTCCGACAACGGCGTGCCGGGCAGACGATCCTGCGCCCAGGCGCGTAACTCAGCCCGCACATCGTCGTGCGCCTCACGGTCGTGGATGACCACAGGCAGGTCGAGTTCAGCGGCCAGGTCGAGTTGGGCTCGGAAGGCCGGTTTCTGCACCTCGACTGGGACACGATCCCAGTAATAGTCGAGACCGATCTCGCCAATGCCGACCACCCTGGGATGCCCGGCCAGCTCGCGCAACTCGGCCAACATTTCCGGCCCGAACCCGGCGCAGTCATTCGGATGGATGCCGACCGTGGCGAAGACCTGGGGATAGCGTTCGGCCAGGGCGATGGCGGCCCGGCTGTGCGCCAGGTCGATGCCGATGGTGATGATTGTCTCGACGCCAGCTTCCAGCGCTCTTGCCACCATCTCATCCCGGTCTTCGTCGAAATGAGGGAGATCGAGGTGGCAATGGGAATCGATTAGCATGGGAGTTGGATGGATGGTTGGGTAGTTGGCTAGTTTGATGGAAAGTCCGCCCAACTCAACCAACTATCTAACAAACAAACTTGCAACCAACAAACCTCATACAATCCCCGCCAACTTCAATCCGTCGGCCAGGATGTCATCGACCTTATCCTCATGCACTGTCTCGCAATAGACGCGGATCAAAGGCTCGGTGCCGCTAAATCGCACCAACAGCCAGCCGCCATCTTCTAATTCGAATTTGTAGCCATCGACGGTGATCTTGCCAGGGCAGTATAATCCACCGATCGTAGTAGGCTGTGCGGCATCAAGCCGGGCTTTGGCCTCTTCCTTGAATTCGTTCGATTCCAGGCGTGTATCGATCCGGTCGTAATAATGCGCGCCGCCAACCAGATCGAAAAGGCGGTCGAGTAATTGCGTGGGCTTGAGACCTGTTTTCACCATCAGGTCGAGCAAATAAAGATTAGCCAGGATGCCGTCGCGTTCGGGCACGTGGCCGCGGAACGCATAGCCGCCGCTCTCCTCGCCGCCGATCAGCGCGTCCACTTCCATCATTTTTGGGGCCACGTATTTGAAACCGACGCCAGTCTGATACACAGGCACATCAAAACGCTTCCCCAGCTTTTCCAACATCGAGGTGGTGCTGAGGGTTTTGACGATGGGGCCGCGTTCGCCGCGGATGTCGAGGAAGTACATGCCGAGCATCCCGAACACGCGCAGTTGATCGATGAATGCGCCGTTCTCGCCGCCAAACCCGCAGCGGTCCGCATCGCCATCCATGATGCATACGCAATCGGCGTTGTGGAGCACACCCGCGGCCAACCCGGCGTCCACATTGGGCGGGATCGGCTCCGGGCGGCTCATCTCCGGGAAGATGGGATTGCGCTCGGCGTGCACTTCGATGATCTGGGTGCTGCCGCCGCCAAGCAGTTCGCTCAGCCAGCCGGCGCCATTGCCCCACATGTTGTCCACGACCACGGTCAGTCCGGCGTCGCGGATCGGTTGCAGGTCGAGCAAGCGATTGATTTGGGCGATATAATCGGGTTTGGGATCGAACGGGCGGATAAGACCGGCCTCGACGCCTTCGTTGAAGGACACGCGGGCGGCATCCTCAACCTCGTTCGGGATAGCGGCCTCGATCTGTTTCAAACCGGCAGGATCGATGGCCCCGCCGTTGGGATCACGCACTTTGAAGCCGTTGTCGGCGGGCGGGTTATGGCTGGCCGTGACATTGATGGCCCCGATTGCTTGGCGGGCCTTGACGCTGAACGAGATCACTGGCGTGGGCGTTCCCGCCCCAGCGAAATGGACGGGGATGCCATTGCCAGCCAATACCTCCGCCACGGCCGCGCAGAAATCTTCCGCGCCGAAGCGTTTGTCGCCGCCGACCACCACGCCCTGCTGCACCTGGTCGGGCGAGTACGTCGCTTTGAGATAGGCGGCGAAACCCTGGGTGCAGCGGCGCACATTGTCGAAGGTGTAGTCTTCGGCGATCTTGCCGCGCCAGCCGTCCGTTCCGAATTTGATTTTGAAGGTCATTAAAGAAATCCTTAGTTGAATTTGGGAATTGGGAGACTGGTGATTCAGTGCTGTCAAAGTGATTGACGTGAATGCAAGCCTGCATTCTCAACCCATCCACCAACCTACCAATTAATATTCGGCGAAGTATGTTTAGTCTCGGTTTCTTCCAGCATCGCCAGATCGGCGTCGACCATCAGGCGCACCAGGTCTTCGAAACTGACCGAATGCTCCCAACCCAACTGCTTGCGGGCTTTGGCTGGATTACCCACCAGCAGGTCTACCTCGGCCGGCCGGTAATATTTCGGATCGATGACGACATGCTTCTCCCAGTCCAGGCCGATGTGGTCGAAGGCGATGCGCACGAACTCGCCCACGCTGTGGGTCTCGCCCGTGGCCAGCAAATAATCGTCGGGGTGATCCTGCTGCAACATCATCCACATGCCGCGTACGTAGTCGGGCGCATAGCCCCAATCGCGCCGCGCCTCCAGATTGCCCAGCCGCAACTCCGACGACAGCCCAGCGCGGATGCGGGCGACCCCATGCGCCACTTTGCGCGGCAGGAATTCCAACCCGCGCCTTGGCGATTCGTGATTGAACAGAATGCCCGAAACCGCAAACAGATCGTAACTCTCGCGATAATTGACGGTAATCCAATGGCCGTAGACTTTCGCCACGCCGTAGGGGCTGCGCGGCCAGAAAGGCGTCTTTTCACTTTGCGGCACTTCCTGCACTTTACCGAACATCTCGCTGCTGGAAGCTTGATAAAAGCGGATGTTTTTGTCGACGATGCGGATGGCGTCAAGCATGCGGGTCACGCCCAGCGCCGTCACTTCGCCGGTCAGGGCGGGCTGCGAAAAGGAAGTGGGGACAAAGGATTGGGCGGCCAGGTTGTAGACCTCGTCCGGGCGGTGTTCTTCCAGCAGGTGGATGAGGCTGACCTGATCGAGCAGGTCGCCCTGCACGATCTGGATGCGTTCCTGGATGTGTTCAATGCGGTCGAAATTGACCGTGCTGCTGCGGCGCACGACGCCGATCACGTCATAACCTTTGCCAAGCAGGAAATCGGCCAGATAGGAACCATCCTGGCCGGTGATTCCGGTAACGAGTGCTTTAGGCATTTGATATTCCTCTTTGAATATTTTGATTCGATCTCAATGAGTGTTTTTCCACAGATTCCGCAGATTCGAAAGATGTACCTTAGATTCGCGCTCGCCAATCGTCGAGAATGTCGGCGAGCGTTTGGTCGATGGGGATAGCCGGTTGCCAGCCGGTGGCAGCGACAAGCCGGCCGGGATCGCAGACAATGCGGGGGATGGTGGTGGGGCGTTCCAGAGCGGGATCCACGGCGGTGGAGATAGGCGCTTCTGCCAGATCGATAAACATGTTCAGCACCTCAGCGATACTGAGACAACGCCCGCTGCCCACGTTGTAGACTTCGCCGCATTCGCCCTGGTTGAGGATGGCCCAATAGGCGCGCACGATGTCGCGCACATCGGTGAAATCACGCGCGGCCTCAAGATTGCCATGAAATAGCGGGCCTTCGCGTCGCCCGGCTTCGATCAGGGCGATCTGCTTGGCAAAGCTGGAAGTGACGAACATCTCGTTCTGGCCGGGGCCGATGTGATTGAATGGCCGCACCCGCACGGTGTCGAGATCGTGGCTGCGATGGTATTGCCAGCCCAGCAGGTCTTGCGTGACCTTGCTGACGCCGTAGGGCGAATAGGGGCGCAGCGGCGTGTCTTCATCGAGCGGCAGGTCTTCCGGCTCGATCACGCCGTAAACCTCCCCCGAACTGACGACCAGTATCTTGGCATGGAAATTGGCGCTGAGCACGCCGCGAAAGATATTGATCTGCGTGCGGACGTTTTGCTCGAAAGTCGCCCAGGGATGTTCCCAGGAGATAGGGACGAAGGATTGGGCGGCCAGATGGATGATGAACTCAGGCTGCCAGCGGGCCAGGACTTCGGCCACAGCCGCTTCTTCGCGCAGGTCGAGCTGCTCCAGGCGAACGCGTTTCGACTCGAAAGGCTGAGGCGGTTGCCGCCGGTAGATCGTGCCGATGATCTCCAGATCGGTTTCCGCCAACAAATAATCGATGAGATGGCCGCCGGCAAATCCGGCAGCGCCGGTGACCAGGGCGCGCATATGCTGGCATTATAGCAGAAATCGAGAGGCCGCTCCCAACCTATTTCCGGAAAGGGGGGCGGCCTCTGGTTTTTGGCTATGTTTGGCGTGAGCTTTCTATGCGATCACGAACGTATCCAGTCCCGCGGCTTCGCGCAGTTCCTCGGCCCGGTCGGTGCGCTCCCAAGGCAGGTCGATGTCATCTCGGCCAAAGTGCCCGTACGCGGCGGTCTGCCGGTAAATGGGTCGACGCAGGTCCAGGTCGCGAATGATGGCGCCGGGGCGCAGATCGAAGTATTCGTCCACCAGTTGGGCGATACGAGCGTCGTCGATCTTGCCGGTGCCGAAAGTCTCGACATTGATGCTGAGAGGGCGAGCCACGCCGATGGCATAGGAAAGCTGAATCTCGCAGCGATCGGCGATGCCAGCGGCCACGATATTCTTGGCCACCCAACGAGCCGCGTAGGCGGCGCTGCGGTCCACCTTGGTGCAGTCCTTGCCGCTGAAAGCGCCGCCGCCATGTCGGCCCATGCCGCCATAGGTGTCGACGATGATCTTGCGTCCGGTCAGCCCGGCATCGCCCATCGGCCCGCCCACCACAAACCGCCCGGTGGGGTTCGTGTAAATCAGCAGATCGTCGTCTACCAGTTCGGCGGGCAACACCGGCCTGATCACGTGCTCGATCAACGCATGGCGAATCGCTTCCTGGCTGATCTCAGGCGCGTGCTGGGTGCTGAGCAAGACGGTGTGGATGCGCTTGGGCTTGCCATAGCTATATTCCACCGTCACCTGGCTTTTGCTGTCGGGGCGCAGCCAGGGCAGCGTGCCATTTTTACGCACCTCGGTCATGCGCCGCACCAGCTTGTGGGCATAGAAAATGGGCATGGGCATCAGCGTGGGCGTCTCGTTGCAGGCGAAACCGAACATCATGCCCTGGTCGCCGGCCCCGACCGCCTCGATCTCGTCGTCCGTCATCGTGCCTTCTTTGGCTTCCTTGGCCTTGTCCACGCCCAGGGCGATATCCGGGCTTTGGGCGGCGATGGCCACCTGCACGCCGCAGGTATTGCCGTCGAAACCTTTTTCGGACGAGTCGAATCCGATATCCTTCACCACTTCGCGCACCAATCGGTCGAAATCGACGAAAGTCGTCGTGGTGATCTCGCCCAAGAGCAGCACAAAGCCGGTCTTGACCGCGGTCTCGCAGGCCACGCGGGCGTTGGGGTCATCGGTGAAAATGGCATCCAGCACGGCATCGCTGATCTGATCGCACATCTTGTCGGGATGGCCTTCCGAAACCGACTCGCTGGTGAACAGCAGCCGGGGGGAGTTCATGAAAGTTGTCATCGTCGTCTATCTCCTTGATTCTAGAATCGGAAAGGAGTAATAAAGTAATGGAGTATGGAGTGACTGAAATCTGACAACTACTCCATCACTCATCACTTCATCACTAGTGCCCCGTCCCCATCGACCATTCGTTCAGATAGGCTTCTTGCTCGGAGGTGAGCACGTCGATGGCGACGCCCATGGCCTTCAGTTTCAGGGCGGCGATCTCGCGGTCGATCACTTCGGGCACATCATACACCTGGCCGCTCAACTCGCCGCCATGCTTGAGCATGTACTCGGCGGCCAGGGCCTGGTTGGCAAAGCTCATGTCCATCACGGCGCTGGGGTGGCCCTCGGCGGCGGCCAGATTGACCAACCGGCCTTCCCCGGCCACGTACAGACGACGGCCATCTTCCAACACATATTCATCCAGGAAATCGCGCACCCGTGTCACCTCGACAGCCATCTGGCGCAGGCCCTTCATATTGATCTCGACGTCGAAGTGACCGCTGTTGGCCAGGATAGCCCCGTCGCGCATCACTTCCATGTGGTGCGTGTCAAAGACGTGGATGTCGCCGGTGGCGCTGCAGAAAATGTGACCGACTTTGGCCGCTTCCTGCATCGGCATCACGCGGAAGCCGTCCATCACCGCTTCCAGCGCCCGCAGCGGATCGACCTCGGTGACGATTACATTGGAGCCCATGCCAGCGGCCCGCATGGCGATGCCCTTGCTGCACCAGCCGTAGCCGCCCACCACAAAATTCTTGCCGGCCAGCAAAATATTGGTGGCCCGCACAATGCCGTCGATAGTGCTCTGGCCGGTCCCATAGCGATTGTCGAAGAAGTGCTTGGTCATAGCGTCGTTCACGGCGATGACGGGGAAGCGCAACTTGCCTTGCGCGGCCATGGCCCTGAGTCGAATCACGCCGGTGGTAGTCTCTTCAGTGCCGCCAACTACACTGTCCAGCAGTTCGCTGCGGCTGGTGTGCAGCGCCGCCACCAGGTCCATGCCGTCATCCATGGTGATATGCGGCTTGATGTCGAGCACGCGCTGCAAATGGTCGTGATACTGCTCGTTGGTCTCGCCCTTGATGGCGTAGACCGGCATCTCGTAATGCGTGACCAGGGTGGCGGCGATGTCATTCTGCGTGCTCAGGGGGTTGCTGGCGCAGAGGGCGACTTCGGCCCCGCCGGCCAGCAGAACGCGCATCAGGTTGGCCGTCTCGCTGGTCACGTGCATGGCGGCGGCCATGCGGATGCCTTTGAACGGCTGCTCCTTTTTGAACCGCGCTTCCAACAGATCGAGCACGGGCATTTCTTTGGCTGCCCATTGCATGCGAAACCGGCCGCGCTCGGCCAGCTTTTCATCGGCGATGTCGTAGGTTTTTGTTAAAGTGGTCATAGGGTTTGTGAACTCCTGTAGAGGGTTTGTGTTTAGATATAGAATTGAAGATTAAAGGCCGATCTCGATGCTGCGAGAGCAGATCTGGATTTGGTATTTAATCTTCAATCATTGACTTACTTATGTCGGTGGATATTCAGGCGTATTCTGCACAGCCCGGTTGCGCAGGATTTCCAATGCGGGGTTGTCGCCGTAGCAGGCGCGGAAACGGGCGATATACTGGTCGAGCGAGTAAGAATGGTTTTGCGTGCCCACGCGTTCCAGCACATAAACAGCCGCCACATTGGCAAGCTGCAAAGTCGTCGGCCAATCGAAGCCATAGGCCAGCCCGGTGAGCAGGCCCGACCGGAAGGCGTCACCCACGCCGGTCGGCTCCACGATGGCTTCTTCTTTAGCGACGGGCACGTGATGCGTCTCTGCGCGGGTGTACACACTGGCGCCCTCGGCTCCGCGTGTGACCACCACAGCGCCCACGTGGTCGAGCAAGCCGTCGATGTCCAGCCCCGACAATTTCTTCGCCATCTCCAATTCGTAGTCATTGACGGTGAGGACCGCCGCCCCCTCCGCGCTGCGCATGAATTCATCGCGGTCGATGCGGGCAAGCTGCTGGCTGGGATCATAGATGAACTTGATGCCCAATTCCCGGCATTCCCCGGCATATCTCACCATCGCCTGCGGATCGTTGGGAGCGATGATCACCCAATCGATGCTGTCCTTGTCCAGGTTGTGGAAACTCAATTCGCGCGAGCGGGCCATGGCCCCGGTGTGGAAAGAGGCGATCTGGTTGTTGTCCAGGTCGGTGATCACCGTGAACGTGGCGGTGAACTCCTGGTCGTAGACATAGGTCAGGGAAGTGTCGATGCCGACGCTGTTTAGCCAGGCGGCGTAGTCATCGAAGTCGATGCCCGCCGTGCCCATCAATTTCGGACGGTTGCCCAACAAGGCCAGGCTGTAGGCGATATTAGGCGCGCAACCGCCACGATGGCGCTCCTTGTCGTCCACCAGAAAGCTGACGGACAGCCGGTGCACGTGTTCGGGCAGAATGTGATCTCGAAAATAGCCGGGAAAACGCATCAGGTAATCCCAGGCGATGGAGCCGGTGACGATAATGGACATGGGAAGCAATCAGGGGTGGGAAATGGGTGGAGATAGTTTTTTGGTATTAGATATCAGATATTGGGTATTGAGTAAACGGCAATGTCCAATATCTAAATTGACGTCAGTTTGAGACCGCTACTTTTGACCAACCGTTGACGATAGATCATTGACGATGGACGATGGCGGATGCACTGATAAAACGAGTTCAATCGTCTATCGTCTGTCGTCCATCGTCGAGTAAAAAACTACTGTTCTCGGCGTGACTTCAGTTTAATTACCAATATCCTATCGTTATAAAATCGTATCGAGATAAGAAAGTAATCCGGTCAGGTTGGGGAGGGTGAGGTGCGCAGCCTGGGAGACTTCGGGACGGGCGGGGCGTATGGCGACGGCGTGACCGACTTCACGGAACATGTCGATGTCGCTGCCGGTGTCGCCAACGGCCAGACATTGGGCCGGGTCGATTTTCCACTGGCTGAGCAGTGAACGGACGATGGGGCCTTTGCCGCCCCAGGGCACGTACACGGTCATGGTTCCGAGCAGGCGTTCGCCGTCGTGATCGAGGCCGTTGCAATGGAATTCGGCGGCGTTCAGCTCGGCGGCTACATCTTCCACATGCAGGTCAAAGCCGGAGCTGAGCAGGATGAGGGGGATGTCACGCTCGCGCAAACCTGCGGCGGTCTCGAATGCACCCGGCACATAGGGGTTGGCGCGCAGGGCGGCTTTCGTTTCTGCCACCGACCTTCCCCGCCATTCTCCGGCGTCGAGATCGGCGAATTGCTCGTAGCTGATCTCACCGGCCAGGAATGCGGCCAGGTAGCGAGCGCCAGCGGTTTCAGTGCCGAAACATTTGTGCAGATAGGTGTACGGGTCAGGCGACTCCTTGATCACGCCATCGACATCGAAGATGGCCAGACGAATAGGCATGGGCGGTTACAGGTTCAAGGTTGAATGCTGAAGGTTGCGAGCGCGACTTTATCACGAATCACGCCCCTCTGCCCGGAGCTTGGCGTGCTTCAAACTTTGCTCGAACGGCGGATAACAGATGCCTTCTTCGGTGATGATGCCGGTGAGGTAGCGGTGGGGGGTGATATCGAAGGCGGGGTTGTAGACGAGGACATCGTTTGGCGCGACGGGCACGCCGGCCAGGGTCGCCACTTCCAGCCAGCTTCGCTCTTCGATCGGAATCTGGTCGCCGTCGGCCAGGGTGGGTTCGATGGTGGAGGTAGGCACGACGGCGTAGCAAGGGATGCCATGCTCTTGAGCCAATATGGCCAGATTGTACGAACCTATCTTGTTGGCGACATCGCCATTGGCGGCCACACGGTCGGCCCCAAAGAGGACGACATCCACCTTGCCCTGGCGCATCAACAAACCGGAGGCGCTATCGACGACGAGGTGCATGGGGATGTCCTCAAGCATGAGTTCCCACGCTGTCAGCCGGGCGCCCTGCAAGCGAGGACGGGTTTCATCCACCCAAACGTGGATATGTTTCCCCGCCACGTGCGCGGCCCGAACGACGCCCAATGCCGTCCCATATCCGGCCGTCGCCAATGAGCCGGTGTTGCAATGATGCAGGATGTTGGCGCCCTGCGGGATGACCTCGGCGCCATGACGGCCCATCCGCTGATTGATCTCGATATCTTGCGCCACAAACGCTTCGGCTTCGGCCAACAGCGCTTTAGCGATTTCGTTCACCATTGCGCCGTCGCCAGCCAACCGTTCGGCCATTTGCAGAAACCGGGATGTGGCCCAACTGAGATTCACGGCTGTGGGGCGGGCTGCGTCGAGCACCGTCTTCGCCTGGCGCAGATCGGCCAACAATGTCGCCGTGTCAGCGACTGGACTACCCTGCGCAGCCACGGCCATACCAAAAGCGGCGGCAGCGCCAATGGCCGGCGCCCCGCGTACCACCATCTCGTTGATGGCCAGGGCTATACCCTGCACATCGTCGAAATCGACGATCTCAACTGTCTGGGGAAGTTGGCGTTGGTCGATCATGTGGACCTTGCCATCCGCCCACCAGATCGTGCGGGGTGTGGTCATCGAAAGCTGCAAATCGGGAGTCATAAAAAAACGCGCCTGATGGGGCGCGTTGATGGATGCCTGAGCGGTTGCTCTCATCTTCCAGGGGCTTTCGCGCCGCCTGCCGGAATTGGCACCGATTTCGGTGAACAGTATTCAGTGGTTAGTAATCAGTACTCAGTTGTAGAGTCTCTGAAACTGAATACTGCCTACTGTTTACCGACTACTAATCAGAACGGTTGCCGGGGGGTCTTCGGGCCGGTCCCTCGCCCCCTCTGGATGAGAATCCAGTGCGACTATTAATTTAAAGACGCAAGAAGCGAGTCTAGCATAGCCGACGGCCAGTGTCAAAAGCAGGCTTCGGCTGGGCGGATATCGCGGGGAAATGGCGTAAATGAGTCAACAGTAATCGGTGATCAGTATTCAGTGGCAGATATTAACTGATCACTGTCTACTGATTACTTCCAGCCTGTACTAAACGCGCGTGATGTAACTGCCGCTTTCGGTGTTGACGCGGATCGTATCGCCTTCTTCGACGAAGAGGGGAACCTGCACCTTGAGACCGGTCTCGGTTGTGCAGGTCTTGGTGGGAGCGTTGGCCGTGTCGCCGGCGAAACCAGGGTCCGCCTGCACCACCTGCAGATCGACCGTCATCGGCAGTTCGACGCTGATCGGCTCCTTGTTATAGGTCTCCAGTTTGATCTCCAGGCCATCGACCAGGTAATCCACACCATCGCCCAACTGTTCCGCCTTCAACATGGTTTGCTCGAAGGTCTCATTGTCCATGAAATAGTAAAAATGATCGTCGTGATACAGGTATTGCACCTTGGCATGGTCCAGGCGGACGTCCTGCACGCGATTGCCGTTCGGGAAGGTCTTTTCCACGGTTGCGCCCGAACGCAGGTTGCGCACTTTCACACGGATCGTGGCGCTGCCGCGGGCCATTTTACGATGCTCATAATCAAGCACTTTGAGTAGTTCGCCATCCTGTTCAAAGATGACGCCCTTGCGAAGTTGTTCAACTCCGATCATAGGTCTGGCTCCTTACGAAAAACTGACCGCGCCTAAAGGTGGCACGGTCATAAATATTGTAGAGAAATACCGGGGAAAGTCAAAGAAATGGGCCTGGGAAAATCGTACTGAATACAGTCAGACGTTTCGCCTCGTCTCCCGACCTGGGAGAAGGGGCCGGGGGATGAGGGCGGCAGGGTCGGGACTATTCCCAGAATTCGGGAGGCGGAGGTTGTGGGGCGAAATCACCGGAATCGTGCCACTCCGGTTCTTGGATCGCGGGTTTAGCTTTCGGTTTAGCCGATCCGTTACCTTTTGACATATCCCCGGCCAGCCAGCGTCGCCCGGCCAATGGCAGTTCGCCCAAAGGCCCGCGCTGCACCGTGCAATCCGGCAGGGCATCGAGGAACATGCGGCCATAGCTTTTGCTGATCACGCGCTTGTCGAGGATGACGCAGATGCCGCGGTCGTTGGCGGAACGGATCAGGCGGCCAAAGCCCTGACGCAGGCCGAGCACGGCTTCGGGGATCGAGTATTGATAAAAGGGCGAATCGAACGTTTCGGAGCGGGCGGAGACGATGGGATCGGTGGGGACGGTGAAGGGCAGGCGAGCGATTACCAGGGCGCTGAGGGCGTCGCCCTGCACATCCACGCCCTCCCAAAAACTGCGGGTCCCCATGAGCACGGCCCCCTCGGTCTCTTTGAAGGCGTCAAGGATCTGGGCGCGGGAACCGCCCTCGCCCTGCACATACAGCGTCAGTCCCGCCTCGTCCAGCGACGGACGCAGCGCCTCGGCTGTGCGCTGCATCTGCGCATACGAGGTGAAAAGCGCCAATAGCCGCCCTTCGGTCGCCAGGCTCAGCCCCAGAATCGCTTCCTCCACCTTTGCCTGATAAGCGGGCTGATTGGGTTCGGGCATGTCGGTGGGCAGATAGACCAGCGCCGCCTTGTGATAATCGAAGGGGCTTTCCAAGGCGATTGCCTCCGCATCCGTCGCACCCAGACGCTCGCGCAAATAGTCGAAGCTATTCGAAGTCTGCAGGGTGGCCGAGGTCAGGATCACGGTGTCGCGAGGCAGGAAGATATGGCGCTCGATCAGCGAACCCACGTGCAATGGCGCGCTGTGCACGGTCAGCAGGCCATTGTATTGCGACCGTCTCAGCCAATAGATGGTATTGGCATCGGGCGAGAGGACGCATTGATCCATCACGGCGTAGACCTCGGCGAACGCCATCGCCGCCGATTGCAGGTCGGCCTCAAGGTCTTCGACGCCTTCGATGCGATAATTGCTGAGGTCTTCCAGCGCTCCGATCAGATTCGCCAGCCCAACGTTGAATCGCTTGAGAACCAGCGCCAGGTTGTCCCAGGTGATCTCGACATCCACCCAGGCGGGCTGCACCCGGGTTCCCGACGTGACCCGAACGCGCACGTCATAGCGATTGTCGTTCCTGCCGCCATCCGGATCATCGAGGAAGCGATTGAGGGCATCGAAGCACTCGAACATGCGCACGTCGAGAGAGGGGATCATCTCGGCCAGATCGCTGGTGATATCGATCAACCCCTGGGCTTTTTCCAGCGGGCAGGCGTTGCGCACCACCGTCGCCAGATCGGATAGCAGGCCCACGGCCTTGGTCTCGGCGCTGGTGGGGGCCAGGTCGCGCAGGCGGGCGACGAACCCGGCGTGGTCGATGTCGATCGAGAGGGCATTGGTGGCCGCATCTTCGAGGTGATGGGCTTCGTCCACCACCAGATATTGATAGGCGGGCAGCACGCGATTCTCGACCGCCACATCGGCCAACAACAGGGCGTGGTTAATGATGATGATGTGGGCTTCTTCGGCCTTGCGTCGAGCGCGATAGAAAAAGCACGGCTGGCCGGATTGATCGGCGCAGCGCGTGGGCGAGCAGGTCAGGCTGTCGGAACAAATGCGCTGCCACACCGCACGCTCGCGGGCGTTCACCAGGGTGATCTCGCCCTGATCGCCGGTCTCGGTGTTGGGCATCCAACTCAGCACGCGGGCCAGCACGCTGATCTCCACGTCGCTGAGGTCGACGCGTTGCAAGAGGTTTTTCAGGCGGCGCGGGCAGAGATAATTGCTGCGCCCTTTCATCACCGCCACCTTGAAATCGAAAGGCAGCACTTCGTGCAGGTCGGGCAGGTCTTTGTTGTAAAGCTGATCTTGCAGATTGATGGTGTTGCTGCTGACCACCACGCGCTGGCCGGTTTGTTCCGCCCAAACCAACGAGGGGATCAGGTAGGCCAGGGATTTGCCCGTGCCGGTGCCAGCTTCGATCATGAGGTGCTGGCTTTGGTTGAAGGCGGTCGCCGTCGCCCGTAACATCTCGACCTGAGGCGGGCGGTATTCGTAATTCTCGAACCGGCTGGCGAATCGCCCGCTCGGCTCCAACATGCTCGCCAGATCGTCCACGTCGAGCGGCTGGGGGGTGGGCAACGGCTCAAGCGGTTTGAATCGATCGAATAGCGGCCCTGCCGTGGTTGTTCGCCCCTGCGGTCGGGTCTGGCCCCAGCGCTGTGCCGACTCCCGCTCAAAATCGACGAAGAGGCCGCGCAAGCTCCAATCGCTTTTCTCGGCCAATTTGTTGATCTGGCGTAATGTTTCTGCGGGCAGCGCCGCGCCTAATTCGCACAACCCCGCAAAGATGCGATAGGTCGCCAGGGCGTCGTCGAACGCCCGATGCGCATTCTCCAGATCGATGCCAAAATGCTCGGCCACCCGCCCCAGTTTATAGCTGGGCAAACCCTGCAAGACGATCAGCGCCAATTCCCAGGTATCGATCAGGTCGTTGAAGCGGTACAAGTTGTTGCTGCGCAGAAAGCTGGCATCGAATTCGATATTATGCCCGACCAGTGGGGCGTCGCCGATGAAGGTGCGGAACCGGGATGCGACCTGGGACAGATCGGGCGCGCCATCGGCTTCGCGCTGGCTGATGCCGGTCAATTGTTGGATGGCGCGCGGGATCGCTCGACCCGGATTCACCACCTGTGAGAATTCCTCCAGGATTTCACCGTCGCGAAAACGCACAGCGCCCAGTTCGATAATCGCGTCGCGGTCGGGGTTAAAGCCGGTGGTTTCCAGATCCACCGCTACATAGACTTGACCCATGGTTGTTTTACTCGATTCTTCAGAATGATAAGTGGCATACGGTTTGGGAATGCTGAGTATAGCACAAATGTTTGGGCGACGACGAAGGGCGAGGTCTGCACGCCGCACACGTTGCGGTTGCTCAGGCTGTACAACCATGCTACATTCCCGAACATGTCATTACAAGGAAAACGGATTCTGGTCACCGGCGCTACCGGTTTTATCGGTCGTCGCCTTGCCGGGCGGTTGCAGCAGGAGGAAGCCGCTGTGGTTGCGGCTTTGGTGCGCAATCCATCCAGGGCAGATTATCTGGCGGATTCCGGGATCGAGATCATCCCAGGCGATATTACGGATGCGGATTCATTGCGGCGGGCGGCGCGCGGGCGTGACATCGTTTATCATTCGGCGGCTTATGTGGGCGAACAGGGCAGCCGCGAGGAAGTCTGGGCGGTGAATGTCGAGGGGACGCGCAACCTGACCGAAGCCTGCGTACAGGAAAATGTGGGACGATTGGTACATCTCAGTTCTTGCGCGGTTTATGGTTCGCTGCAACAAATGGATATCGACGAGCGGGTGACGCCGCGGCTGACAGGTCGGGTTTATCACGATAGCAAGGTCGAGGCCGAAACGGTCATTTTCGACGCACATCAACGGCGGGGTCTGGCCGTAGTGTCGGCGCGGGCGTCGCAGGTGTATGGGCTGGGTTCGCCGCAATTCACGCTGCGGGCTTTGCAGGCCGTGCGCGACGGCAAGGTGATCTTGATCGACGGCGGCAAACATTTCTTCAAACCGATCTACATCGACAACCTGGTGGACGCCCTCGTCAAGTGCGGGCAGGTCGAGGCGGCCGTGGGTGAAGCGCTGAACATCACCGATGGTGTGGTGATCCCCTGGCGCGATTTCTTTGCCGCCTTTGGGCGGATGATCGGCGTGGATGATTTTCCGTCAGCTCCGCGCTGGGCCGCCATGCTGATGGCGACTTTCAATGAGACGAAAGGCAAACTACGCGGCCGTCCATCCAGCCTGAACCGGGAAGTGGTGCGGACCTTTTCGAGCGACAACAGTTTCAGCAACGCCAAGGCGAAATTGCTATTGGATTGGGAGCCGTCCGTCGATTTCAGCGAAGGCATGCGCCGCACTGAGGCATGGCTGCGCACTGAGGGCCATCTTGGCTGAGATGCACGATCTCCTGGCTCCGCACCGCCACGATCCCAATCCCGATCCCCCGTCGGCGGACCCCGCCTTTACGCTCACCCGACCGGATGGCATTGAGTATGATGTCACCCCGTCCGCTTTGTCGGCCTTGCCGCAGACGAGCGTGTCGGATTGTTACATCGTCAGCACGGGCCACGGCATATCCGGCCCATTTACGTTTACCGGCGTGCTGTTAATCGACCTCCTTGCCGCTTACCTTGATGAAGACTTGGCATGGGATCGGGTCGAGGTCATCAGCGGGGATGGGTTTGGCACGCGGTTGACTTCAGATGAATTGCGACAGCCGGGGCGGGCCGGGAAAATCCTGCTGGCCTGTGTGATCGATGGCGAGCCCATGACGCGCACGCAGGGCCTCGTCCGCCTGATTGTCCCTTCCGAGACGGACGACGCCCTGCGTCAGGTGAAGTGGGTAAGTCAAATTCGGGTAAAGCGTGAAGCTTGATTACCGAGCCATTCCTGCTCTCGAATCACGTCTCACACGTAAGCTCAAGTCACCGTCAAACCTGGAGTGTGGCTGACATGGCTGACATCTCGCAGTTCCCGGCCAAAGGGCAGAAGGGCGACGGGGATGAGCTTCCAGTGCTGTTTGGCGAAGGGGATGCCGATGATGGTGATGAACAGCAGGGCGGCGCTGATAAGATGAATCAAGGCGATCTCCCAGCCGAAGAATACGAGCCAGATCAGGTCCAGAATCAGATAGAGCGTGCTATTGGCCTGTGGGGTGGAGACCACTTCCTTGCCAAATGGCGTCAGGTTGGCAGCGCCAATCCTGATGGATTGGATGCCGAAGGGAATGCCGATGATGGTGATGCACCAGACCAGGCCGCCGATGAAGTAGCCCAGGCTGGCAAGGAACCCGCCGAAGACGAGCCAGAGGATGTTTCCGAGACAACTCATGAGAAGTGTTTACGTGCGTGGTGAGATAGGAGTGGGTGATGTTGCGGATGGATTCTGCAAAAAGAAAGGGCGATAGACCACTTGTCCATCGCCCTCTATACGCAGAAAAAACAGAACAGGTTGCTACTACCATTCGCTCTCGCAAATAGTCTTACAACCCGTTCGCACTGTAATTCTATTCTTTTACTGCATCCGCAACGCTATCGACAGCATCGCCAACGGCTTCAACTGTATCACTTGCGGCGTCGCTAGCTGCATCAACGACATCACCCGCGGTATCGGCTACGGCTTTGGCGGCGTCATCCACCGAACTTGCGGCAGCTTGCGTCGTGTCCGCCACTTTGTTCGCAGCCGACTGTGCTGTCGATGCCGCGGCGCTGCTTGTATCCTTGACGGCGCTGGCGGTTGTGGCTGCAGCAGCACCCACGGCGGCGGATGTTGCCGCGGCGCTCGATTGCATACTACGTGCCGAGCTGCTCAGGCTGGGCGGAGTGGAAGGACGGGTCAGTGGCGGTGGCGGGGCAGCCGTTGCGGGCGCAGGCGCCGCCTGGACCGGGATGCCGTCGAGTTCTAGTTTGATGCCGCCCACCCAACCAGCAACAATGTTGTACAACACAGCGAAGAGAGCGGCAATGATAGCCACGATTACACCCCAGATAATGGCTCCAACGATTAGAGCCACAATTAGCATAAATGTACTGGTGGTGGGGATGTTCAGGCCAGTCTGTTCCGCCAGGCCGCGCAGGGTATTGTTTAGCGCTATGCCGGGTATCAGAAAGACGAAGAAACCGATAATGACTGACAGCAGAGCATAGGCGACCAGTATTACCTTGAATACGGAACCGGGCGCTATTCGGCGGATTGTGGTCTTCATGATTCCTCTCCTCGTACGTTGGAAGAAAGAGACAGCATATGTGGTTAAAAAAACCGAGATGGCCCTATGTTACAATGGTTGCCAAATCACTGCAACTAGAGCTTTAAGGTGATGACGCTGAAATCAGGCGAAGGTTACGCCTGTGCAGAGTTTTTATCATAGGAACTGGATGCGACGGTCACACATCCTCTGAAACAACCGAAGTTGACCAGGATTCCGGTTGTGAAATCCCTCAGGATGCCGAAGCGGCTGTCCTGGATCGGGCTTTGTCTCGCTGCTCGTCAATCATATCCAGGACGTGGTTGGGCTTCGATACGCCGCGAATCACAAAGCCCTGCGATGCGCTGGCCGTCTGGCAACGAACATCGCCAAAATCGAATAGTGTGGCAAAGACGCCGTTTTTGGAGGTGCTGATATCCTGCACATTGATCAGATCAGCCGAAGAGACTTCATGACTGAAAGGGCTGCGCCGCGTGGAATCAATCAGTCTCTGGTTTGTCACCAACCACAGATCATGCCAATACCGGTAGAATTCGAACAGCACATAGAGAACGCCCCCAATGATCGCGAGGGCGATCAACCAGCCGAACAGTGTGTTCAAAAATTCGCCCAACAATCCGCGCAGCCACGAGAAAAGCAATTCCAGCAGGATGACGACTATGACTGTCCCGATAATGCGCAAGATGACGTATACGGGATGACGACGCAACGTGGCGATAACTTCTTCACCGCGTTGGAGCTGAACCGGTTCGCTCATGAACCACCTCGGAGGGGAGTACGATGGGACGCGTCAAGGATAGGATGTAAATTCAGTTGACACGATGGCTGATAGAGAGCCCCTGAAGGATTCTGCTATCGACCATCGCCAGGCGAGACACCAGAAACAACGTGATTTCGTTCGAAATTGAATTGCCAACGCATTATAGCGCAAAACAATGTGAGCGAACGAAAAGATTTGTAGCTGAAATAATATGATGTCCATCATAGCGGATGACTGTAATCCGGTTTACGATAGAGTGCAAAGTCGCTTGATGCGACCCAGGCATCGAACATAAGAAAATAGGAGTCTATGATGGCCAATTTAGCCGAAATGGCGGCCGATTTTTTGGCGCAAGATCGCATTGCCGTGGCAGGCGTGACGCGCACGAAAGAGGATGCCGCCAACAGCATTTACCGCAAACTAAAAACAGCAGGTCACGAAGTCTTCCCGGTGAACCCGAATGCCGAGACGTTCGATGGCGACCCCTGCTATCCCGATCTCGGTTCTATCCCTGGCGGCGTCGCTGGCGTCGTCGTCGTCACCAAACCGGAGATCACCGAACAGATTGTACGCGACTGCGCCAGGGCCGGCGTTTCCCGTGTGTGGATTCATCGTTCACTGGTCGGCAACAGCGTCTCGGATGAAGCGGTGCGATTCTGCGAACAGAATGGCATCACCGTGATCCCCGGCGGTTGTCCGAATCTCTTTTGCGAGCCGGTCGATTTCGGCCACAAATGCATGAAGTGGTTTGGCCGCATGACAGGCGCCGTGCCGAAGTAGGGTTCGACGTTCTAAGTTCCGGGTTCCGATATTCAACCTTGAACCTGTAACTTTGAACTGATCCTACGCCCCGACCAGCGTGAACAGCGTGATCTCTGGCGGGCAATTGTAGCGCGCGGGAACGCTGATCATGCCCAGACCGCGATTGGTGTAGACCCAGGATTCCCGCACGCGGTACAAGCCCATATCGTACATCTGGCCCAGATAGGGCAGGACAAGCGCCTCCCCGCGGATACGTACCTGTCCGCCGTGCGTGTGTCCGGCCAATTGCAATTGCACGCGGCCATCGCGAGAAACCGCCTCGATCAGATCAGGCTCGTGCAGGAGCAGAACGACCGGCGCGCCAGGCGGGGCGTCGGCCAGTGTGGCGTCCAGATCAGGCTGCCCGCTCCAACCGTCGTCCATCCCCCCCAGGTAAAACTGATCCCGCCCTTGAGCGATAGCCACGCCCTGGTTGATCAGCATGGGGATGCCCGCCTGCACAAAGCTGGCCTTGACCGCATCAACGTCTAGCCAGTAATCATGATTGCCCAACACCGCAAACACGCCGTGGCGGGCGTTGAGACGGGCGATGATGGGCGCAAGCTCGAAGGCCGCGCCGATGTCATGCCAGACATAATCGCCGGTCAGCACGATCAGGTCGGGATTGAGGGCGTTGGTCGCCGCCACAGCCTGGGCGACGAAATCAGGCCGGGTGTAGGGCTGAAGGTGGATGTCGCTGATCTGGGCGATAGTGAATCCCTCCAGGGCAGAGCCGAGTCCGCCGATGGGGATTTGCACATGTTCTACGGTCAAATCTGTCGCCTCGTTATTCAAGGCGAGAAAGGCCGTGGTCCCGCCCACTGCGGCCAACAGCCCGCCCGCTGTCAGCTTCAGGAATTGGCGGCGCGTCAATCCCCGCCTGGCATTGCTGTCTTGGGCGGATGTGGTGAGTGGCGATTCGTCGGTCACGCCGCTCATCCCCCCAATACGCTGCTGATATACAGCGTCGGATTCCCCAGCCAGAATGCCGTTCGTTCGGCCAAAGTGATCAGCGGTTCCGCCCAGATGCCAATAGCAACCACGAGGATGACCAGCATCCCCGGTGCAAGGAGATGGTCGGGATGGTCTTGAAGCTCGGTCTGATTTTCGGGGGCTTGCCACCAGATGCGCATGAAGGCGCGTGCGCCATAGACCAGGGTGAGGATCGATGCGACACCGAGAAGGGCGAGCGATGCGAAGCGCTCAGCAGCGATGCCTCCTGAGAACAGCAGCATTTTGCTGATGAAGCCGCTGGTGGGAGGGATGCCGGCCAGGGCCAGGGAGGCGATCAGAAAGAGGATGCCAGCTAACGGCATGTTCCTGCCCAGGCCTCTGAGCCCGGAGTAAGTCGCTGTTTTTGTTTGCGACCAACTGGCGACAGCGCCGGTGAGCATCATCAACGCCGCTTTGATCAGGGCGTGGCTGAAGGTGAAAACGAGGGCGGTCATCAAGGCGAGAGGCGTTCCCCAACCGATGGCGATGAGGATGAAACCGATCTGGGCGATGGAGGAATAGGCGAAGGTGCGTTTGGCGTGGGCTGTGCCGATGGCGGCCAGCCCGCCGAAAAGAATGCCCGCCAGCCCCAGGACGATCAGGGCGGCGCGGATGATGTCCGCCTGTGCGACGAACAACAGTGTCGTCATGCGCAGAAAACCATACACCCCGACCTTGCTCACCGCCCCGGCCAGCACGGCAGTCACGGCCGTGGGCGCGGCGGAATAGAGGTCCGGCTGCCAGAAGTGCAGGGGAAATACAGCGCTCTTGATCATAAAGGCGGCGAATAACAGCACGATTGCCACCGTCAGCAGGGGCGCGTCGGGATTGGCGGCGATGCGCCCGGCCAGGTCGGCCATGTTGAGTTCGCCGTACTCGACGTAGAGGATGCCGATAGCCAACAACAAAAACCAGGACGCCACCAGGCTGATATAGAAGTATTTGTAGGCTGCTTCCGGACCGGCTCGATCATCGGAAATAGCGGCCAGGATCACGCCGGAGATCATCAGCAACTCGATGAAGACGTACAGGTTGAAGATATCGCCGGTGAACATGACCCCGGTCAGGGCTGCGCCGAGCATGAGCAGCAGTGGGAAGAAGGCAGGGTAGCGAATACAGCCGTCGCCTGAGCCCAGGGCATAAAGAATGCCCGCCACCAAAATCAATTGCGAGAGCGCGGCCATGAAGACGCCGAGCAAATCGGCTACGAGGCTGATGCCGAAGGGCGCAGGCCAGTTGCCGGGCTGGAAGACCAACGGCGCTCCGCCGCGCCAGACCATCGCCAGCAAGCTCAGGGTGATCAGCAGGGATGCCATCGCCACGGCCAGCGTCCCATAGGAACGCACCCGATGATACCGTCGCAAGAGCAAGGCCAGGGCGGCGCCGACGACAGGCAGGAGGATGGGCAGTGTGACCAGGAAGGTGTTCACAGCCGGCACTGCTTCAGTTTTCAACACGCGCCTCCAGATCGTCTCGCACCGATTTGTGGAGAGCGATTTTGACGCGATACGCGGTGGAACTCAGCGCGTGCGCTGTCACCGGCCCGGCCAGAATGAGCAATGCGATCAGCACCAGGCCCTTACCGAATCCCAAAGGCGTTGAGGCCATGGCCCCGACCAATAACAGCACGACGCCGAAAACGCCGACTTTGCCCGTGGCATGCAGGCGGGTGTAAACGTCGGGCAGGCGGATGTAGCCCAGCACGCCGAGGACGCTAAAGGCAGTTCCGGCCAGCACGGCGAGGATGGTGATGAGTTGAAGTAGGGTGGACATAGTCTTAAAACATCTGCTCGTCGGCGATGTATTTCGCCAGGGCCAGCGTACTGACAAACCCCAGCGCCGCCAGCCCCAGCGCCACGTCGATAAACACGCTGTCTCGCTCGATGATGCTGATGATCACGAGCACGGCCAGGGTGAGGATGCCCAACAGGTCCACGGCAATCAGGCGGTCGATGACGTTCTCGCCCCGCCAGGTGCGCCACAAACTGACGCCCATCAGGACGATGTGGACAAACAGGGAGCTGAATAAAACGACGTTAAGGATGGTAGTCATAGCGATCAGACGAAGATCTTGCCGAGCAGGTCGCTGCGCAGACGTTGCGCCTCATTAACATAAGCCTCAGCCTTGGTGATGTCGAGCGTGTGGGTGTACATGACGCCGTTTTCGTCGATCTCGATCACCATCTCGCCAGGGGCCAGGGTGATGGCATGGGCGCTGAGCGCGGTCGCCAGTTCGCTTTCGCATTGCGAGGGGATGGCGATGATGCCGGGGCGGATCGGGAGTTTGGGGTCGAGCACCAGCCGGGCGACCTGCAATCCGCTCAGGATCACGTCGCGGATCATGATGAAGACATAGGCTGCCAAGGCCAGGATCGTCCTGGGGATGTTACGCCATTCGAGGCTGCCTTTCGGCGGGCGCAAAAGGGCGATGATGATCAGGCCGATCAGCAGGCCGATGATGATATTGCTGATCTGCCAGTTGCCGGTCAGCAGCACGTAGGTGAGCGCCAATGTCAGGACGCCGATGATGCGGATCATGTCAGCGACTCCTGATTGCGGGAAAGTCGGTCGTTATCGCCGGATCGGATGCCGAATCTCATGCGCCTAATTCCGCAACGAGTCGATCTCGTCCATGTCGCTGGTCTTGTAGCGCACGGAGATGATGTAGAGCAACGAGAGGACAAAAGCAAGGCCGCCCATGCTGATCACGATGGCGGTGAGAACCAGCGCCTGAGGCAGGGCGTCGCTGCGCTGTCCCGACGCCGTCGTATAGGCGGTGACCAGGCCGTCGTAAGCGCCGGTGCTCAACAGGAACAGATTGATGGCATTGCTGATCAGGAAAAGGCCCATGGCGGAGCGCAGAATATTCTGCCGCATGATCTGGAAGAGGCCGATCCCGAACAAAGCGCCGATGGCGAGGGCCGTGAGAAGTTGCATTAGATTGAAGGCTCCTGCAATTGGCGGCCTGTCTCGATGTCCGAAGCGGTCCGATTCTGGCTTTGCTCGTCGTCGATTTCGCCGGGATGGCCGAGTGAATCGAGGATATAGGTCGAGCTTCCCAAGACGGCCAGGAAGATGGCGACTTCCATCAGGAATGAGGAAGCGATGTGGAATCCTGAAGGCAGGGGCAGGTGCATCAATTCGCCGTAGTCGATATTGCCAAACATGCTGACGCCCATCAGTCCGGCCATAATGCCGTTGCCGATGGCTAACAAAAGGCCGCTGGCGATCAGCGGCGCGGGTCTTAGCCAGCGCAACCGGGCTTTGGTTTTTCGATACCCAAAGACGACATACCACAGCCCCACCACCAGACTGACGATGACGCCGGCGGTGAACCCATCGCCCGGTTGATCATGGCCGTACATCATGTGGGTGGCAGCCAGCACCAGGGCGAGGGGCAGAGTGAGATAGGTGAGGCTGCGCACGAAGGCCGAGGGTTTCTGCGATTCGCCGGGGCCGCCGATGCCATAGCTCCGCATCAGGCGCGTGATCAGCCGCGGTGATTGGATCGGCTGATCGCCCATAGAGCGGGCGGCATAACGCAACAACGTGTAGACGCCCAGCCCCGCCATGCTGAACACGGCGATCTCGATCAGCGTATCGAACAGGCGGAAATCGACAACGATGGATCCCACGATGTCGGTTGCGCCGGTCAGTTTCTTGGCATTGGCCTCATAAAAAGGCGTGACAAGACTCTGGCGCGGGCGGCTGGTGAGGGCGAAAAGCGTGATGATGAACACGCCGATTCCCCCGCCCAGGGCGATAAGGATGTCACGGGTCAGGATCAGGCGATTACCGCTGAGTGATTGTTGCCAGGCGCGATAGCGCTGAGATCGGGGCAGGCGAGAGAGCGCCAGCACCAGGATCACGACGGCCAAAATATCGACGACGATCTGCACCAGGGCTACATCGGGCGCGGGTTCCAGCACCATGAGGATGGCGACAGACAATCCCGAAACGCTCAGGGCCATGATAGCGAAGAAGCCGCGTTGCAGCATCACGGTGGCAAGGGCCGAACCTACTGCAAACGCCAATGCAAACAATTGCAGGGTAATGAATTGACCTTCCAGGTCGAGTGTGGGGAAGGTTAACGCGCCCACCAAATCGGGGATTACGGGACGGCTGAAGACCAGGATCGCCAGCCCGACAAAGAGGAGAATCACCGCCAGATAGAAACGCAACTGGCCTTTTTGCAGCCGGGTGGCGATGGCGCCAAGCCGATCAAGCGCGGTCAGAGTCAATCGATAAACGGTATCGAACGACCAGCGCGCGGGGATTCTGTTCTGCAGGCCGCGAACGCGATTGCGCTCCAGGAACAATCCCGTTCCTAAAGAGATAGCGATCACGCTGAGCACCAGGGGCACGTTGATCCCCGACCAGAGTTCTAGCGAGACCTTCACGGCATCGCCAAAGGCGACAGAGGCGGCGCTGGCGAGCAACTCGGCGGCTGGTTGCGGTTCGGGCGCGTTCCCGATGAATAGGGCGAACAGAGCGGGGAAGGCCGGGGCGAAGATCATCCCCCAGGGCGCTTCGTGAGCATGAATGGTCGGGTCTTTGGGTTTGCCCAAAAAGGTCTCCCAGATCAGCATTCCCATCTGCGCCAAAAGCAGCGCTCCGGCGACGACTGCCGCCGCCGGTAAAATGAAGTTCAGCGCTTCGGGAACAGACGGATGCGTGGCCGTGGCCAACAGGGTTTCCTTCGCCAGAAATCCGAAGAGCGGCGGCAGGCCCGCAGCCGAAAGAGCAGCGATGCTGGCGACGACGAATGTCGCCTTCATCGGGCGCCACAGCCCGCCCAGCCGCCGCATGTCGCGCGTCCCCGTCTCATGATCAACGATGCCGGCCACGAGGAAGAGTGCGCTCTTGTACAGGGCGTGGGCGACTATGCCGATCACCAATGCTTTGTAGGCGATGGACGTGTCCTGGCCGATCAACATCATCAAGACGCCCAACTGGCTGATCGTGGAAAAAGCCAGAAGCGCCTTCATGTCGTTTTGCTTGAGGCCCAGATACGCGCCCGTCAACATCGTCGCCACGCCGAACAGGGTGAGTAACCAGAACCAGGAGTCGGTCTCGCCCAAAGCCGGGTTGAGGCGAGCCATCAAATAAATGCCCGCTTTGACCATCGTGGCCGAATGCAGGTAGGCGCTGGCAGGCGTGGGTGCGGTCATGGCGCCTGGCAGCCAGATGTGGGCGGGGACCTGTGCGCTTTTGGTGAAGGCGCCGAAAGCGATCAAGGCCAGAATGGCGAGATAGAATGGGCTGTTTCGCAGCAAGTCGCCGCTGTGCAGGATCTGCGACAATTCGGTTGAGCCCGCCACCGAACTCATGAATATCAGCCCGGCCAACAGGGCGATGCCGCCGCCGCCGGTGATGAACAGCGCCTTGAACCCGCCCTTGCGCGCCGCCTCATCTTTGTACTTGTAAGCGACAAGCAGGAAGGAGACGATACTGGTCGCTTCCCAGAAAATGAAAAGCGTGATCACATCCCCGGCCATGACCAGGCCCAGCATGGCGAACATGAACAGGAACATGAAGGCCAGAAATCGCCAGGCGCTTTTGTCGCCCTTGAAATAATAGCCCGTATAGATGATGACCAGGACGCCGATGCCGGTGACCAGCAGGCCAAACAGGGCGCTGAGGCTATCGAAGTAGAAGCCAAAGCTGAGTCCCAGGCTGGGGATCCAGTCGATCTGCCAGGTCAGGGCTGCGCCATGATCGACCGTCACCGTCAGCGGGATGAGCCAGACGAAGGCGACCAGCGGCAGCAGCGCCAGCGCCCAGCTTGCCAGGGTGATATTCAACCGGCGATTGATAAACCCGATCCCCGTGAGCGCGGCAATACCCGCGGCCAGGAGCACCAGCAACAAGGGGATCAGGAGCGGAGTGTCGTTGATCATCCAGCGGAGTTTACCATATCTGGCGCGGGCTAAGAGTAAGCGCTCTCCAACTTGCGCCCGGTTTTCGCTGCGCGCCGCGGCTCAGACGACCGGCAAAATCAGGGCGGATGGGTGGCTGGCGTCGTGATAGATCGTCTGCTCGGCGACAGCCATGGCCGTGCTCGTGGCATCCGGTTCGCCAGTGCCCAGGTTGCGATTCCAGCGCGGGTGTGCGCCGCTGGCGATCAATACGGCCAGCCGATGGCCCTGGCGAAACCGGTGTGCGGTCGCCCACATGTCGATCTCGATGCGCAGGCTGCCATCCTCTTGCGGCTCGCCCAATCCGGGCTTGATGCGAAAAAGCCCGTCGCACACGTTGAGCAACTTTCCATCCGGGCGCAGGTCGCACAGTCGGGCGAAGAAATCGGTATGGGCCAGGGAAGAGCGCACGAACAAAGTCATTCGCACCGATCCGATGCATTCAACGTCCTTTTCGAGCGGCGCGGAAACGTAACTGAGGACGTCGGCGCGTGCCAGTAACGGACGATTATCCTGCACCCCGGCTCCCTTCATGCCCAGAATAGCGCCGCCTAGCCCAGGCGTGGGAGCGGCGGGGTCGTAGCGATAGTGGTCGGGTGTGGAATCCTGTGCGGGCGAGGCCAGGCTCAGATCGCCGTCCTCGTGCAGGAAAAATCTCGTTTCGACAGCAGGCGGGGGAAAGGCATCCATCTCGCGCCATTCCTCTGCCCCGCCCACGAAAATACGAACAGGTTGTGCGCGCAATCCCTCGCGGCCAAGCAACTGCGCGTCGAACCAGGCGATCCCCTCCCGCAGACCCGCCAACAGCCCGCCCATGCTGGCATGATGCCAGGGGCCAATGATGAGGTAGGGCTTTCTGCCTGCCCCAACCAGGGCGGCGTAATCGCGCAAAAGCCCGCGCAGATAATAATCATGCCAGCCCCCCACGAAATGCACGGCGGCAGTCACCTCGGCCACGCGCCCGCTGTGATCACGCTGCACCCAGTATTCGTCCTCGGCGCGGGCGTTGACCAGCATTTCGCGATAGTAAGGGATTGGCTCGTCCACTGCGGCTATGTCCGCTTCCAACAGGGGCAGATGGCCGAAGGCGGTTTGCAGCCTATCCTCTGCGTCTCGCATGCCGCCTCGATCTGAATCCTGACGCCCGGTGTTCGCCAGACCCTGACACCAGCGCAGCCGCGTCTCCAGCCCGAAAGCGCCGTCGGGATGGGTGACGCTGAAGTTCTCGGCGCTGGTGAGGGTCGGCAGCATCGCTTGCAGGCCGGTGGGATCGGAGGCGGCGACCGCCCATTGCGTGTAGCCAAGATAGCTCGGCCCCCAGGTTGCCAGCACGCCATTGAACCAGGGCTGCTGTCGGACCCATGCCACAGTGGCGGCGCCGTCGGCCAGTTCATTGACATGCGGGCTGAACTCGCCTTCCGCGGCGTAGCGACCGCGCACGCTCTGCACCAACACATTGTAGCCGCGCTCGGCGAAACGCTGGCCGGGCAGTTCGTTCATAGCCATGCCGCCGCCCAGGAATACCTCTTTGCGGCGGCCATACGGCGTGCGGATGAGGATGGCGGGGTGACTGCCTTCCGCCTTGGGTGAGTATAAGTCGGCAAAGAGGCGAACGCCGTCCGGCATGATGATAGGGATGTTGCGTTGCACACGCACGCCGTTGCGCGGCGGCGGCAATCTCAACACGACTGCAAGGAGCGGGCGGCGCAGGAAATAAAGCGTCGCGACGACAAGAATAAGCGCTGCCAGCGCAATGATCAGACCCATGGTTTCATCCTCGATTGAAGCGATAAACGTATTCGGCACTATAGCACAGGTGCAAATTGGGCGGATAGCAGAAACGGCTGTTTGGAGTTACCATTAGGGCAGGTAGCAGGTAGCCGTCCGTCCTTAATCTCCAATCTCCCAATCACTGATCGTCCACTTCCATGCTGCAATCATTCGCCCAACGCATTATCGCCAATGTCGGTCAGGTCGTCATCGGCAAGGATGATGTCGTGGAATTGGCGCTGATCGCCTTGTTGTGCGAAGGCCACATCCTGTTTGAAGATGTGCCCGGCATCGGCAAGACCACCCTGGCGAAGGCGCTGGCTCGTTCCCTCGCTTGCTCTTTCTCGCGCATCCAGTTCACGCCCGACCTGCTGCCCTCGGACGTGACCGGCATCTCCTGGTACAACCCCAAGACCGCCGAGTTCGAGTACCGCGCCGGTCCACTCAACGCCCAGATCGTGCTGGCCGATGAGATCAATCGCGCCACTCCGCGCACGCAATCCGCGCTGTTGGAGGCCATGCAGGAGCGACAGGTCACTGTCGATCGCGATACCCTGCCTCTGCCGCGACCCTTCCTCGTGCTGGCGACCCAGAATCCCATCGAACTCGAAGGCACATTCCCCCTGCCCGAAGCCCAGATCGACCGATTCCTGATCAAGACCACTCTCGGTTATCCGGACGAGAGGGATGAGAACGAGCTATTGCTGCGCCATGCCGGAAAAGAACCGCTGGTCGAGTTAGCGCCGGTGGCGGGGCCGGAGGATATCTTTGCCATGCAGGCCGAGGTGCAGAACGTGCGGGTGGAGGAATCGGTGCGGGCTTATCTGGTGCGCGTGGTGCGAGCCACACGCGACCATCCGGCAGTCGATCTGGGAGCCAGCCCGCGCGGGAGCCTGGCTTTGTATCACACGTGTCAGGCGTTTGCGGCGTTGCGCGGGCGGGATTATGTCCTGCCGGACGACGTGAAAACGCTTGCGCCGTTCGTGCTCACGCATCGCATTCACATCAGCCCGCAAACGCGCTTGCGAGGGCGCACGCCCGCTGAAGTCGTGGCCCAAGTGGTGGGAGAGGTGGCGGCGCCGGTTTTTCAATAATCGGCGGGGTGGAATGGATAGCCAGCGATGACGCAGGACACTGACCGCCAGACCGATGCCCAGACCTTGATGGTTGGCGCTCAGGCCAGCGCCGGAACGGAAGCGCGCCTGCGCAACCTGCCCCGATATTTCGGCGTGGGCAAACGCAAGATCGACATCGAGGTCGAAGAGCAATTCAGCTCAGCATGGTTCGGCATGGCCCTGCTCCTCACCATCCTGGGGCTGATCCTACAACTCCAACCCATTCTGACCATCGCTGCATTCCTGTTGCTGATCGCCGGCGTGAGTTGGGTGTGGAATCGGCTGAGCTTTTTCGGCCTGGAATACAACCGGCGATTCAGCGTGAAAAGAACCTTCGTGGGCGAAACGGTGGAGCTCACCCTGGCGGTCGCCAACCACAAAATCCTGCCAGTCAGTTGGCTGCGCATTGCCGATACGTTCCCCACCGAGCTGCCCTTTCATGGCGGAACCATCGTCCAGCGCCATGACACCAACCAGGGCGAACTCAGCACTTTTTGGGCGCTGAAATGGCGTCAGCGCGCCAGCCGCTCCTACCAGATCGAGGCCACGCAGCGCGGGTTCTATCGCTACGGCCCGGCCCGGCTGGAGACCGGCGACCTGTTCGGACTATTCCACGCTGTGCGCAGGCTCGAACAGGAGCAAACCCTGATCGTTTATCCGCGCGTCGTTCCGCTGGCGGCGCTCGGTCTGCCCGCCAAAGAGCCATTCGGCGACATGTCCACGCCGCTTTTCCTGTTCGACGATCCGCTGCGAACTGTGGGTGTGCGCGATTACCATCCCGAAGATGACTTTCGCCGATTGCATTGGAAGGCCAGCGCCCGCCGCCAGCAATTGCAAACCCGCGTGCTGGAACCCTCGCTCACCCGCAATCTGGTCGTCGTTCTCAACGTCGCCACGCTTGCCCAAACCTGGCAGGGCGTTTTGCCCGATGCGCTGGAACAGGCCGTGAGCGTGGCTGCTTCCATTTGTTATCACGGCATCGCCCAGCGCTGGCCCACCGGCCTCCTGGCCAATGGGGCGCTGCCTCGTTCCGACCAGCCGATCCGGCTCCCGCCCGGCCGCTCGCCCGCCCAACTGACGACGATTCTGGAGATGTTAGCGGCGGTCACGCCCTTCGCCACCGCGCCGGTCGAACGTCTGATCGCCGCCGAAAGCCCGCGCCTGCCTTGGGGAAGCACGCTGGTCATCGTCACCGCCATCGTCACGGAAGCCCTGGCCGCCACCCTGCTCGACTTGCAACGCGTAGGCCGGCGCATAGCGCTGGTCAGCCTGGACCCGCAACCGCTTTCCCCCGCTTTGAAGCATATCCTCACCTATCAACTCGCCCGCGGCCCCATGAATACGCTCGACCTGGGGCGGCCCCAGGCGGGCGGCGATGTGCTGCTCGATCCGGTGGAGCGCCAGCGGCAGGCCATTCGGGAAGCTCGCGGCCCGGTTGTCTGACCATGGTCAATTCAAACCATCGCGCCCGTCCCATCCCCTGGTTGCGCAGCGGCCTGCTCGTCGCCCTCATCGGCATGGAATTGTCCTGGTTCACGCCGCTGATATTGAGCCTGCATCGGCGCAGTTGGGATTTCTCCCCCGGCTGGTATCTGGCCGGGATCGCCGCCATGATGGCGATGATGATGCTCGTCGCCCATTTCTTGTCCAGCCGCCAGGTGGATTCCCCGCAGTTCGAGTTGACCGTGCTGGCGGCGATCCTGATCATGGGCCTGCTACTTGTCCGGGTATACGTCTTTTCGGCAGAGCCGCTGCTGGCGATGACCTGGTTTTCCCAGGCTTTCTTCGGCTCCGATCCGCGGCGCGTGGATACGATCCTGGTTTTGATCACTTTCGCATTTCTATGGTGGCGGGGCGTCTCATTCATGCAACGAGAGATCGGCTTTTTCACGGTGGCGTTTGATTTCCGCAAGGGCGTTTTGCTTCTGATCGTCGCCATCGCTCTTTATTCATTTCTAAGCGGTCGTTCCGCCAATTTTTTCGTCTATACTTTCTTCTTTTGTAGCCTCGTTGCCGTCGCCCTCGGTCGGGTCGAGGACAAAGCGCGGGTGAGCGGAGGCAAGGGTAAGGCATTCGATTCGTTGTGGCTTGGCATCATCGTGGCCGCGGCGCTCGCCCTGGTCGGGTTGGGGCTGCTCGCCGCAAGAGTCTGGAGTCTGGGTTCATTCCGGGCGTTGGGAAACCTACTCCGTCCCCTTGGCTCTTTTCTCGGCCCCGTCATCGAACGCAGCGCCCTGGCGGTTCTCTCGCTATTCGAACCCGTATTCATACTCATGATCGGGGTATTGCAGTCGGTGTGGGGATGGATACTGCGCGGTGCGACGCAGTTGCGATTGATCGACAATCAGGATATTGCCGCGCAATTAGAGCAGGCCGAAATCCAGACATTGACGCTGCCGCCGTGGCTGGCCCGCGGTCTCGGTTACGGCATCCCGCTGGTATTTCTTGCCTTGATTCTATTCATCCTGGTCGCCAAGTTGCAGCGACGGCGTGCTTATCGCAGGGGTGATGGCGAGCCCGAGACAGTCGATGCCGTCTTCGGAGTCGAAGGCGCTGGGTTGGCGGGGCTAGGGCGCAGATTACGCCGGGGATTGCAGGAACGATGGGCGCGTCTCACCGCTCGCAGCCAGCTTTATGCCGCCATCTCCATCCGTCACATCTATGCCAACCTGCTGCGGCTGGCCGAACGCCGGGGTTATCCCCGCCAGCCTGCCCAGACCCCCAACGATTTCCTGCCCCAACTGATTTTGGCGTTCCCTGGCCAGGAAGAGAACTTGCGCACAGTCACCGCTGCCTACAATGCGGTAGAATATGGTGAAATCCCCACCGACCCGGCTGAACTCGACCGGTTGCGTTCGGCCTGGCGGGCGATTCAGACCGCGCCCAGGGCTGATGAAATGAGAAGCGACGAAGTAGAATCGTTCACTGAACACCATGTCTGATGTACAGGATCGCCTCGAACGTTTGCGCAAGGCAGGCCGCCTGCGACGAGCCGGTCCGCGCCCGCTGCCGGCAGCGCCGTCACCGCCGCCGACCCCAAAGCCCGTCGCGCCCACGGAGCCGACGCCTGACACCGAGACCGGCGATCTCCTCGACCTGCCCGGCATGGAAGAGGTGACTAATCGCTATGGCTCCTACCTGCTCCGCACCATCCGCTACGATCTCGGCCACTGGCAGGGTAATACCACATTGGGCGATCTGCTGGCCGTTTCCGCCGACATCCCGGCCACGGCAGCCCGTGATCCGCAATTGGCGGGCATCGACTTCCGCCGCGTCGCCTTCCTCGATACCGAGACTTCGGGTCTGGCGGGCGGGGCGGGGACCATCGTTTTCCTGACCGGCGTCGGCGCATTCGAGGATGACGGCTATGTGGTGCGTCAGTATTTCGCCCGGAATCCCGCCGAAGAACCGGCCTATCTCGACGACCTCAACACGCAATTGCAAGCGCTCGATGGCGTCGTCAGTTTCAATGGCAAATCCTTTGACCTGCCCCTCCTTCGCACCCGCTTCCTGTTATCCGGGCTGACGCCTCCGGCCAATGATTTGCCGCATTTCGACCTGCTGCACCCGGCCCGCCGCCTGTGGCGCGCCCGCCTCGGCGCGTGCAACTTCGGCAATCTGGAAATCCATATCCTCCAACACCAGCGCCGCGGCAATGACGTCCCCTCCTGGCTGATCCCCAGCCTCTGGTTTCGCTACGCCCGCGGCGAGGGGAATGTGTCGGATATGGTGAGCGTCCTCTATCACAACCTGGAGGACATCGTTAGTATGGTTCCGCTGGCCCAGGTGATTTGCGCCACATTCGCCGGAGAGATTGAGCCGCATCCGCAAGACCGGGTGGCGCTGGCGCGCAGCCTGGCCGCTCAGGGCGATCTGGCCGGGGCGGAATCCGCCTATCGCCAGGCATTGGATGCACAATTAAACGAATCGATCCGGATCGAGGCGATGATGGGGCTGGCCCAGGTGTTGAAGCGCCAGAAACGGCGGCATCTGGCCGTGGAGTTCTGGGAAACGTTGGCCCCGATGTTGGATTCGCAGAACATCGGGCCCCAGATCGAGCTGGCAAAATATCACGAATGGGAATCGGGCGATCTGGCGAGGGCGGCAGCCTGGACGCAATCGGCGCTGGTGCGGGTGCAGGCCTGGCGGCCGGGCTATTACCGCAACCAGATGATGGCGGAACTCGAACACCGGATGCAACGAATCCAGGGGAAACTGGCAGGAAAAGCGGGCGAATAGGCGGACTGTTTGACGGGAACAAATGCAGATATGGCGGCGTCACATGATCATCTCAATTCCGAAATGGAAAGGATGGTTATGAAACAATGAGTACCAAGTTGAAATACCTCGTTTTAGTGATGCTGTTGGGAGCGCTGGCGTTATGGGCGACCGGGTGCACTTTGCCGGTCGAGGCTGGCGGCGGTCCGGCGATCGTGGCCGCTCCAGCCGAAAGCATACCCAAAACGATCTCTGTCAGCGGCGCCGGCGTGGTCAGCGCCCCGCCCGATGTCGCCTATCTCGACCTGGGCGTCGAAATCATCGACACCGACCCCGCCAAGGCCGTCGCCGACAACACCGAGAAAATGGCGGCAGTCATGGATGCGCTGACCGGCCAGGGCATCGAAGCCAAGGACATCGCGACCACCAACTACAGCGTGTGGATGGAACAGGTTGTCGATAAGGATGGCGTCCCCACTGGCGAGACCCGCTATCACGTCGTCAACAGTGTCAGGGCGACCCTATCCGATCTGAGCAAGAGCGGCGAAGTTTTGCAGGCCGCCCTGGCTGCCGGCGCCAACACGGTGGGCGGCATCAGCTTTGGCATCTCCGACCCCGCCACCCTGCAAACCCAGGCGCGCGACCTGGCGATTGCCAATGCCCAGGCCAAGGCTGAGCAACTTGCGGCCGGATTTGGCGCCACCCTTGGCCCGATTCGGCAGGTGAGCGAGTACGCGACCGGCATCCCGCTGATGAAAGAGGCTTATGCCAGCACAGTCGATGGCCGGGGTGGCGGCGGGCCGGTACCGATTTCGACCGGTGAATTCAGCGTGCAGGTCGAGTTACAGGCCGTCTACGACATCCAATAAATTGAGTTGCAAGTTCAAAGTTACAGGTTCCAGGTTGGTAGACGAACACAACCTGTAACCTGTAACCTTGAACTTTGTACTTTCCCTTATTCGATCATGAATGCGACGATGCGATCCGCCACCTCGATTGCGCCGGGCTGGTCTACCTGATTATGCCGTATCTGATCGGCGACGCGATACAACACGTCGGAGTTGACCTCGGCCAGCGCCCGTGTGTGCTCTTCCCAGCGCTCTCGTAGTTCCTGGCTTTCGTGGGTAGCGGCCAACACCGCCACCTGGGCCGGCGTTGTCGAACTGAGATTCCAGTCCGAGACATTGATGCCCAGTTCGCGGCCCGCATTCGCCCAATAATAAGACAGCATAGGATTGAGCAAACCTCGCATCCTACCCCACAACGGATCATCCTCCTGCACCAGGGCGAAGAAGGCGAGATAGTAGGGGCTGGCAGCCGTATAATCGCGCTGGACTTGTGAAAGTTCGCCCGCTTTCACCGAAGCATACGAGGCCAGATACCAGCGCAAATCCTCCAGAGTGGCCCCGGTTGCACCCTGTTCGATGGCCTCCCACTGCAATCGACAGGCTACCAGATAACTGCGCGCCGATGCCGAGAAATCCTGAGAGCGCTGGATCATCGCCCGCTTGGCCAGCGTTTGCGCTTTTTCGGGGCTGCGCTGCAATGAGTCCGGCAGATCGATCTGCTCGATGTCTTTGACCAACCGCTCCAACGCTGGATCGTTGCGGAAAGGGATGGCGGCTGTGCCCGGCAAACGATAGCGGCCATCGACATATTCGATTAGCCCTCGCCGGTCGAGGTCATCCAGGAGCATCTGCACGTAGTCGCCCTGATCCCGATCATTCAGCAGCACTGCCGCCAGTTCGGGCAGGTCGATGGGCAGGCCGGCATGGACGGCAGCGTAGACAAAGCCTGATTCAGCCCGGCGTACGAAATCCGCCTCGCTTTCCACGCCCTTCGCCAATGAGACCGGCACGCGCATCGACGCCACTTTGCCGCCATAATCGAATGTCCATTGCCGGAATCCCATCTGCCAGATATGCCGCAGCATGGTTTTGCTGCGATTCAAGCCCTGCGATTCGTACCGTTCGCGTAGTTCTTCCAGCAAAGAATCGGTGCTATATAAGCCTGGTCGTTCGCACAATTCCCGATAGATATCACGCAAGACATCGCGCCGCGTGCTGAAGTCGGCCGATGTCATTTTCAGGCGACTGAATATCTGCCGGTATTGCTGATCCAGGGGCAACTCTTCGATGGGCGCGCTTTCTTCTATGTCCACAACCTGCTCGAATTCGGCCAGATCCATCGGGCTACGCACGCCGAAGCCGCGTAATGCCACATAAAGCTGGAGGTCTTTGATGTGAAGATCAATGAGATCGGTATTATCCTCGAGCCAGTTCTTGAATTGGGCATAGCCAAAATTGGCTTCGTTGAAGGTCGAATCCATCGACAGCATGGTGTGTTTCAGCTTGGCGGCCAACACCGGCGCATCCCCGCGCTGCCCATGCGCCTGCAAAGCCTTGATCAACAGCCGCCGGGCGCTCTCCTGATCCAGACTGCTTTGCTCATCGACAATCGATACATCCCCCAGCAGGGTTTCCAGATAGATGAACTCGTCACACGATTTGACCAGCAAAGGGTGTGTGATATTACGCGGGCCGATGCCCAGGGTGTACTTGCCATATTCGCGCAACTTGCCCACCAGCGCCCCAAAGTCGCTGTCGCCGGAGACAATCACAAAGGTGTGGATGTGAGGCCGGGTCATGGCGATCTCCAGGGCGTCCACCGCCATTCTGATATCCGCCCGATTTTTCCCCGCCCGAATGCTGTACATCTGGATCAGATCGACAGCATTATCCATCAATTCATCCCGATAATGCGGGAAACGGCTCCAGTCCGCATAGGCTCGTTTTGTCACTACCGGCGCCCGGCTTTTGAGATATTCCAGCAGCGGGGTTAATTCAAAATCAAGGAAGACGTCTTCAGCCCAACGCGCAACATTTTCGAAGTCGACGAATACGGCGATTTGCTCGGTTGTTTTCATGGCCTCTCCAAAAAGATCGGCAAATTTTGATTGGTCCATATTGTCAGGGATGGGTCTAGCGTGCTGCCTTCAGACGCCCGTAGCCCAGTTCGCCAGCCGCTACTAAGCGAATAGCGGGTTTGACAACCGGACACCGATTTATATGGGTCAGACTGTATGAGAAAACAGTTTTGGTGTCAAATGGTATTGATGCTAGAGTTCTGTACATTGTCAGAATGATTTCCAATCGGGCGCGAAACGTGAGAGGATTCCGCGTGAATTTCACACAACGCGCGTCACGTTTCACGCAACACATTTCGCCGCAGATCAATGATCGATAGTATCAAGAACCTGTTTTCTCAGGATGTTTGGTGGAGCCATCTGCTCCTGATCAGCGTCTTTTTCCTGATCGCCTGGATCATCCACCTGTTGGCCTGGCGCATCGCCGGACGCCTGGTCCGGTTAAGTCGTTTTGCCAACGACGGCCAGCGACCAAGCGCATCGCGGATGCAAACGATGCGCAGCATTATCGCCAACACCATCAGCCTGGTGGTGATCTTGATCGCCGTCATCCTGGCCCTGGGTCAGTTCGTGACCGCCGCGACCCTGATCTGGGTCGTTGGTCTTTTCAGCGCCGCCTTCGGCCTGGGAGCGCGCCCGCTCATCTCCGATTACCTGACTGGCCTCAGCTTCATTTTCGACGACACCTTTGCCGTGGGCGATAAAGTGGAGATGCTGAGCGTCGAGGGCGTGGTGGAGAAAGTCAATCTGCGCACCACCCAATTGCGCGCGCCCAGTGGCGAATTACTGACGATCCCCAACGGCGAGATCCGTCTGATCCGGAATTACAGCCGCGGGCGTTTTTCGATTGTCGAAGTCGTGATCAAACTCCGCACCGCCGATCTGGCCAGGGCGCTGCCGTTGCTGGAGGATTTGGCCCAGGAGGCAATGGCGTATCTGCCCAACCTGCTGGAACCATGGCGCGTCATGGGCGAAGACACAGCGGTTGGGCAGCAGGTGGAATTGATGCTCCGGGCTAAAGCCAAGTTCGGAAAGGCGGCCGAGATGCGCCCGCGCCTGACCGCACTGGTGCACGAGCGGCTGGGGGAGGCCGGAATCGAGTTGGCGGGCTAGTCCAGTTCGCCAGTGGTCAGTAGACAGTAGTCAGTTCATCATCGATGAGCCAGCCCGACGCCGATTCTGTCGCCCTCACCAGTTTACGCCAGCGCTGGTTGGTGACAGCGGCCAGCTATCTGGCCGCCTGGCTGGCCGTGGCACGATTGTTGGGGCGGCAATGGGATGGCGATGTCGTCTGGCGTTGGGCGGGGCTTTCGCTTGTTGTGCTCGTCTATGAATTGGGGCTGTTCTGGCGCAATCTCGGTCAAAACCAGACCGTTGCCAATGCCGGGCTGAGTGCGACCCTCGGCCCGGGGAATACACTCACGCTGTTTCGCGGATTAGCGAACGGCCTATTGGCGGGATTCGTGCTCACGCCCTGGCCGCATGACTGGCTGGCCTGGCTGCCCGCCCTGCTTTACACGCTGGCCGGCATCGCCGACCATTTCGACGGATACCTCGCTCGCATCAGCGGGCACGCCAGCCGCCTGGGCGAAATCCTCGATATCGAATTTGATGCCCTGGGCGTGTTGATTGTCGTCGTATTGGCGATCCATTGGGGTCAGTGGCCGTGGTGGTTTCTGCCGGTGGGGCTGGCTCGCTATGCCTTCCTTTTGGGCCTGGCTCTGCGACGTCGCCGCGGCAAACCAGTCTATGATCTGCCGCCCAGCAACAGTCGCCGGGCGCTGGCGGGCCTGCAGATGGGTTTCCTCAGCGTGGTGTTGTGGCCGATCATGCCGCAGGAACTGGCGACGATCACCGGCCTGTTTTTCGCCGTGCCTTTTCTGCTCGTCTTCACGCGGGATTGGCTGGTCGCCAGCGGCAGTCTCTCACCCGACTCCTCTCGCTATCTCGCCCTGCGCCGAAACCTCAAATCGATATTTCTCGATTGGCTGCCCCTGCCCATCCGCATCCTCACCGTACTCGCCCTGGTTGCGGTTGTGTTCGACTCGGCGTTGAATTTCGAGACGTTCGCTCGCAGCCTTGCCTTGTTCGGCATCCCATCTGCCGTTTTCGTGGCGGCGATATTCATCCTCATCGAAGTGGCAGCGCTCCCCTTTCTGCTGCTGGGTGTGGCCGGACGCTTCGTCGCCCTACTTGCTTTGATTCCGCTTGGCTTCACCATGGTCGTCGCCATGAACGTGTCCGATGGGCTGAGCGCCATCATGGGCTGCGTGTATCTGTTCGTATTCGGTACGGGCCGATGTTCGCTGTGGGAACCCGAACGTCGTCTGTTTGGCAAACGGGCGGGCGAGTACCGGGGGGCAGGATCGCAGACCGATGGCGGTTGACAATCGCAAACCGGGCAAGCTGCCCGCCCGCGACTGGCTGCGCTGGTTACCCTGGCTGTTGGCGGCGCTGGCGCTGGCCTGGGCGCTGTATGTCGCTCCCCTCGCCCAGATCCTCGCCGTCCTTTGGCAGCTCACCTGGCTGCAACTGGCACTGCTGGTGGGAATCAATGCCGTCATCGTCGTAGCCCTGGCCGGGCGCTGGTGGGTTGTGCTGCGGGCTTTGGGCTATTCATTGCCCTACCTGCGCTTGGTCGCTTATCGACTGGCGGCGTACTCGATCACCTATTTCACGCCGGGGCCGCAATTCGGCGGAGAACCGCTTCAGGCATATTTGCCGCGACAGCAGCACGGCGTTCCCGGCGTCACATCCGGCGCGGCCGTGGCGCTGGACAAAGCCGTGGAGTTGCTGGCGAACTTCACGGTGCTGGCTCTGGGCGTTGCCGCCATCTTCAACCTGCGACTGCTGTCCGCCGACAGCCTGGCGGCGCTGCTGGCGTTGACCGTCGTCCTGCTCATGCTGCCGATTCTCTATCTGGGGGCGGCGCGGATGGGGTTACGGCCCGCCACTCTGCTGCTGGGAAGGGTTCCAATTCTCGCGAAATCAGCCCGGCTGCAACCCTCCTTGTGCATCGTCCAGCGAGCGGAATATCAGGTGTGCGCGCTCTGCCAGCAACGCCCCGGCAGCCTTGCCATTGCATTCGCCATCTCGCTGCTCACCTGGGCGCTGATGATCGGCGAATACTGGCTGGCGGCGCGATTTCTGGGAATGACGCTCAGCCCAGAGCAGGCTTTGGCCGCCATCGCCGCCGCCCGGCTGGCCTATCTGCTGCCCTTCCCCGGCGGCCTGGGCGCGCTGGAAGCGAGCCAGGTCTTCGTTTTTGGGGCGATGGGCTACGATCCGGCGGCGGGTGCGGCCCTGGCCCTGCTCATCCGCGCCCGCGATGTGTTGCTGGCCCTGATCGGCCTGTGGCTGGCGTCGTGGTACGCGCCTGGCCGGTCGGGCACGAAGGTCTAGGCCGGTCGCGAGGCAGTGCGGCCCACACAGTCGATCTGGTGGGCGAGATAGATTAATTCGCCTCGGTCGATTTGGCGATGACGTGTTTCGACCCAGGCCGTGAAATCCGCCCCCGCCAGCCCTGAATTTCCCGCCAAAGCTTTGTGCACCGTGTCGATGATGAAATGCAGGAAGTAGGATTCATCCGCCTGATACGTCCCGTAGTCGGGATAAACCAGCCAGTCGGATGAGCCGGCGGCCAGCAGTTCCACATCAGATGCGAGCAAGTGCTGGATCAGATGCCGTCCAGACTGGCTGTCGCCGGAGGGCCGGCCCGCCACCATGCGTCTGTCCATCGTCTCGTGATAAAGCCGTTCGATCAACGCGTCGAGATCAGGATCGATGGCAGGCAGAAAGCTGGTGACGCCGTCGAACACGAGCGTGAAATAGAAGAGACCGCCAGGAGCCAGCAGCGCCAGGAGATCGGGCAGGGTGGCGGGGATATCGATCAGGTCGAGGAAGGCATGGGCGATGAGCAAGTCCCACTGACCGTCCCGCTCCCCTTTCATAAAATCGAACAGATCGATGGCCCGCAGGCGCAGGTCGAGTCCGGTGGAGCGCAATCTTTGCCGGGCCGCGTCGATGTTGGCCGTGTCGGCGTCGATGGCCGTGTATTCCGCCGCTCTCAACAACCCCCACTCAACCGCCCGCTCGGCCATTGTGCCGATGCCCGCCCCGATTTCCAGCACGCGCAGCGGGCGGCCATTCTGCCACTGCGCCAATTGTGCGGCCAATGTCTCCCAGACACGGCGATTCAGCGCGCGGTCGTCCACGCTCCGCTTGGCTGCCAGATAGCGCACAAGATCCGTATATCCTTGATCCGGCAGACGAGATTCAGCCAACGCTGTGGGCTCTCGACTTTTTATGTGGCGCGCATATGCAGGTAGGTGACGACGATCAATGCCAGTTCATCCACTTTCGTGATCAGGCCCAACGCGCTGACGTCTGTCCGGTTGACCGCAAAGTACCCAACGATCGTGACGGCGGCGAATGCGATCAGGGCTAGGTGCACCAGGCGGCTTCGGCCTTTGGGGGAAATCGACGAGCAACGCGGCCAGGAGTATGACATAGCCCAGGCCGTTGAGCACGAACAATTTACCCAGCGTATCGGCAAAGAAATTGAAGCCTAAAAGCAGGTGAATGGCTGCTGTGATCAGGGTGAAGATGATGATCAGGATGCGCAGCGTGGATCGACTCATCGTTAATAGCCTCCGTGATGTGTGTCAGCTTTGAAGCAAGTATACGAGCGCGTCGATCTTCGGCAAGTCAATGGCTGAGCAGCCGGGCGTACACATCACCGGATGCGGCCATGTCGCCCTGATCTCGCAGCCAGTCACGCAGCATGTTGGATGAAACGAATTCAGGCCATTGCATTCGCAGAGATTCGCCCGGCGAAAAGTTGTACTTGTAGGCAGCGAGCGTGTCCAGGCGTTCCAGGCTGGCGGCGGTGGCGTCGGGCGTCGCCGCCATGATCTCAAACGACAGGCAGGGCAACGGCTGCGAAAGCCCGGCCAGAACCTCGGCCTCGAAACCCTCCACGTCGATTTTGCAGAAAGCGGGCTTGCCATGCCGGGCGATCAATTCATCCATCGTCACCACCTCGACCTCTGTGCTGTCATCCCATCGCACCCTGGCGAAACCGCCAGTCTGGCTGATACGCCGCCGCCACTCCGGCGAAAGGGTCGCCACAGTGGGGTTGCGGCGGCTGAGTTGCAGGGTGAGGCGACCGGGCATTTGACCCACGGCGGCTTCGATCAGAATCACGTTCGGGTTCGAGCCATACCAGAGCCGCAACAATCGCATCAACCGGGGCTGCGGCTCAATAGCCGCCACCCGCGCTCCCAACCCCAACCACGCCCGCACCCGGTTTCCCACATGCGCGCCGATGTCAAAACACAGGTCGCCGGGCCGGATGAACTGGCTGTAAAAACGGCTAAGTTGCCGCGTGCGCAAGGGTCGGTGATAGATGAGCAGCGAGCGGGCAAGGCCCCAGAGGTCGGCGAATGTGGGCGAGGCCGAGCTAGATTCAGACGGCATGCCAACCCTCGCTGATCTGGCCGAGGAAACGGCGGTTGCTCTCATGCGTCTGCGCCCAGGTGGGATGCGCGGCGAAGCTGCGAAGCGCGACCAGGCTCATATCGGCAAGCAAGGTTCTGTCAGTGTCTAGCCTGTGCAAACAGTCAGCCAAAGTCTGTGTGTCACCGGGCGGGATTAGAAAGCCGTTTTCGCCATCGTGTACGATTTCGATGGCCCCGCCGCTGGCGGCAGCGATGACGGGCAAGCCAAAGCCCATGCCCTCGAGATAGACGATACCGAAGCCTTCAATGCTTGACGGCACGGCCAGCACATGGCTGGCCGCAAAATGTCGGCGCAGCGCTTCATCCGACGTTAGCCCAACCAGCTTCACTCGCTCCGCCAACCGCAACCGCTCGATCTGTTTTCGCAGCGATCGGGTGTAGCCCGGATCGATGGCCGGATTTCCCACAACCGTGAGTCGCCAGTCCACGCCCATCAGTCGGGAGAGCGCCGCCAGCAAGATGTGCAGCCCTTTGCGCGGGATCAGATTCCCCACGAATAGAACGCGCAAGGAGCCGGATGCGTGCGCCCGCGCGATCACCGCGCTTTCACCGGGCGTCGCTTGGAAGCGATCCCCGCCCGGCGGGGCCACCACATGCGGCATCGAGCGCCCGGCCAGCCGGGAAGCGGAGGCAAGGGTGGCGGCGGAATTGCAGATCATCCCATCCAGCGTGCGCAGATAACGCGCTTCCACCCGGCGATAAATGACGTTTTGCCAGCGGGAATGCCCTTCTTCGCAGCGCAGATGGTGAACGATGCCAACCAGCGGATAGCGCAGTCGCGAGCGCTGGCGTTGATTCAGCCAGAAAAGCGAGGGATGATTCAGCTCATCCTGCAAAAGCACATCGAAACGGGAACGGACTAGCCGCTCGATCAGTGCGCTTGATAGATTGTCGGTGAGATGGTAGGCGTAGTTGCGCCAGGGCCGCGAGATGATCTCGACCGTATCGCCGTTCGCTCGCAGGTGCTCGACCAGCTTGCGGTCATACAGGTAGCCGCCCGAAATCGTGTCGAGCGAGCCGTAGATCAGCAGCCCGACCCGCATGCCAAAGCGCTAGGCTCGTTCGAGATCGTAGACCACCCAGGCGATATCATCTTCCCAGAGTTTGATGCTGATGGCGGTCAGGTTCGGGGCGTAAAGCGCCTCGTCCATGCGTTCGCACAGGATGCGGCAGAAATGCTCCAGGCTGGGATTGATATCCTCGAACGCGTCCAGTTCGTTCAGGGTTTTATCGCGGAATTCGGCGATGAGGCCGTCGAATTGGGCGCGCAGGTCGTCGATATCGACCACGTAGCCATACTCGTTCAGGTCTTCGCCCTCGACCATCAACTCCGCTTTGTAGAGATGGGAATGACGCTCGTTTTCCGCCCCGGCGTTGGGGACAGTGAGAAAGTGTTGGGCGATGAATTTGCTGTGGATGGATAGGGTATACATGATTGCTTTTGGTCTTTTGTTGGGGATGGAATATTGATGATTGAAGTTTGATCCGGCTACTTACCCTCAGACGCAAGAACGGCGTAGCGACATTCAACCTTGAACCTGGAACTTTGAACTCCGATTCAAGGTATTCTAGCACGTGGAGTTAGAATTTCACGCTTCCGGCGGATAAACGAGAAGCGTCTGCAATACATCTTGCGGCTGCGAATCCAACAGATCGTAAACCTGCGTTGCCTGGGAGAAGGGGAAGCGATGGCTGATGAGGCGGGCGGGCCGGATTTCTTGGATCGTATCGAGGGCGAGGGCAAACCTGCGTTCCTTGTCCCAGCGTCCACGTAATTCGGGCGCGATGCTGCTCACCTGGCTGCTGATCAGGCTCAGGCGGTTGCGATGGAAGACGCTGCCCAGGTCGATGGCGGATCGCTTCGTCCCGTACCACGAACCGATCACGATGCGCCCGCCAAATCCCGCCTGGGTGATGGCCGTGTCCAACGCCGCGGGATTGCCGGAAAGCTCATAGACCAGATCGAAGCCGTTGGGGTGCGCCAGTTGGGCGAGTTGAGCGGGCGTGACGGGATTGGTCGGGTCCAGGCTGCGATGCGCGCCCCAATCGATCGAGGTGTGGCGGCGCATGGGGAAACCGTCCGCCGTCGCCAGCAAGGCCAGCGGCATCCGCGCCAGCAATGCGGTCGTGAGCAGCCCTACGACGCCCTGACCGAGGACGAGCACGCGTTCGCCCAGCAGAGGACAACCATCATGCAAGAAATTGACCGCCGTCTCCATGTTGGGCAGAAAGACGGCGTCTTCCAGATCGAGATCGGCGGGCAGGGTCAGCAGGTCGGCGGGGTCAACCCAAAATCGGGTTTCGTGCGGATTGAAAGCGAAGACGAGCCTGCCATCCCAACCTGCTTGCGATCCCCCGGCCACATCCTCCACCCGGCCAACGCAGGCATAACCATACTTCAGCGGGAAGTCGAGCGAGCCGGAAAGGGCGGCGATCGATACGTCCGCCGCCATGCCGCCCGGCGTCTGGCCGCGATAGACCAGCATCTCCGTGCCGGCGCTGATCGCCGAAACCAGCGTGCGCACCAACACCTGCCCCGGCCGCGGCGAAGGCAGCGACTCCTCGCGAATCTCGACCTGGCCAGGCGCGAGAAACCAGAGCGATTGTCGTTTCAATTCTCCCACTCCAGCCTGGCCCAACACAGCATATCCGCGCCAGCCTGTCGCCATGTGACCCCGGTCAGATTAGGTAGCATCGGCAAGGATTCCACCGCGGCCAGCCCGCCGATCAGTCGCGGGCAAATGGTGGTTGCCAGCCAGTCGGCCAACTTCGCCTTCAGAAAAGCTGATAGAATTTGCGCTCCCCCTTCCACCATCAAGGTCTCGATGCCTTCCTTCCGCAGCGCTGCCAGCGCCGCCGGTAAATCCAGACGACCATCCACACCCGTCCGAACGATAATCACCCGTGCGCCCGCGTTCTCCAAAGCGGATCGGCGAATCGGATCGGGGTTGGGGCCAGCCAGAAGCCAGGGCTTGTGCGGGTGGTCGAGCAAGCGGGCGGTGACCGGCGTGCGCAAATGGGTGTCGAACACCACGGGCTGCGGCTGCTTGCCGGGCAGACGGCGCACCGTCAATTGCGGGTCGTCGGCCAGCACCGTGCCGATCCCGACCAGAATGGCATCGTGGGCGGCGCGCAGGCCGTGCGTGAACAGCAGGCTTTCCTCGCCGCTGAGGGCCAGGGGTGCGCCGCGGGCCAGGGTGATGCTGCCGTCCAGACTTTGGGCATAGCTAAGCGTGACCAGAGGACGCCAGCCGGGCGTACGCGAAGCTGCAATCAGCGCCGCCAGTTCTTCATGCGCTCTCATGGGCGGTCGCCCCAGATTGCCGTTCGTTTTCCACCCGCGTATTCAGGTCAAGCAAGTGATGCAGGCGTTCCGCCTTGGTGCGCAGATAGCCAGCGTTTTCGGCGGTGACGGCCGGGATCAGCGGAACGCGCTCATTGATGACGACCCCCAATGCGGCCAGGCTTTCGATCTTGTGCGGATTGTTGGTGAGCAGGCGCACGGAACGGACGTCCAGATCGTTCAGGATGGCGGCGGCGACATCATAATTGCGCTCATCGGCCTGATGCCCCAACAACAGATTGGCGTCGACCGTATCGTACCCCTCGTCTTGCAGATTGTAAGCGCGCAGCTTGTCCAGCAGGCCGATACCCCGCCCCTCCTGTCGCAAGTAGATGATCAATCCCTTCCCGGCCTCGGCGATCTGGGTCATGGCTGCCAACAGTTGGTCGCCGCAATCGCAGCGCAAAGAGCCCAGCACATCGCCGGTGAAACATTCGGAATGCACGCGCACCAGCACATCTTCGCCGCCGGAGATGTCGCCCATGATCAGCGCCAGATGTTCTTTGTTGTCTAGGCTGTTCGCGTAGAGACAAAGCTGGAAGTCACCGGCAAGCGTGGGCAGGCGGGCGCAGGTAAGCTGATGGACGTCGGGCATGGGCGACATTTCACACAGACTGACTCGAAACTAGGCCAACGCTTCCAGCTCGGCCACCTGCTCGGCCAGGATATCGAAGCCGCCCTGCCAGAATTCCCGGCTGTGAATATCCACCCCGGCTTCTTTCAGCACGGCGGCGGGAGCGGCGGAACCGCCCGCAGCCAGCAGGCTCAGGTAGCGCGGCTTGAAACTCTCACCCTCGCTGCGGAACTGGCGATAAAGCGAGAGCACGAGAAGCTGGCCGAAAGCGTAGGCATAAACATAGAAGGGTGTGTGATAGATGTGCGGGATCGCCACCCACTCCCATCGGTATTCGTCGGACACGTCCACAGCATCCCCGAACTGGCGTTGGAGATTCTGCATATAGGCTTCCGCCAACTGGTCGGGCGTTGCGCCCTGGTTGATCAATTCGTGCGCCTCCCGCTCGAACAGGGCGAAAAAGACCTGGCGCATGATGGTGGCGTAATTGTCGCTCAGTTCCCGGAAGAGCATTTCCCGGCGCACCGATTCATCCTGTTCCTGTTCGAGCAGGTAATCGACCAGCAGCATCTCGCCAAAAGTGGAGGCGGTTTCGGCCAGGGGCAGCGAGGCATGGAATGTAAAAATACTGTGCTCGGAGGCCAGCATGCCGTGGATGGCATGGCCCAGTTCATGCGCCAACGTGGAGACATCGTTGGAACGGCCCTGGAAGTTGACCTGCACCCAGGGCGTCAGGGAGGGCGTCACCGTCCAACAGAATGCGCCGCCGCGCTTGCCCTTTCGCACTTCGCTGTCCAGATGATCGGCCAGGAACACCTGGCGGGCCATGTCGGCCATTTCGGGCTGAAAGCGGTGGAAAGCCTCGAATACCATGTCCGCCGCCGTGGCGAAATCGTACTTCTTGTCCGATTCTGTCACCGGCGCGTAAATGTCATAGCGCCGCAACTTGTCCACACCCAGGAGCCGGGCTTTCAGGGTGAAAAAGCGTTGGAAAACCTCGGCGTTGTCCGCGGCTACGTTGAGCAACAGGTCGATGACTTCATCGGGGATGTCGTTGTAGAGATTGCGCACGGCGATGGGGCTGCTGAACTTGCGCATGTCCACCTGTTCGTTCCGCCAATCTCGGACGATATACTGATAAATCTGGCCTAACACCGGGCCGTCTTCCCGGTAAATGCGCAGCAATTCCTGATAGGCGCGGGCGCGCACGTCTGGGTCCTGGCTGTACACCAGGGCCATCAACTCGCCCCGCGTCATTTCTCGCATTTCGCCATCGATCTCGACCTTGAACACATAGCGATTGGTGATCGTGTCGTAGAGGTTGTTCAGTGCCGCCGAGCCGGTCACATCTTTGATGTTGATAACCTTCTCTTCCGGTTCGGTGAGGGTGTGCGGTTTGAAGTGACGCATTTCCTCCAGCCAATAGGTCAAATCCCCGGCATCGGCCATCAACCGGGCGGCCTCGGCGTCTTCCAATCCCTTCCACCACAGGCTGAAAAACAGGGTGCGGTTGGCCATGTCCGCCATGAACTGGCGCACGCGTGTTTGCAAAGACTGCGCCACCTGGTTCTGCGTGTCCTCCGTGAACAACAGGCCGGCATAGCCATAGATGCGATAGGCGATGTCGTTGATGTCCTCCAGTTCGGTGAGGATGTCCAGAAATGCCTGGGCGTCCATGTCGGCGGCAAGCAATTGGCGGGATTCCTCGAACTCGTCGATGCGTGAGCTGAGGACGCCAAAGGCGGATTCCAGTTCGGGACTGTCAGGGGCCGGGAAGAGTTCGGCCAGACTCCAGCGTTTGAGTTGCAGGGAAGAGAGTGAGGTTCCGTTCATGTGACTGGCTGTATCCTTGTCCTGTCGTTTCGGGATGTGCGGTGCGAAGCTGCAACATAGCACGGGCGATGAGGTTGCGCAACCCCATGCAAAACCGTTGTGTGCAGCGGCATGTTTTGTCCTGCACGACGATGGACGATAGCGACCGTGTCATGCGTTGCGGGCCGAGAATGCTATAATGCCAGCGCCCTTGCAAAGGCGCAGTAATTTGTAATCTGATTTGGAGACTCTTGATGACGACAAGACACGGATTCGCCCTGATCAAAGAAACTGAAATTGCGGAACTGAACACCTATGCCCGCCTCTATCGCCATACGCAATCTGGCGCCGAACTGCTCTCGCTCAGCAACGACGATGAGAACAAGGTTTTTGGCGTCACCTTTCGTACACCGCCTGAGGATTCGACCGGCGTCGCCCACATCCTGGAGCACGCAGTGCTGGCAGGCTCGCGCAAATATCCGGTGAAGGAGCCGTTTGTAGAATTGCTCAAAGGCTCCCTCAAGACTTTCGTCAACGCCTTCACCATGCCCGACCGCACCTGCTATCCGGTCGCCAGCCAGAACCTGCAAGACTTCTATAACCTGATCGACGTTTATCTCGACGCCGTATTTTACCCGCTGCTTTCGCCCCACACTTTCAAGCGCGAGGCCTGGCGTTACGAACTGACTGAGGATGGGCAGGCGCTGGAATTCAAGGGTGTGGTTTTCAACGAGATGAAGGGCGTCTATTCCGATCCGGACAGCCAGGCCGATATGGCGGCCCGCCACTCCCTGTTTCCCGGCCACATCTACGGCCTCGACTCTGGTGGCAACCCCAAGAATATCCCCGACCTCACTTACGAGCAGTTCAAGCGCTTTCACGATGATTTCTATCATCCGGCGAATGCCCGCATTTTCTTCTACGGCGATGATCCGGAAGAGGCGCGGCTGGAAATCTTGGATGGCTGGCTGTGCGAGTTCACCGAGCATCCGGTCGATTCGCATATCGCCATGCCCGCGCCCTTTGCCGCGCCCATCCGCATGGAAGAAACAGTCAGCGCCGGGGAGGACGGCAGCGCCTATGTGATAGTCAACTGGGGGCTGACTGATTCCACGGACGCCGAGCTCAATTTGGGCCTGGGCATCCTGGGCCGGATTCTGGTCGGCACGTCGGCATCGCCGCTGCGCAAGGCATTGATCGACTCCGGCCTGGGCGAGGATCTGGCCGGGTTCGGCATGGAGGGCGAGTTGGTGCAATCCGCCTTTTCCACCGGGCTCAAGGGCATCGATCTCGCACAAGCCGATGCGGTGGAATCGCTGATTTTCGAGACCCTGGAAAAGTTGGTGAAAGAGGGTATCGACCCGCGCACGGTGGAAGCGGCCATGAACACAACCGAATTCCATCTGCGCGAGTTGAACACCGGCGGCTTCCCGCGCGGTCTGGCGGTGATGCTGGCCTCTCTGTCCACCTGGATTTACGATGGCGATCCGTTGTCCCCGCTGCAATTTGAAGCGCCACTGGCCGACATCAAAGCCAGGCTGGCGGCGGGCGAACCCTATTTTGAAAGCCTGATCGAACGCCACCTGCTGCAAAACCCCCATCGCACCACCCTCATCCTCCGGCCCGACCCCGGCCTGGGCGAGCAGTGGGAAGCGGAGGAAGCGGCGCGGCTGGAAGCGGCGAAGGCGGCTATGAGCGACGCCGATATTCAGGCCGTGATCGAGGAAGCTGAGGAGCAGATCCGCATCCTGGAAACGCCCGATTCGCCGGAAGCGCTGGCCGCCATCCCCCGCCTCACCCTGGCCGACCTCGACCGCGAGAACAAGCTGATCCCCATCGCCGTTTCTGCACACAAAGGCAGCGACATCCTTTACCACGACCTGTTCACGAACGGCATCACTTACCTGGATGTGGGCATGAATCTGGGCGTCGTGCCGCAAGAGCTGTTGCCGATGCTGCCGCTCTTTGGCCGGGCTTTGCTGGATTTGGGTACCGAGCACGAGGATTTCGTCAGCCTGTCGCAACGCATCGGCAGCAAAACCGGCGGCATCAGCGATTCCCTTTTCCTGACTGCATCGCTGCACAGCGAGCGACCGGTGGCCTGGCTGTTTTTGCGCGGCAAGGCCATGGCCGACAAGACCGCTGATCTGCTCGACATCCTGCACGACGTCCTCACCTCCGCCCGCTTCGATAACCGCGAACGCTTCCGTCAGATCGTGTTAGAGGAAAAATCCGGCCAGGAAGCCAGCCTGATCCCCGCCGGGCATGGTGTAATCAACAGCCGCCTGCGCTCGCATTTCGATGCGGCCAATTGGGCGGCGGAACAGACCGGCGGGGTCAGCCAGTTGTTCTTCCTGCGCGAACTGGCCCGTCAGGTCGAATCCGATTGGCCGGGCGTTTTAGATCGGTTGGAAACGCTGCGCAGCCTGTTGGTGAACCGCCAGGACATGCTGTGGAATGTCACGCTCGATGCCGAGAACTGGGCGCAGGTGCAGCCGCAAATCCATGCCCTGATCGAGAAATTCCCGGCCCGACCGTCCAACCCGGCATCCTGGGCTCACGCCCAACCCCTGCCTTTCGAGGGCCTGACCATCCCCGCCCCCATCAATTTCGTGGGCAAAGCCGCCAATCTCTATGACCTGGGCTACAAACTGCATGGCTCGGTGCACGTGATCACCGGCTACTTGCGCACCACCTGGCTATGGGATCGCATCCGCATGCACGGCGGCGCTTACGGCGCGTTCTCGCTGTTCGACCAGCGCTCCGGCGTGTTCAGCTATCTTTCGTATCGTGACCCCAATCTGGCGGCCACCCTGCAGAATTATGACCGCACCGGCGAGTTTTTGCGCAAGCTCGACGTGAACGATGACGAACTGACCAAGGGCATCATCGGCACGATCTCCGCTCTCGACGCTCACCTGTTGCCCGACGCCAAAGGCTTTGTGTCGATGCAGCGCCATCTGCTGGGCGAAACTGACGAATTCCGCCAGCGCGTGCGCGACGAGATCCTGAGCACGACCGCCGCCGACTTCCGCGCCTTCGCTGACGTTTTAGACGAAGTGAGCCGGGCCGGGCATGTGGTGGCGCTGGGGTCGCAGGCTGCCATCGAGCAGGCGAACGCCAGTCGTGAAGACAAGCTGGTTGTGACGAAGGTGATGTAACCGGATGCCCCTGGGCGTCAGGCGGAAAGAGGAGCCAGCATTTCGCTGCGCAAGACCTCTGCCGCGTAAGCCAGCGCCGCCTGAATATCAGGGCGTGTTAGTTGAGGATATTCGGCCAGTATCTCGTTTTCTCGCATGCCGTCGGCCAGGCTGCCGACGATAATCGATACGGGAATGCGTGTGCCTCGGATGCACGATTCGCCGTGATGGAGATCGTGTTCGACAATGATATGATCCTGCCAACGAATACGGGCCATGAGCTTACTCCGAGAATCGGACCAACAGTGATGAGGCGAGTATAGCATGGCAATATGAGCCCGGCAATCGATTATTTGACCCCCAAAATTATGCATCACATCGGCTTCGATACACTTGCATTCGGTATTGACTTCAGACAAAATCAGTACAAAGTCTGAGAGAGTCAAATACAATTGCGGCGTTCTCGTAGGGTTCTCGCTATGGATGGAAAGTCAGGCATGAAAACGTACTTTGGCGGTATCGAAGCAGGCGGCACCAAATTCGTCTGCGCGGTGGGCGGCGGCCCTGACGACATCCGGGCCGAGGAACGGTTCCCCACCACCACGCCGGACGAGACCATTGGCCGGGCCATCGCCTTTTTCGAGGCACAGGCGAAACAGGTCGAGTTAGCGGCCATCGGCATCGCCAGCTTCGGCCCGGTCGATCCCAACCCGACCTCGCCCACTTTCGGTTCTATCACCACTACGCCCAAGCCGGGCTGGGCCAATGCCGATCTGGCCGGAGCCATTGGCCGGGCGTTCGGCGTGCCCATCGGCTTCGACACGGACGTGAACGGCGCCGCCCTGGGGGAGCATCGTTGGGGCGCGGCCCAGGGCCTCGACACCTTCATCTACCTCACCATCGGCACGGGCGTGGGCGGCGGCGGCATGATCGGCGGCAAACTCATGCACGGGTTGGTGCACCCGGAGATGGGGCACATCCGCCCGCCCCGCGGCTGGGACAACGGCGATTTTCCCGGCATCTGCCCCTATCACGGCGATTGCCTGGAAGGCCTGTGCTGCGGCCCCGCCCTGGCCGCGCGCTGGGGTCAGCCTGCCGAGACCCTGCCCTCCGATCATCCCGCCTGGGCGACCCAGGCCGAATATCTGGCCCTGGCCTTGGTCAATTTCATCTGCACGCTGTCGCCGCAACGCATCATCCTCGGCGGCGGCGTCATGGGCGAGCAGCAGCTTTTCCCCATGATCCGCCAGCGCGTTCAGGCCCTGCTCAATGGCTACGTGCAATCACCGGCCATCATCGACCGCATCGACGAATACATCGTGCCGCCGGGGTTGGGCAATCAGGCCGGGGTGCTGGGGGCGATGGCGCTGGGCATGGCAACCGTGTAACCGGGTTGTTATTACTCTCTATGGCGGAAGGTTTGTCGGGACGCAAAGACGCAAAGAGCGCGAAGGATTCTGGAATCTTGATAAGCGCTGCGAACTTGGCGCCTTTGCGTTGAAGAATTGAAGCGATAACAGCGAACGACGTCTACGGAAGGCGTTACATCGACGCGGGCAGTCGTTCCAACACCCGCTGGATCATCGCTGTCCCGAACCGCATCGCTTCCACCGGGATGCGTTCATCCGCGGCGTGAATGGTGGCGAGCAATTCATCCGGCTGATCCGCGGGCGTGAATCCGTAGGTCTGGATGCCAAGTTGCGAGAAAAAGCGGGCATCGGTGACGCCGGCCAGGATGATGGGGAGCGGCACGCCGCCGGGGTCGCCCTCGGTCAGCACATCGGCCAACAACGGGTAGAGCGCCATGTCCGGCTCGCCGGGGCAAGGCTCGAAACGCAATACTTCCAACTCGACCTTATCTCCCCACAGCGCCCGCAACTCGCGCACCAGGTCGGCGGGCTGGAAGCCGGGCAGCAAACGCCCGTCCAGGTCCAGGGTGATCTCGCAGGGGATGACGTTGATTTTTTCGCCGCCGCGCACGATGGTGGGCGTGACGGTATTGTGCAGCAAGGGATAGAGCAATTGTCCGGATTCGCCCAGGCGGTCGAGCAGCCAGTCGCTCAATTGGGGACGGAGCAGTTGGCGCATGACCAATCGCTGCGGCGCGGGCAAGGCGGCGGCGATGGTCTCGATCATCTGGCGCACGGGCGGGATGATGTGCACGGGCAGGCGGCCCTGTTCCAATCGGCGGATCAGGTCGGCGGTCCGGGCCAGGGCGGTGTCGGGGATGGGCGTGGAGCCATGTCCGGCGGGGCCGCGCACGGTCAGACGCAGGCTGCAAATTTGTTTTTCGCCCACCATGATCGGATAGAACTTACGCCCGGCCATCGTCACGCTGAAACCGCCGCCCTCGCCGATGGCGAAGCGCACACCGGCGAAATGTTCCGCATGTTCCTCCACCAGAAATTTGGCCCCCAGCTCGCCGTCGGCCTCCTCATCGCAGACCAGGGCCAGGATCACATCTCCGGGCGGTTTCGCTCCGGCGGCCTGCATGGCCAGCGCCGCCGAGGTCATCATCGCCGCCGGGCCTTTGGAATCCTGCGCCCCCCGGCCCCAAATCTCGCCACTGTGGATCTCGCCGCCAATGGGCGGATGCCGCCAGTCCTGCCCGGCGGTTGTGACCACATCGACGTGCGTGTATAGCAAAAAGGGCGGGGCCAGGCCCTGGCCGGGGAGCCGGGCGATCAGGTTGGGGCGATTGTCGTCTCGGGCCGGCATCCAGGTTTGCAGACCAGCATCCTGTAACAGCTCCTCCACATAGGCCAGCAGCGGCCTCTCGTTGCCTGGCGGGTTCGTGGTATCGAAGCGGATCAGCGCTTGCAGCAGCGTTACGGGATCGACCATGTGGTGCGCTGCCGGGCTACGTCGCCGGTGATGCTTCGACCGCCGATTTTTCTACGTCTGGCGCCAGCCTGAACAATCCCCACAGGATCGGGAAGTTGATCAGATTGACCAGCGCCAGCGCCACGAACACGGCGGCGAAACCGATGTTGTCTGTCAGACCGGTGGCGATGCCCTCGCCGATGGCCGTGCCCAGGTTGGAGAAAGCCATCATGATGGCGAACATGGAGGCGGCGATGCGGGCGTCGGCCAGGCCCATGGCCAGGGCCACGAATACCGTTTCCTGCAAGCCCCAGGCCAGGCCCCAGGGAATGCCTGTCAACAAGAGCGGGTTCACGCCGGCCATGCGGCTGATGAGAATCGCGCCCAACGAGATCAAGAGCAGCGCCGCGTACGCCACCGTTTTGCGTCCCAACCGGTCGAACAAAACCCCCGCCGCCAAAGCGCCGAGAATCGCGCCCAGCCCGCGCAGCGCCCCGAATTGGCCGATGGCGGAATCCGAGGCTCCATAACTGCTGCTCATGTGCAGGGTGATGAGGCCATCGACGCCGAAGGAGGCGATCGAATAGAAGATGGCAAAGGCGGCGAAGAGCAGGAATCGGGGCTGAACCAGGGTGCGAAAGGCTCGCCACTCGAATTGCGCCCCGGTCGGGCGTTCCGCCGGTTCGCGCACGCGGCGCACCCACAGAAGCGGGATCAGCATCACCACGGCGATGATCAGGAATACGCTGCGATAGCCCTGACTGCCGACCAGCAATCCAAAGACCAACGACAACACGATGAAACCCGCAGCCCGACCGCTGACCATTGCCCCCTGCACCGTGCCTTGCTCGGCCTTGGGTGTGATGTCGATTGCCAGGCCATCGGACGTGGAATCGAACAGGGTGACGCTGAACGAGCCCAGCAAAATGAAGGCGGCAAACAACATAAAGTTGTGATCAGGCGTCACAAACGCAGCTATGGCGAAAGCGAACGCCGCCAGCATCAGCCCGATCACGATGTAAGGTTTGCGATGTCCCCGCCCCAGCAAGTTCACCCGATCGCTGAACATGCCGATGAAAATCTTCAGGATGAAGGGCAGCAGCAGGATGCTGGTCAGCAGCCCGATCACATCGGCATCGATGCCCAGACCGGCGAGGTAGGGCTTCTGGAAGTTGCGGAAATAGGCCAGGGCCGACCCCTGCACGAAGTACAACAGGCCGAACATGGTCAGGCGAAACCGGCGTTGCGATGTCGGGTTCATTGGGCTTAGCCTAAGGTGCGTGTGTCAGGAACGAGTCTGATGGGAGAAATCCAGCCGCAGATTGAGTTACACTATTATCATCCTTCTGCGCCATCTGCGAAATCTGCGAATCGAAAAAATCGTCAGCGACTCAGCCAGAGCACCGGTTCACTGGCGCTGATCAGTTCGGCGAAGATGGCTTCGGCATCGCCCGGCGTCACGTCCATCAGCTCGACCTGGATGCCGACATCGCCGAGCATGCCGATCAACCATTCGGCCATCGTCCAAAGCTGGTCATCGTAGGAATAGGCTAACAACCGCACGGGGAATCCTTCGGGATAGCCCATTTCCGCCAGCATGGCTTTGCTGAACTCCGGATCGAAAGGAAATTCGCGGGCGTCAGGGAGTTTGATATCCGGCAGATCGAAAAAGATTTCGGTTTCGTCGGCGAAGATCGATTCGTGGATCGCCGACCAGTCGACGGCACGGCCAACAGAATCTTGAATGGGAAACTCGTTCAGGACTCCGCCGCCGCCGCGAACATAGACGCGCTTGTCGCTGGACGGTTGCACGGGTTCAGCGTCGAGATAGGGGACGCCGCCTTCGTCAGCGCGCACCTGCACCCGTTCCGACCATTCGTGCAGGCCCAGATTGTCAATCGCTTCCGGCAGCCGCTCGAAGGGGTAAACGCGGCGCGGTTGCAGGCTGCCGACCTCCATCATCATGTCGTCGGGCATGGTGTAATAAAACTGTCCCGGCCCCAACGACATGCCCTCGCCCATTTCGCCGGAATCGATGTTCAACACCGGTTGCACATCCGTCTCGCCTTCCAGTACGGCGACGAGCGAAATCTGGGATTCGGGCAGATAGGTCACCCATACCCAACTGCCCTTGACCTGAAAAGCGCCGGTGTTGGTCAGGATCAACTGGCTGCTGCAATCGATGAACAGGGCCGAGCCCTCTTCGTTGCAGACCGTGTTGCTGCCCTGGAAACTGGAACGTGGGCAGGCTTTCTTGACCAGGCTCGTGTTACGGAACACGAAAATCTTGCAGGTCTTGCCGCCCACGTCTCCCTGCACCAGAGCCTCGCCCGTGTTGTTGGTATTGACACGATGGCCGGGCGGGAAGGGATGGAAGACGGCATCGTTGAGCGCGGGCAGGGGATCGGTGGGGCCAGCGTTGACGACCGGGGTCTCGCGGCGGATGTCGAAATCGGGTTTCGGCGTTTGGGCGGGGGGAACAGGACCGGTGGGATCGCAAGCCGCCAGCAGGATCGTCACGAGAGCCAGCAGAAAAATCATCGCCAGCCATTTCGTAAATCGTGCGTGTGTGTTCATTTTCAGCTCCTTTCAGCCGCCGGCACGAGCCACCAACTTTCGCCAGCGCTCAAGCCAGCGCGTTGCCAGTCTCATGCCGCCGGTGATGCCAACGGTCAGCACGACGCCCACCATCACGGCATCGAGCAGACCAAGAATGATGTGCCAGTTCGGCACATTGGCGAGCGGACGACGCAAGCCCAGAATCAGATTGGCCAGATATTCGCCGCTCGACCAGACAATCGAAATGCTTCCTTCCTCGTTGTTCATCGCCAGAAATACCGCCGAGGTGAGCAGAAAAGTGAGGGCCGCCACTGCCAGCCGCCATGCCCATTGTCCCCAACCCATGCGCCAGCCCGCGCCCGGCTGCCTGTAAAGCGCCAGATTCAATCCCAGCCCGGCGGCAATGCCGAGGATGACGACCAGCGGCGCTGCAAACAAAGCCCGCCCGATCAACAGGATGATCAGTACATAGGCGATGGCGAAACCCGCAGTGCCCAACACGATGCCCATGCGGGCTCGTCGCCGCGCAGTCGCACTGGCCGTCTCGCCGCTATGACCCACAACCACGATCTCGGACAGCGCCAGTCCCAGGGCCACCATCGCTCCCAACAATATCCCCCAAAGCAAGTTCATAGCCAGATGCGTTCCCGGCGTTTTGCCGACGGAAGTCAGGATAGCCGTGATGAAGCGCAACAGCCCCAAACCCAGGCCCGCGCCCACAGCCCCGCCCGCCATCAAACCCGCCACGCGCACCTGATTGCGGATGAAGCGTTCACGCAGCCGCCACAGCCAGATGCCAAAGCGATCGCCGCCCGATGTCTTGGCGATGATCTCCGCCGCCTCGGCATCCGCTTCGGCCAAAGCCCCTTGCAACGCCACTCGCCGTCGCCGCTGCGCCCGACCGCTCAACTCTTCCAACCAGGCCCAGCGCAGACGGTCGAGCGCCGGACGAGCCCCCAACGCCGCCAATGCCACAGCCGACGCCACGGCCTGGCCGGGATCAGGGTGCAGGACCGCCGTGCGGGCGATGTGTCCATACGAGCGCCCCTCATCCGATGGGTCGGGCGGCGTCACGTCGGTCAGGCCCAGGATGTCGGCAGGTTCTTCCAGATAAGCCTCATCGAAGCGCTCGTTCGCCGGAACCAGATTCGGGTCTTCGAGCTGGCCGATCAGTCGTCTGCCGGAATCGTTGCGCAGCCAGCCCAAGCCCATGCCCATATGATCGTGGTGATGGGCGCTGGCGCGGATGACCAGAATCGCCTGTTCGGGCGACACCGGCGTCTGGATTCCCACGGCGTCGAGATAAGCAAGATGTCCCGCCGACGGCAGCACGCGTCGCGCCAACCACGTCTCCCAGATGCGATTAAGTTCGCCGCCCGCAAGTTGCGCCTGTTTGCCCTCGCCGCTGCTCAATCGCCGCACCTCCTCCCTGACGATCTCGCCGGCAAAACGGTATTCGCGATGGGCATTGACCGAACGGGCCAGCAGCAGCCTGCGGTCGACCAGATCATCAAGCACGCGGGGCAAATCAGGGGGCGTGGCGCCGTTCAACGAGAGTTGCGCCGGATCGATCCAGTTCCTCATGCCGGGAACGGCCATTATCTCCAGAGCGCGCCGGGCGGCGGTCGTTTCTTGGGCGGAGCCAATTTCAAGCACGTCCTGCAAGTAGCGAGCCATGATGCCCTGCGCCCGGCGTCCGCGTTTGTAAAGGCTATCGTCGATGTGATGCGGATATTCGTCCGCCGCGGCCTGATAAAGCCAGTTGCACACGACCTGCAACTGGAATGGCTCGATCGAGTCCCCGGCTTCACGCGTGAGGCTATCCAGATCGGGAATGAGCAGGCTGTCGACCACGCCGCGCACAAAACTCACGCGCGAGTTCGTCTGGCGCAGTGGTTCTTCGATGGCGATTCCGGCCTGCTCGCGTGTCAGCGGTCGCAACCTGATCCCATTTTGGCCGCGCAAGCCCGGCAACATCTCTTCAAGTTCGAGCAACCGGCCCAGGCTTTCCTCGCGGATGCTGAGCAAGAGACGAAAATAGCCGGACTCAACCTGCTCGCTCACCCGTGCCAGGGACTGAACGAATCCCTGCCTGATCTCAGCCCGGATTGTTGGCTCGAACAGCCGCTCGCACTGGTCGAGCACGAGGATGAAACTGCCTTCGATCTGGTCGATAATCCCCCGAATCTGATCGGACAGAGTCCCACCTTCTGGTACTGCCAGGTCGAAATTGGCGGCGCTGGCCCGCAAACCGTTGCGGATTGCGGCATCGGGTTGGGCGTAGTCTCGCAAGTGCAGCACCAGGGCTCCGGCATCCAGCAGGTCGGGGATGACGCCCGCGGCCAGCAGCGAGGTTTTGCCACTGGCGGGCGGCCCGTACAACACAGTGACGATTTGTTCACCCACCCGCCGCAGCACCCGACCGCTATCCTCATCCCGGCCTTTGAAAATCGCCCGGTCACGAGCCTCGTAAGGGGCAAGGAATTTGTAGGGCGGCGTGCGTTCATCCACAAACCTCTGCCAGCCTCCCGCTCGCCCGGCATCACTCAGGGCGTACACCTGCACTTCGTAGATGTCGCCGCCGTACACATCGCCATGAATGGCGTCGGTGCGCACGCCGATGACCTGGCCCAGGTTCGTTTCGACCCGTTGGGTGATGTTGGTGCGGGCCGGGGTCTGGACAGGCTGGCCGCAATTCGGGCAGAAACGGGCGTCTGCGGGCGTCGGTTCATGCCCGCAATGGGGGCATTTCATTTACAGGGGTTTCCCGCAATTCGTGCAGAAGCTGGCCGTGGGCGCGGCGGCAGCTCCGCAATGGGAACAGAAGTGAGGCTTGACTTCGCTCGCTGCTAATTCGTCGAGCGCATGCTTGATGTTGTCGATGGCGTTCTGCGTTTCACGAATTTCGTTCTGCAGATAAGTCGGCGCGTCCAGGCCATATTGCGCTTCCCGCAGTTTCAGGTCGGCGAGATTGCGCTCGTATTGGTTCAGTTGCGCACGCAGATCATTCTGGCGGTCGGCATCGGTATAGGGTTTGGGATCATCCTGTCGTTTGCCCTGCGCTGGTTTTCCGCCACCGATCCGCACCCCGGTCACCGATCCGCCAGCGCCCACCGCGCCAATATCCTGTTTCACTTCCACCGGCGCATCCAGACCTTCCTCAGCATCGATGCCGACGACTTCCCCTTCGGTTTCCTGGACGCGCTGTCTCGCCTGTATCCGGGCATCGCCCGGCGGCTGGTCGTTGCGTTCCGCTTGGTCTGGCACCTGAGACACCTCCTTTGGCCTGAGGTCAGGCTATGTGCGGTTATCTGTCCATCGCAAGTTGCGGCAAGAATTGCTTCCGCTATTCAGCCTTGCTGACAAATATTGTAGACCTTTGACCGGCGCTGGTCAATGGGTTTTTCTACAGTTCAAGCGACCGGCGTCGCAATCCCGTATCACCAGACGTTACCCGACCAACTGCCCACGCCCCAACAAAGATGATGGACGACCGAATTCAACGCACGCGTTGACGCCTGTCGTCCATCGTCATTCGATTGATTGTCTGACCTACGCCGGTCACTTATCTCCGCTGCCGATGTAATAGGCCATGTGCTGTAATCTTGTTACGGGATCGATATACTGCACGCGCACGCCTTGCGGGACGGCGAGCGTGATCGGTGCATAGCTGAGCAGCGCCTTGACGCCGCAATCGATCAGCCGAGCTGCGACCTCGCGCGCCGCCGCAGCCGGGACCGCAATCAGCGCCATTTCGATCTGGTTTTCTGTGATGAAAGATTCCAAATCATCGATTGACTTGACAGTATAACGGCCCAGTGGCTTGCCGATTTTATCTGGATCATTGTCAAACACGGCCAGCATATCAAATCCGTTATCGGCAAACCGCTGATAATGCGCCAGAGCGTTACCCAGATCGCCTGCGCCGATCAGAATCGCTTTCCATTCCCGATCCACATTGAGGATCTGCTTGAGCTGATCTCGCAGGAACAGCACATCGTATCCTGTGCCCTGTTTTCCAAACTCGCCGAAATGAGATAAATCCTTGCGAATCTGCGCCGAACTGATCCCCAATCGGTCGCCCAATTCCTGGGAGGATGTAATTTGACGGCCCTCTGCCAACAGATAGTTGAGCACCCGCAGATAAACTGGCAGTCGTCCTACCACGATATCGGGCACATTGAAGGAAGCCATGGTTTCTACTCCTTTCGGCGTTCACCTGGTCGCGCCAGGGATGCGCCGTATATTTTATGCGAGGTATTTGCGCGAGTGGTTGTACCAGGGTCGAAAGATCGTTTGATCGATACTTTTGTACAAACTTGTGATTTGTTTGTGAAATAAACCATGTGCATGATAGCACAAGCAATCGGGCTAAGCAACTTGGACGCATCCAAATAAACCCCTGCGCCAGATGTTCACTGCGGGGTCGTTGGCTGTGCAACCAGAAGCATGAATCGTTCGTAAAGAAGTTGGCCCATTGTATGTCGCAAATTTGTGCGATTCTTCCCACAGGCAGCATTTGGTGATACCATGCCAATGAGTGTTTTGTATCCTCAAAGGTAAGGTATCTCGCCGCTGAAGATTCCACAGTTTTGCCGTTATTTTGCATGAAATAGTCTGAACATCCTGGTTCCCAACATGTCAATTTCTACTTCCGAAATCAAACCAGTCAGTCCCTTCATCAACCTGATCGACGTCATCGCCTCTCCGGCCACGGCCCTGCGTCGCATTAGCGAGGTCAATCGCCGCAGTTGGTGGTTGCCTGCGCTCCTTTCAATCGTGGGAACGATTCTCTACTTGTGGGTTGGCCGTGATTTCATCGCCGCCGAAGCGATGAAACAGGTGCAGGTGCAGTTGAGCAACATGCCGCCCGATCAGGTGGAGGCAGCGCGCCCGATGATGGAGCGTTTTACGCAACCGAATTTCATTTTCGCCACGGGCGCGGCAACGACCCTGATCGGCCTGGCCCTGGCCTGGGCGATCAGCACCTTGCTCATCTACCTGGGGGCGGCGTTGGCAGGCGCTTCTTTCAAATTTGGCGGCCTGTGGCCTGCCGTGATCTGGACATGGTTGCCGCTGGCAATCCGTAGCTACGTACAGACGCTCTGGGTTGTCATCACCGATTCCATCGTACTCTATCCGGGATTATCGCGGTTTTTCGCCACTGGCGATACCACCGCCGATCAAGCTTCCCTTCTTTATGTGGCGGCTGCTCAGGTTGATCTGTTTGCCGTCTGGCACCTTGTGCTGATATTCGTCCTGTTTCGGGCTGTCGCTCGACTTGGCATCGCCAGTTCCACCATTCTCACACTGCTCTACGCCGTCATCAGCATCGGGCTGAGACTGCTGCCGATCGCTGTGGGCGGCGCGTTCTCACCAAGCTAGACTTAAAATTTATAGGTGCACGTGCGTCGCACCCGCTAGATACAGAAATTCAGGAATAAAGTCATGCGTCGAATAATAATTGCTGTCATAGTCGTTGCTGTGATTGCGGCTGGCTCCTGGTTCGCCTACCAGGCGACTGCCGAAGAAAAAGCGCCGCCGCCGCCGGATTACGAAGTCTATACGGTTGGCAACGGTGATCTGGCCGCCACGATTTCCGCCACCGGCGTGATCGATCCGACCGATGCCGTCAATCTCTCATTCCGTGGCACGGGCCTTGTCGACACGATAGCGGTCGAGGTGGGCGATATGGTCGCGCCGGGCGATCTCCTGGCGACGCTGCAAACTCAGGATTTGGAATTAGCCAGGGATCAGGCGCTGGTCGGGTTACGCCTGGCTAACGCTCGTGTCGCTCAGGCCGAACAACAAGCCTCGCCCGAAGATATCGCGGCGGCCCAGGCGGCGGTGGAATCGGCGCGAGCGACCCTGTCGGCGGCGCAGGCATCCTATCAGGACTTGCTGCGCGGGCCGACAGCCGCAGCCCGCACCGCGGCGCAGGCGAGTGAGGAGAGAGCTAAAGTCCTGCTCGACGCCGCCCAGCGCGCTTACAACGACGTCGCCCATTTGCCCAATGTCGGCATGCTGCCTCAGGCCATCCAACTCCAACAGGCGACTATCGATTACGAAGTAGCCAAGGCCAATGTGCAGAACACGCTTTCGCCCGCGACCGAAGGCCAGAAAGCGGGGGCGTTGGCCCAGATCGCTCAGGCGGAATCCGCCGTCGTGCAGGCTGAAGCAGCCCTGGCCAGATTGACACGCGGCATTGCAGAACCGGATCTCGAAATCCTGCAAGCGCAAGTCGATCAGGCGGAAATTGCCGTCAAACAGGCCGATCTGGCTCTGGAGAATACCCGGCTGGAAGCGCCAATCGCTGCCGTGGTAGGGGCGATCAACATCCGGGAAAACGAAATCCCCACCCCGGGGCGCTCCGCCATCGTCCTCACCGATGATTCCGGCTATCACGTCAATCTGAATGTGGACGAGATCGACATCGGCCAACTGGCGGTGGGACAGGATGCGTCGATCACGGTGGAGGCGCTGGAGGATCAGCCCCTGACCGGCGTGGTCAGCCGCATCGCCCCCATCTCTGGCGCAGGCGGTTTGGGTGGCTCCACCGGCATCGTCACCTACGAAGTTCGGGTGGACATCGACCCCACCGATGCCCCCCTGCGCCCGGGTCTCACAGCCACCGTCCTGGTGACGACTGACGAAGCCCGCGATGTCGTGCTGTTGCCCAACCGGGTGATGCGCCTCGACCGCCAGACCGGCGAAACCTATGTCGAAAGGTTGGAGAACGGCATTCCCACCCGTGTGAACCTTGTTCTGGGCTTGCGCAACGAGCAGTTCAGCGAAGTGCTCGACGGCGTCGAAGTGGGTGACGAACTCGCTGTGCGCCGCACCGATACCGGCGAAGCCCTGCGCCAGCAATTCTTTGGCGGTTAGACGATGAACGCAGTCACCACTCCGGCGACCGGGGCGTCATCCCCGGTCAAACCGGTTATCCAAATCGACAACGTCACCAAAGTCTATCAAATGGGCGAGATGCAGGTGCACGCGTTGCGCGGCGTGTCGCTGGAAATTTGCCCAGGCGAACTGGTGGCGATCATGGGCCCGTCCGGCTCCGGCAAATCCACGCTGATGAACATCCTGGGGGCGCTGGATGTACCGACCAACGGTGCTTATTGGCTCGATGGACAGGATGTGGCGCACCTGGATGATAACGCCCTTGCCGATGTTCGCAATCGCAAAATCGGCTTCGTTTTCCAGAGCTTCAATCTGCTGCCACGCACCAGCGCCATCGCCAATGTGGAATTGCCATTGATCTATGCCGGCGCCAATCATCGCCGCCAAAAAGCGGTGGAGGCGTTGCAGATGGTCGGTTTGGGCGACCGCATCAACCATCGTCCCAACGAGCTTTCGGGCGGCCAGCAGCAACGCGTGGCCATCGCCCGCGCCCTGGTCAACGAACCCAGCATCATCCTGGCTGATGAGCCAACCGGTAACCTGGATTCGAAATCCGGCGCTGAGATCATGCGCATCTTTCAGCAGCTCAATGAGGAGCGCGATATCACCATTATTTTCGTCACGCACGAACCGGACATCGCCGAACACACGCGACGCATCATCCGCCTGCACGACGGCAAAATCCTCAGCGACAGCCCGGTCAAGAAGCAGCGCCGCGCAAGCGAACAGGCCTACACCCGCCGCGCCCGTGATCTGACGCAAGCCAACGCCGATGAAGTCGTCGCCGTCGAGATGGACGAGTCCGAAGCTGCCGAGTCATAGCCGCCATGAGTCTCATCGAATCCTTCCGCATCGCTCTGCGTGCGCTCACCGCCAACAAGCTCCGCTCCATTCTCACGATGTTGGGCATCATCATCGGCGTTGGCGCGGTCATCGCTTTGATGAGCGTGGGCCAGGGCGTGCAAAACCTCGTAACCGAACAGTTGCAGAGCGCCGGATCGAATCTGCTGTTCGTCATTCCGGGCAATCTCAACGATGCCCAGCCGGGCGATCCCAGGCGCTCTCGCCCCAGCCAGCCCCTGACCAACAACGATTGGCAGGCGATCAACGATCCCTTGCAGGTCACCGATGTCATCGCCGCCGTGCCTGAAGCATCGGGCAGCGCCGATGTTGCGCGCAGTCGCAATACCTTGCGGGTCAATGTCACCGGCACGACCGGCGCTTATGGCGCCACGCGGAATTATCAGCCCGTGCTGGGTCGTTTCCTCACCGCAGAGGATGTCGAAGCCGAGGCGCGCGTGGTGGCATTGGGCAGCAAAGTGGCGGAACAACTCTTTGAGCCCGACGAATATCCGCTTGACCAGTCGGTGCGGGTGAATGGCATTCCGTTTCGGGTGATCGGCGTCATGGAAGAAAAGGGCGGCGGCGGTTTTGGCAGTTTCGATAATTTTATCTACGTACCCGTGACCACAGCGCAAAGCCGCCTCTTCTCTTATCTGCGCAGTTCCCGTGGCGAACCCACCTTAAGCCTCGTCTCGGTGAAGGTGGCCAGCGAGGAACAACTTGACGACGTCGTCTCACAGATCGAAGACCTGCTGCGGCAGCGACACAATATCACTTATCTGGACGAAGATGATTTCAGCGTGATCAATCAGGCGGACATTCTCGATATTTTCGGCAGCATCACCGGCGTCCTCACGACATTTCTGGGCGGCATCGCCGCTATTAGTTTGTTGGTGGGCGGCATCGGCATCATGAATATCATGCTGGTGTCGGTGACCGAGCGCACACGAGAGATCGGGCTGCGCAAAGCGGTGGGGGCCAAGCGCCGACACATCCTCACGCAGTTTTTGGTGGAAGCGATGGTGCTCAGCCTGATCGGCGGCATCATCGGCATGTTGCTCGGTTTCGCCGGCGCCCAGGCATTGGCCAGCCTATCCGAAGACCTGGAAGCGGTCATCACTTTGCAGGCTGTACTCTTGGCGACTGGATTCAGCGCCATCGTCGGATTGTTTTTTGGCATCTACCCTGCCTTGCGCGCTTCCCAATTACACCCCATCGACGCCCTGCGCTACGAGTGATCCTAAGCGGTCACGGAGGCGCTTCCTCATGAATACGCAAAATAGGGTTCCGTTTGGCGGCAGGCGAATGCTCGTTGTTCGCCCTGCTCACGTGTTGTTAGCCGTTCTGCTCTGGATGGCCTTGCTTTTGGCGGCATGCGGCCCCGTCGCCGAACCAACACCGGTTATCGACGAGGTTTTTCCCACGCCGCCTGAATTGCCCACGGCCATCGTGCGTACTCCCACGCCTATTCGCTCCCCGGCAACGGCGAACGTGAGCAACAATGAGCAGGCAGACTCGTCCGCAGAATCAGCGGAATCCGGGCAGGAAACCGAAGCCCAACCTCTGACCAGCGCCCCGGCGTCCGGACGACTCCCTGGCGCATTGGTCAGCGTCGGCCAGGCTGCGCTTTTGAGCGCTCCCGGCGGTCAAAGGATTGGCGGGATTCCGGCAGGAATGCGCGTGGGTCTGCTGGCGCGTTCGCCGGACAACCGGTGGCTGGCTGTGCGTTACCAGCCGGATGAAGATAGCCCCGCGCAGGATGGCTGGATACAGGCCAGCAGCCTGGAAGTGTTGGCCGAAATCGAAGCTCTGCCGGTGCAATCCGGCGACCAACCCCTGGCGACCGTCGAAGCCCAGGTGGGAGCTCCCGAACCGACCACGGAAGCCGAGACAGGAGGCGAGGCCAGTGGCATCTTGGCGACGGTTCTGCCCAATCGCCTGAATTTGCGGGCGGGGCCGGGCGTCGACCAGGCTGTGGCAGGCTCGATGACGGCAGGCGAATTGGTGACGATCATTGGCCGCACTGGCGATGGGGCGTGGTATCAGGTGGAGACGAGTGCCGGAAGGCAGGGTTGGGCGGCGGCCCGCTATCTGCAATTGACCGGAGATGCGGACGCCGTTCCCGTGACCGGGACATCCACCAGCGCTGTGCCAGCGCCCGCAGCCAGCAGTGGCGGAGTCAGCCCAGCCGGAGGGCGCATCGTTTTTCAGACCAGCAACGGCGGCGACATCTACGTTATCAATGCCAACGGAACAGGTCTACGCAAACTGACGAGCGGCTTCGATCCCGCGCTCAGTCCCGACGGCCGCCAGGTGGCGTTCACGCGCTGGGACGAGCCGCGGGGTTTGTGGGTGATTAATAGCGATGGCACGGGCGAGCGGCATTTGATTTCGGCCAACGAGCCGCGCTCGCCCACCTGGACGCCCGACGGCTCGACCATCATCTTCGAGCATGTCACGGGCAGTGTGACATGCCGCAAGACGCCATTCGGCTGCGTCTCGGAAGACCAGATCGATGATCTGTTTGGCGGGGCCGATTGCATCGATACGCCATTCGGGCGCATCTGCAAAAGTGACTTCCCCCTGGCCTCCGAGCCTTTGACCGGCCTGTTGAGCTATATTGAAGCGACCGGCAGCGACCGGGATTTGCCTGCGACCAGCGATATGCGTTCCCCTAGCCATGCCGCTCAGGGCAGCGATGTGCTGGTCTTGGAGCGAGGCGGGTATAGCATAGCTGAAAGCCAGGGCAACGCGCCGCCGAGGCGGGTCGTCGATCTGGAAGTGCCTCTCGGTCCGGCAGTGCTCAGTCCGGATGGCAGGTATATCTACGGCAGTCGTCTCTCCGCCGATCATTGGGACATCTGGCGCTGGAACAGCGATGGCAGCGGCGAAACCGCCCTGACCGCGCCTCCCGGCATCCGTGATCGCCCGATCCACAGCGTCGCCCCCACCGTCAGCCCCGACGGGCGCACGGTCCTGTTTCTGACAGACCGTCGCGGCTCATGGGAACTGTGGCTGATGAATGCCGACGGCAGCAATCAGCGCCCGTTCGCGCCTACGGCTCTTGCCAATATCGAGTTTCGATACGATTTTAGCGCCGATCGTGTGGCGGATTGGGGCGGCTAATCGCGCGGCATCAGGGATTCTCGAACAACGGCCGTACATCGTCCTTGAGCAAATACCAGATGATCAGGATGCCGATGACCGTGCCGATGGGAAAGCCGGGCAATGCTAGCACCGCCAGCACAATCGCCGCCCAGCGCGCCCAACTGCGCATATTCCAGACGCCGTATCCTACGATCAGCGAGGCCAAGCCCGCCGCCAGCACGATGACCAGTCCGCAAGAAAGCCCGACCAAGGCCAAAGCCTGAGAGCCGGTATCATCGACATTGAAGAAGATGCCGTAACCCAAAAACATGAGTCCGCAGAGGCTCATCAGCGATAGAAATCCGCTGAGGAAAAAGTAAATGGCGATGATGGAAATCCCATCCGTACGATTTGTTTGTGTTTGCGCAGTCATTTCCCTTCTCCGAGATCAATCGAACGTCCGACCAAAAGATTATAAATCGATATTGCCAATGGTATTTTATGCCACCCAAATCAGCAAAGGTGAACAGGTTCTTCCATGATCGGGGCATACGGCGCTGACCCCAACCGTTATCAATTCATCCCACGCGTCCTCCTGATCATCACGCATGGGGAGCAGGTGCTTTTGATCCGGCGGTCGCCGATAAAAAGACTGTGGCCGGGCAAGTACAATGCCCCCGGAGGCCATGTCGAGAAGGGTGAGGATCCGCACGCGGCCGGGGTGCGCGAGTTGGCGGAGGAGACGGGCGTGTCGGTGGAATCCCTCATTCTGCGCGGGTTGATCGTGGCTGAGACTGGTCTCGACGGCTCCGGCATCCTGGTATTCGTCTATCGCGGTGTTGCTGCCCACCAGGCCTTGCGGGCAAGCAGCGAGGGCGAGCCGGTCTGGGTGCGGCGGGCTGAGATGGCCGCGCTCGATCTGGTGCCCGATCTGCCGCAAGTGCTGGCCCTGACGCTGGATCAACCCGATTTCTTCTACCTGTACAAAATCCCTCACGCCGACGGCAGCGAAGAGGTGAGCGTGCGATTCGAGCGCAGCTAGGGGGATGAGGGGATACTTCGTCGTCGTGCCAAATGTGACATGGCCTGTTTTAGATCATATGCAGGCGGACGGGATTTTGTCATAATCAAATCGACTTTTCATGTCGAAATCTCTGTTCTGGAGGCCTTATGGCAACAGTCGATATTTCTATCCCCCGCGAGAAACGGCCTTACGAATACCGGGCGGCGCTCACGCCAGCGGGCGTCGAAGCGCTCGCCCAGGCCGGGCATCGCGTTTTTGTCGAGCATCACGCCGGGCTGGGCGCCGGATTCGATGATGAAGCCTATACAGCCGCAGGCGGTCTGATCGTTTACAGCCATGAAGAAGCGATCGCCCGCGGCCAGATCGTTGTCAAGGTCTCGCGACCCACTGTCGAGGACTTGCAACTAATGCACGAAGACCAGATTCTGGTCGGCTTTCTGCATCTGGCTGCCGGGCGACGAGACAAGATCGACCTGTTGCGCCAGCGCCGCGTGTGTGCGATTGGTTGGGAGACGGTTCAGACCCAAGATGGTTACCTGCCGGTTCTGCACACCATCAGCACCGTCGCCGGGCGTCTCATGCCCCAGATCGCCGGCAGATTTATGCAGAGCGACGAGGGCGGACGAGGCGTAACTCTGGGCGGCTGCCCAACCGTGCCCCCGGCTGAAGTGGTGATCCTCGGCGCTGGCACTTTTGGCACGGCGGCAGCCCTGGCCCTGGCCGGGAATCGCGCATCCGTCTATCTGCTCGATAGCAACCCCCGCGCCCTGGAACTCGCCGACCGCTTGCTGGCGGGGGGCGGCATCACAATGGCCGCAACTGACTATAACCTGCGAAAAGTGGTGCGGTTTGCCGATGTCGTGATTGGTGCGATCCACCGGCCTGGGCAGCGCGCCCCGATCATCCTGACGCGGGAACACATCCGCAGCATGCGACCGCGCACGTTATTCATCGATGCCAGCATCGATCAGGGCGGTTGCGCCGAGACCAGTCGCCCCACCGATCTCAGCGCCCCGACCTATGTTTCTGAGAACGTGATCCATTACTGCGTCCCGAACATCACCAGTATGGCCGGGCGCACTGCCAGCCACGCCCTGACTTATGTCAGCACACCCTACCTGCTGGCGTTGGCCGATCAGGGACTTGATAGCGCCACACAGACTTATCCGGAATTGGCTCGTGGCATCAATGTGCGCGATGGCGAGATCGTCCATTCCGGACTGAGTGCAGAACTGACCGGGGAGACTGACAATGAGTAGCTGGATGCAAATCTACGAATCGAAGATTACCACCGCAGAGGAGGCGGTGCAATCCATTCCCCGCGGGTCCAGTATCTTTCTGACCGGAAACTGCTCGGTTCCGGTTCAACTGTTGGGATCGCTGGTTCAGCGCGCTCGCGCCGGCGAGGTGGGCGGATTGACCATTCATCAGGTGCTGACCATCGGCGATGCCGATTACGTTTCGCCCGATCTGAAAGGGAGGATTCGGGTCAATACCATGTTTGTCAGCCCGAATGTGCGCCAGGCTGTGAATGAGGGTCGGGCGGATTTCACACCGGTATTTCTCAACGAGATCCCGCGCCTCTTTCGCGATAGAATCGTGCCGCTCGATGTCACATTCGCACATCTTTCGCCGCCGGATGAACACGGCTTTTGCTCGTATGGCATCGAGGTGGGGCTTACCAAGCCCGCCGCCGAGTCCTCGCGTGTGATCATCGCTGAGGTCAACGACCGTATGCCGCGCACGCTGGGCGATAGCTTCATTCACGTATCCAAGCTCACGCATGTCGTGCAGGTCGATTATCCGCTGGTGGAATTGCCGCAAGGTGAGCCAGGGGAATTGGAAAAGGCGATCGGCGCCCATGTGGCGGAGTTGATCCCCGATGGCGCCACGCTGCAATTGGGCATCGGAGCCATCCCGGACGGCGTGCTTTATTATCTGCGTGACAAACGCGACCTCGGCATTCACACCGAGCTCTTCTCGGACGGCGTGGCCGATCTGGTCGAATCAGGTGTGGTGACGAACGAGCGCAAGACACTGCACCGGGGCAAGATCATCTGCGGCTTTATCATCGGATCGCAACGACTGTACAATTTCGTCCACGACAACGCCATGGTGGAGTTCCACCCTCAGGACTATGTAAACGACCCCTTTGTGATCGCCCAGAACGACAATATGATCTCGATCAATTCTGCCCTCGAAGTCGATCTCACCGGCCAGGTATGCGCCGATTCATTCGGGCATGAATTCTATAGCGGCGTCGGCGGTCAGGTCGATTTCGTGCACGGGGCCACGCGCAGCAAAGGCGGAAAGCCGATCATCGCCATGCCATCGACAGCCAGGAATGGCATGCTCTCACGCATCGTGCCTGCGCTCAAGCTGGGGTCGGGCGTGGTTACATCCCGCAATGATGTGCACTATATCGCCACCGAATATGGCGTGGCCGACCTGTACGGAAAATCCATCCGCCAGCGTGTCAAAGCGCTGATCAATATCGCTCACCCGGATTTCCGTGCAGACCTGCACAGGCGCGCTCGCGAGTTGAAGTATATTTGAGGCTGGCATCCGAAACTGCCATTCAACGGCGAATAAAAAAGCCGGGCCTGATTTCAGGCCCGGCCTTGAGTTTATCCCAATCTGTTTCAGTCGTAAATCACACCGGCCAGATCGGAGAGGGCGTAGGGGTTCTTGATCGTGATGCGGCGATAGCCAAGCTCCACCCAGTTCTCGCGCTTGAAGTCGCGCAGGATGGCGCTGATCGTCTCCCGATAAGTACCAAGGATGTCGGCCAAAGCCTGATGGCTGATGCGAATCTGGTCGGACTCGTAGTGGCGGCTCTGGCGCATCAATTCGCCCGCCAATCTCTCCGGCAGCCGCTTGTACGCCACATCTTCCAGGCGGTTCTCCACCTGCGCCAGGCGGCGGCTGAAGGTGCGCAACATGCCCAGGCCCAGGATTGGATGCCGGTCAGTGAAAGTGGCCGCCTGCTCGGCCGTCAATTGCCATACGGTGCTCGGCTCGACCGCCTGCGCACAAATGCGGGTGCTCTCACCCAGGTCGATCAATGCGTTTTCGCCAAATACAGCGCCGGGGTTGAGTGTTGCCGTCACCAGGCTCCGACCCTCTTTATTCGTGACGACCAGTTGAATCAGCCCGCTCATCAGAATGTACATGTTTTCGTCCATGTCTTCGGGCGGAGCAACACACTCGCCCGGGGCCACACGCACGATTTTCACAGCTCGCCCAAATGCAGGGTCTTCATGCGGAAGTTGTGCAAAAAGCTCTGGCATTTGTTCGTTCGGTATCGTACTTGCTAAATCTTTCATGGTCTAATTGCCATCCTCGTAAAAATCAGACAGTGATGTGTGTGAAAAAATCCAATTCTGTCCTGACTCAGAGTATCGTTTTGTTATGGTGATTGCATTAATCTTCCATTAGAGTTATGTATGAATTCGGCCCAAAATTTCCGAACGTTGGCGCAGAAACCCTCGTTCGTTTTCGCGACTCAAGACAATCATCCATTTTACATGTCTCCATTGGAATCTTCATTCCCAATTTTATCGCTATCCCCAGAAAAAGGCAATAGCCGGAGAGTGAACTTGTAATTTCGGAGATATGTGGTCTGCCATCCCCAAGACCCATTTGCCCGTTCACCTCGAAAGAAGTACAATCCGAATACTCAGTTGTTGATGCTTCGCGCATCAAGTGCCTGCGGCGATGCCGCTCTCGAACCGGAAGGCGCCTATTCAGTCTGGTGAAGCACATGGGGAATGACCACCCTGAATTCGCGGGTATCGACTGGCGGTCATGGGAATCCCCAATTTCAGATACCCAATCCAACATTGATCTGACTGCACCCTCTGGCGGATGGTTTCGGCGTTCATGCCCGCAGATGGAACTTACCAAGGGCGTAAAGGCCACGGCGATGTCAGAGCCAGTAACTCTGCTCCCGGCGCCCGGCCCCATCTGACGACCAAAAAGTTCTGCCGACAGAAGGTGCGATTCACTCTCACAAGGAGTTTCTTCGTGGCCGGAGTTAATTACGAACACGTGTACAAGCGTTGGGGCGATGTCGTCGCCGTCAACGATCTCAGCCTTGACATCAACGACAAGGAATTCATGGTCTATGTCGGTCCCTCAGGCTGTGGCAAATCCACCACCCTGCGCCTGTTGGCAGGCCTGGAAGAGATTTCGGAAGGTGCAATCAAGATCGGCGACCGCGTCGTGAATGACGTCCCGCCCAAAGACCGTGATATCGCCATGGTGTTCCAAAGTTACGCGCTCTATCCGCACATGAGCGTGTACGACAACATGGCTTTTGGTCTCAAGCTGCGCAAGGTGCCGAAGCAGGAAATTGACAAGAAGGTGAAGGAAGCAGCCGACATTCTAGGCATCGGGCAGTTGCTCGACCGCAAGCCTAAAGCATTGTCGGGCGGCCAGCGACAGCGTGTGGCTGTGGGCCGCGCCATCGTCCGCAACCCGCAGGTCTTCCTCTTTGACGAGCCGCTCTCCAACCTGGACGCCAAGCTGCGCGTCGAAACCCGCGCCAATATTACCAAGCTGCACCAGCAACTCGGCACCACCTTCATCTACGTCACTCATGATCAGGTGGAAGCCATGACCATGGCCGACCGCATCGCCGTGCTGAAAGATGGCATCTTGCAGCAGGTGGACACGCCCACAAAGTTGTACAACCACCCTGGCAATATCTTCGTGGCTGGCTTTATCGGCAGCCCCAGCATGAACTTCTTCGACGCCACCATTGTGGAAGAAGGAGACACTGGCAAGCTCCTCATCGATAGCGGCTCCTTCCGCCTGCCCATGCCGCAGGAAAAAGCCGATCAGCTCCGCAAGTACAAAGGCAAACAGATCATCTTCGGCATTCGACCCGAAGACATTCACACCAAAGAATTCACACCGCCCGGTTTCGCCCAGGCTGACTTGCGCGCTTCCATCGACGTCACCGAGTTGATGGGCAACGAGATCTGGGTTTATGGGCTGACCGGAGGCAAGCAGTTCATCGCCCGCGTCGATCCCCGCACTCGCGCCCATATCGGCCAGGAAATCGATCTGACGGTGAATATGGACAACATGCACATCTTCGATCCCACCACTGAGGTGGCCCTGGTCTAACCAGCACACTGCGCCGACTTCAAGGGGGATGATCTGGCCGCATAGCCGGATCGTCCCCCTTCTTTCTGTTTTGAGGGTTCTATGATCACCGACCATCGCGTTTACAAAAACCTCGCACAAAAAAACAATAATAAAATCGTCCTCCTCGTCATGGATGGCCTGGGGGGAATGCCCTTGCATGTCAATGGCCTCACCGAACTCGAAAGCGCCTACACGCCCAACCTCGACCGGCTGGCTGGCGAGGGCAGCAGCGGCCGTTCGATCCCCATCCGCCCCGGCATCACGCCCGGTTCGGGGCCGGCGCACCTCAGCCTCTTTAGTTACGATCCCATTCAGTTCGAGATTGGGCGCGGAGTGCTGGAAGCCCTGGGCATCGGCTTCGACCTCAGTCATGAAGATCTGGCTGCCCGCGGCAATTTCGCCACCGTCGATGCCAATGGCCTGATCTCCGACCGCCGGGCCGGACGCATCCCCACCGAAGAATGCATCCGCTTGTGTGAAAAACTGCAGGCCGAAACCAGCCTGGCCGCCGAGGGTTATGAGACATTCGTCCTGCCAGTGAAAGAACATCGTTTCGCCCTGATCATCCGCGGGGCTGGGCTGGGCGGCCAACTCACCGAAACCGATCCACTGGTCACGGGCAAAGCGCCACTTCCAGTCACCGACGAAAGCGGTACAACCGAAGGCGCGCACTCGGCTGATCTCGTCAACAAGTGGGTGGCGCAGGCGCGCTCGGTGTTGGCGGACGAACCCAAAGCGAATTCGCTAAACCTGCGCGGCCTCGCCCGCGACCCCGGCCTGCCCCGCTTCCCCGACATCTATCAGATGCGAGCGGCGGCCATCGCCGTCTACCCCATGTACAAAGGCGTGGCCAAACTGGTCGGCATGAATGTGATCGAGTTCGATGGCGACAGGCCGCATCACGAGTTTGAGGCGTTGGCCCGCGAGTGGGACAACTACGACTTCTTCTTCATCCACATCAAAAAGACGGACAGCTATGGCGAGGATGGCAACTTTGATGCCAAAGTCCATGAGATCGAGGCGGTCGATGCCGCCTTACCCCAGCTTCTGGCCCTAAACCCATCCGTCCTCATCGTTACCGGCGACCACAGCACCCCCGCCAAGCTTCGCAGCCACAGCTATCATCCTGTCCCCACCCTCTTCTGGGGGGAGGATGTGATGCCCGACAGCGTCGCCACATTTGGCGAACGAGCCGCAGAAGGCGGGGCGATGAGCGTCTTCCACGCCACCGAAATGATCCCGTGGGCGATGGGCTACGCCGGACGGCTGGCCCGCTTCGGGGCCTGAATCTGACCGAGACAAGTCAGAACCAAAGCGCTTATCCACAGATTGCGCAGAGTGAAATCGGAAACATCTGCGTTAATCTGCGTAATCTGTGGATTATTTCTTTGCACAGCTTGCAGCCCGACGGGTCTGGCTACTGCGCTTCACCTTTGTCCGTGAAGGGCAGTAGCCGCATTTGGCGAGATGTTGACGCCTTGGTCTGGCAACTCTGGCGCTCGCCATTGAGATCGAAATTGGCGATGCAAGTGGCGGGACCAAGACGCAATTGCAATTGCGCGTGACCGGTCACCGTCATGGGGTTCTGGCCCAGACCAAACACGCCGGTGGCGGAGAGTGTGGCCGAAGTCGTGTCGGCTGAGACCATGAACTCGCCGGTCGTGGTATTGATCGTGCCAGTCGTGGCGATATCCTGAAAGACCAGCACAAGCTGGTCGCCGGTCTGGATCACGGTTCCTTCGCCTTCCATGTCGTTGATCGGCAATGGGCAATTGTGTTGCGTGTTGCTTGTCTGCACCAGATACACGCCGGTCACATTGTCCAGCGGGCAACTGGCGGGCGTGGGGATGGGGGTGGGAGAGGGCGTTGGGGATGGTGTGGCGGTCGGGGTCGGCGTGGGAGTGGGGATCGGCCAGGAGTGCAAAAGCAACGGCAAATAGACTTTCTCGCCGTCGGGGGGCGGTTGGACAGCCGAGACGCCGAACGCGCCAAATACGCCTGCGCCCAGCAACGAGAACAGCACAATCATCACCAAAAGCAATCTGTTCCGTATCATCAACACGCTCCAAACCTGGAAAAGCAATAGTTCTTCTTATGTCAATCTGCGTCATCTGCGCAATCTGCGGATGATTCTCCAAACCGCCTCAGGCTGCGACCGTGATGGAAATGCCGTCGAGCAGTTCCGCGAGACCGAGCGCTTGCAACCGTTCCTGGGTGGGCACGCCTTCTTGCGTCCATCCCATGAGACCATACCAATAATTCCGAGCTGTGAAAAAAACCTCGTCCGTGATCTCGACCCCGGCCAGCGGGCCTTCCTTGAAGGCTTTCATCACCCGCCGCGGCAGTTTGTCATCCTCAGCCGTGAAGCCCTCGCGCAGATTGAACAGGCGGCAAAGCGTCTGGGCGCGTTCACCCACGGCCAGGGCGGAGCGCGCGTCGTAATCATAGCCGGTGGCGCCGCTAAGCGCTTCGGCCAGGTGGTTGTAATCGTAGGGGTGGAAGTGGCAGATGAGGGCGCAATCGAAGGCGTGTTTGAAATTCACTTCGTGGTAGAACAACTGCATCTTCTGCTCGCCCAGATCGTTGACGGCCATCGGCTCGAAGGTCTGCACAGCGGCGACCCGTTCCAGGCTTTCGCCAGGGCGGGTGTAAGCGGTGTCATGCATGTTCATTTGATGATCGGCGCCCACGGGGGCGGTAGCGTAGCCAATCGCCAGTGACTGCTTAAGGCGGGGTTCGTGCATGGGCAATTCCTGTCCCTTGACCTCCACCGTGAATGCCTCCGCGCCATTGCCGATCCACTCGGCCAGTTTTCGACTGCCCAGCGCCATCTTGTCGCCAAAGCCGCGGCGGAAAGCGATCATCTCGATGGCGTCGAGCAGCGCCTGGGCGTCGCCCCATTGCGGCAGAAAATCGCCCGTCTGTTCGGCATCGAGCAGCCCTTGCTCCACGCATTCCATCACGAAAGCGATCGTCATGCCCAGGCTGATGGTGTCCATCCCCCAGCGCGAACTCAACTCGTGCGCTTTGGCCACGGCCAGCAGATCATCGACGCCGCAGGCCGAGCCGAACGCGCCCAGGGTTTCGTATTCGGGGCCGCCATAGGCTTTGTCGATTTTGATTTTGTGGAAAAAGTCGGAGCGTAAATACGGGCTTTCGGGGTATTCCTGCCCGTCGTACTCCACCACCTGCTTACAGGTGATGGGACAGACCTGGCAGGTGTCGCGCTCAAGCAGGATGGTTTCGTGCATCAATTGTCCTGAGATTTGCTCGCGCGTCTCGAATATCGGTTCACGGAAATTATACGTGGGTAGCGCGCCCAGTCGTCCCCAGTTGAGCACGCCCTGTACGGTTCCTATTTTCACCGCCCATGCCGCCTTTTCCTGATAGTTATCGCCCAGCCACTTCGCCACCGCGTTGATGCGCTTACGTTCGGCCACAGGCAGGCGCATGGTTCCGCGCGCGGCGATTGCCTTGAGATTCTTGCTGCCCATCACCGCGCCCAAACCGCCCCGTCCCGCCGCTCGATTAATGTCGTGCATCACGGCGGCGTAAAGCACCTGGTTCTCGCCCGCCGCGCCAATCTGAGCGATGCTCATTTTGTCGTCCAGTTCCGCCCGGATGACCTGCTCCACATCCGCCGTATCCATGCCCCAGATGTGCGCGGCATCCCGAATCTCGATCTCGCCATTCTTAATCCAGAGATACACAGGCGCTTCGGCGCGGCCATGGACAACGAGCGCATCGAATCCGGCCCGTTTGAACTCATGCCCCCACCAGCCCCCGACCTCAGAACTGGCGATGGTCCCGGTCAAGGGACTTTTGGCGGCCACGCCATGCCTGCCGCTTCCGGGCAGGTTTGTGCCCTGCAACACGCCCGGCGCAAAGATGAGCAGGTTGTCCGGGCTGAGGGCATCCGTGCCGGGCGGCAGGTCGCGCAGCAACAAATAGGCCGCCAACGCCCGCCCGCCGAGCAGCTTGAGATAGATTTCGTCGGGCGGGTTTTCGATCCATTTTTCGCCCGAACCCAGATCGATGTGCAGGATTTTGCCCCAGGTTCCGCCTACAGTCATGACATTGTCTCCGTGTGATTTGAAATATGTGCGTAAGGGTCAGCCGCCGCTGATGACCGGCACAAGTTGCAGCACATCGCCATCGTGCAATGCCGTATGCGTATGCGCCAGTTTATCGTTGACCATCATCACCACCGAAACGTCTCTCGGCAGATCGAGCAAATCGAGGGCGGCGCCGACAGTTGCGGCTTCGGTGATCGTCATTGGTGAATCGATGTGCTGCTTAAGTGAGCCGATGGCGCGAATGGTGATGGTCATTATAGAACCGATTCTAGCAGAGGCGAGGGGTTGGGTTCAAGATAGGTGCAGTTGAGTAGGAATTCTGGGTTTTGGATGCAGAGGGTAAGGCCAATGACCGACGTCTTAGGGAGCATCTGGCCTTGCCGTCGAAAAATGCTATACTCCCATAAAGACGATGACAAGCCCGTACGTTAATCCCCATTCTCGAAATTCCCGCCATGCCTGACACCCCACCTCACTTCACCAACAAAGAGATCGCCGAACAACTGCGTTTGATGGGCGACATCCTGGAAATCAAGGGCGAAAACCGGTTTCGCGTGATCGCATTTCGCAATGCGGCGGAGAGCATCGAAAACTACGGCCAGGACCTCTACGGCGTCCATGCTGCCGGGGAACTGACCGGCATCCCCAATGTCGGCAAAGGCATCGCCGCCGATATCGGCCAATTGCTGGACACAGGCCAGATCGCCTACTTGGAGGAACTGAAACAGGAGGTGCCTGTGGGCGTGGTGGAGATGATGCGCGTGCCGGGGATGGGGCCTAAGAAGGCGGCCCGGCTGTGGCAGGAACTCGACATCACCAGCATCGGGGCGCTGCGGACGGCTGCCGAACAACAACAACTTCGGGACTTGAAGGGATTCGGCGCCAAGTCGGAGGAACAGATCCTCAAGGGCATCGAATTGCTGGCCACGCGCGGCGAAGAGCGCACGCCCTTGGGCATTGCCCGACCCACCGTCCTCGACCTGAGCACGGCATTGAAACAGACCCTGCCCGCTGGCGTCCTCGTCCGCATCGAGCCTGCCGGCAGCGTGCGCCGATGGAAGGAAACCATCGGCGATCTCGACCTGCTGGCCGTGAGCGAGCAACCGGAAGTGGTCATGGACGCCTTTCGCGCTTTGCCGCAGGTTTCGGCAGTGCTGGCGGCAGGGCCAACCAAGACACGCGTACAACTCGCCAACGGTCTGGAATGCGATCTGCGCGTGGTGGAACCGCAGCACTGGGGCGCGGCCCTGCAATACTTCACGGGCAGCAAAGAGCACAATGTGCAGATGCGTGAACTGGCGCTGAAACGGGGGTGGAGCCTGAATGAATATGGTCTGACGGCGACCGGGCGGGGCGAGGCGACAGAGGGCGAGAAGCGGTTTTTTGCGGAAGAGGAGGCGCTGTACGAATTCCTGGGATTGGAATGGATTCCGCCGGAGCTACGAGAGGATAGGGGTGAGATTCAGGCAGCCGTGGCGGGGAATTTGCCCGCGCTCATCCGCGAGAGTGATCTGTTGGGGGAGGTGCACGGGCACAGCACCTGGAGTGATGGCACAGCCAGCATCGCCGAGATGGCGACGAAAGCCCGGGCTCGGGGGTACCACTACTGGCTGGTCAGCGACCACAGCGTGGGGCTGGGCATCGTGGGCGGGCTGGACGACGAACGTCTGCGCAAACAGGCCGAGGAGATCGCCGAACTCAACGCAGGTTGGGCTGATGCCGGAGTCGATTTCAGGCTGTTACAGGGCACGGAAGTGGAAGTGTTGGCGGATGGCAGCCTGGGACTGTCCGACGAAGTGCTGGCGAGATTGGACATCGTCGTGGCCAGCATCCACAGCAGTTTGCGCCAGGATCGGGAGACGATCACCCAGCGCTGTCTGCGGGCTGTACGCAATCCCCATGTCGACATCCTGGGTCACCCAACGGGGCGTTTGCTCGGCAAACGCCCGCCAACGGAGCTAGATGTCGAAGCAGTGCTGCAAGCTTGTGTGGAAACGGGCACGGTGGTCGAGATCAACGCCCATCCTTCCCGGCTCGATCTGAACGATGTTTACACGCGCCGTGCTGTCGAACTCGGCCTCAAGATCGCCATCAGCACCGACGCTCACGCTCCCGACGAGATGGACCTTCTGACTTATGGGGTCGGCGTCGCCCGCCGCGCCTGGCTCACCTCCACCGACGTGATCAATACCCGGCCATTGCCGGAGATGCTGGCGCTACTCAAGCGCTGACGCCATCACCCTGCCTGCGCCCGTGCCGCCAGAATCCGTCGGGCCATTTCCAACTGTTGGGGCTTGTCGATATCCATGCCCAGATCGGCATAAGGCGATTGCACGGCCCGCGCATTGCATTGGATGAGCCGGGCGGCCACCTTTTCGATATCGTGCACGGAAAGGCGGCGGAACAGAAACTTGATGACGGTGCCGAATCCGGCCAACCGCACCTGCTGAAACGCGTTCTTGCGCCTGTCCAGCAGGTCGCGAATCAATTGCTCATTGTCTTTGGCGATTGCCGCCCGCGCCATGGAGAGATCCCCGCCGCAAAACCGGCCTTCCTTCAACGGCACGAAGGAGCGCGCCGAACCAGGAAACTGGCTTTCCATGGTTTTGTCCTGGACGAAGGAATAAAAGAAATCGCCGCCCATGTCTTCGCACACCTGTACGAACCAATCGATCGTCTCTGCTTTGAGCAGCGGGATATCGCCCGAAACGCCCATCAAGAATTCATTGGTTGGGTCGTTGTCCTGCGCCGCATTCACGCCGGCCATGATGTTGTCGAAATGGGAGGTTTGATTCGGCACATATTGAACATCGACGCCGAAATCAACCCCATCCTCCGGACTCATCCCCACGATGAAGATGGGGCCGATGCGCTTGCTTTGCCGCAGGGCATCGACCACCCACCAGACCATGGGCTTGCCCACGAGATCGAGAAGCGCTTTGCGGTCACCGCCCATGGCGACAGCCAGGGGGTCAGGACGGTCGGGGGCGTAGCCCGCCAATACCACTGCCGGATAGGTTTTCATCGATGGCTCCAAAAGAAAAGGGAAAGGCCGGGTTTGACCGGAGATTGTGAACATTATAGCGGAATGTGAGCAGGCCACGAAAATAGGATCATCCCATTGCCTGGACGAATGGCGTCTTTATCAATCACAAATCCGATCCGATTCCAGGCTGCCGAACGAACGCTACCGGAAGAAAGTATTTTCGGTGTAAAATGGGCTATCACGTCATCACCGACCGGGCTGGCGCGATGCCCCTTCCCCCGATACAAACATGATTCGCAGACTCTCGCTAATTGTCATCCCACTTTTACTGGCATTGATTCTGGCTCCGGAGCCAGGGAAAGCGGCGCCTGGGGGAGTGCCTTGGCCGGTCGTCACCCTGGGCAAATCTGTATCGCCCAGCCTGGTGCAACCCGGTCAACAGGTGAGCTATACCATCAGCATCACCAACAATGGCGATGTGGACGCCACCGGCGTGACCGTGGTCGATACCCTGCCGGCCGGGTTTAGTTACAAATCGGGCAGCAGCCGCATTTATTACAATGGGCTTCTGGTTTCATCGGCGAACCCCGCCATCAGCGGGCGCAATCTGACCTGGACGAATCTGACGGCTCCGTCCCGGCGTGGGGACAATTATTTCGGCATCAATACCTTCATCCAGGAGCATTGCGAGGACCGAAATAAGATTTATGAACAACTGGGCTGGACTGCCGGGCTGACAGGCTGGCATGGCTGGGCAAAACAACTCCTGCCGGGGATTACGACAAGTTGGCAGGAAGCGCCCCAATGTTTCAAGGATTTTGTGGAAGAGGCGTACAACCGCGGGCTCAACCCGGTGATCCGGCTGGCGGGCGCGCACGCCGGGTCGTACTGGCATAAACCGCCCGCCGACGGTTATCTCAACTACCAGAGTTTTGCCTGGGCGCTGGGCCGGGTGGTCAATAGTCTTCCCAAGCGGAATGGTCACACCCTGTATGTCCAGATTTGGAACGAGCCGAATCTGGACACGGAATGGGGATTGCAGCCCAACGCCCGCGAATATGCAACCTTTCTGGGCCAGGCTTATGATGCGATCAAGGCGTACAACGATCCGCGCGTGGTTATCATCAGCGCGCCGATGTCGCCGGGGGCCACCATCAAGCCGGATACGTTTATCAACCAGATGTTCACGCAGGTTCCGGGGTCTTTGTGGAAATGGGATATCTGGGGCTCGCACGCTTACCCCGGCAACCATCCCCCGCAATACAATCTCCACCAGGGCACTGCCGCCTATGGTTGGGCGACGATCGATTCCTACCGCAAGGAATTGCAGATCATCGCTCAGAAAGGCAGGCCGGCGGCCAAGATTTTTCTGTCGGAGACCGGGCATTATTTGGGGAGCAACGAGTTCGCCTTTGAAGGATACCCGGCCATCGGCGAGACCAATCGCGCCGATTATATGCAGCGTAGTTTTCGCGATTATTGGGCGGCCTGGCCGGAAGTGGTCGGGGTAGCGCCATACGAACTGAATGATCCCCTGGGAAACTGGCAGGCCTGGGATTGGGTTTTCAACGGCGGATTGCATCATGCTCAGTATCCGGCGGTGGCGGCGCTGGACAAAAACAGCCCATTTCGCGCCTCTAATGTCACCATCACGTTTCAGGCCTGGCCTGCGAGCAGCAATGGCACGTTTTATAACAGTGTGAGCGCCACGGCTGCCAACACCACCATCGCCAGCCGCATCGATGTGGCGCCTGTGATCGTGCGAACGCCCACCCCGACGCCGACCAACACCCCCACCCACACCCCAACTCCTACGAAAACGCCGACTCCCACCAAAACGCCCACGCCGACCCATACGCCGACTCCCACCGATACCCCTACCCCTACCGACACCCCTACCCCGACCCATACGCCGACAAGAACGCCGACACCCACCATCACCCCCACCCCCACGATCACGCCGACCCCCACCGACACGCCGACCCCCACCGACACGCCCACCCCCACCCATACGCCAACAAGAACGCCGACGCCCACTATTACGCCCACGCCGACGATCACCCCGACAGCGACTGACACGCCCACTCCAACCAATACGCCCACCATTACCCCCACGCCCACAAACACCCCGACGCCCACCCTTACCCCCACACCCACGACCACCCCCACCACCACTGACACGCCCACTCCAACCAATACGCCCACCACCACCCCCACCCCCACACACACCCCCCCCCCCCCCC